>JAJDAR010000369.1 GCA_029261775.1 Deltaproteobacteria bacterium | reverse complement strand
GCCGGAACTCGGCGGAGTCTCCGCCGAAGAAGCGGAGCGCCTCGCGCAGATCCTCGATCTCGTCGTGAAGGGATCTTGCCATCGTCTGCCCGCGCTCCCCTTGCGTAGAGTCGGATGCTTCCGAGCCAGCGGGCGATTCGGCTTCGTCCTCTCGTCCGCCTGCCGGAGAAATGCGCCTCATGACGTCCCTCATGAGACCCCGCCGGCTGCCGTCCGATTCGAACTCGCTCATCGCGCCCTCTCCTGCTGATTCGAGACCCCGTGGGCTTCACGGGTTCGCACAGGGGGGCTGCAAAGGGTGTGCCGAGCAAGGCGAATGCGACCCGGCGCCGCGCCCGGAAGCGTACCGGATGCGGCCTCTCCGGGGTGGGCCTGCCCCGCCCAGGGGGACGGTGACCCCCCGTGGCGCACGGGTTCGTGAGGGGGCGCGACCGCTTGGCGTGAGACCTGCCGGGCGGCGTTCGCGCCATGCGACCTGCATCGCTCAGGGATGGGCGGGTCGGGAAGCGGCATCGGAATCTCCGAACCCCTTGTTTTCACGGAGATTTTCACCAGTTCAGCATAGACCAGGCCCCAGGGGTGTCAAGCCGGGCGACGTGCAGGCGGGCCGCCAAGTCCCCGTCACAGGGGCCGTCTTGGCCCCCGGCCGGTGAGTCGCCTCTGGCCCGGAGTGAGGATCCGAGAGAATCCCAATGACGAGGGGCCCTTCCCCCGAAACCTGCCCTCGGGGTGCCGCTCCGAGAGGCGCAGCTGCGTCGTCGCGAGGTCGGGTTCTTGACGCCTGTGACGTGCCACCGACGCTGCGCGCCCGCTTGCGGGGTGGCCGCGCGCAGGGCAGTGGACTGCCTTCCGTGGGCAGCCGACCAGCGAATCGGTCGCGTCGGCGCGTCCGCCGGGACCGGGGGCCCCGCAGGATGCTCCGGACTGCGGGCCGGTGCCGCAATTTGCGCCCATCGGACGTGGGGAAGCGGCTCAGGAGCCCGGGAGCCGGAGCTCCTGGACGCCCGCCG
Source organism: Deltaproteobacteria bacterium (assembly GCA_029261775.1). Lineage (GTDB taxonomy): Bacteria > Myxococcota_A > UBA9160 > UBA9160 > UBA6930. Next base: position 21,292 of record JAJDAR010000369.1, on the reverse strand, counting down.
GCGTGACGAACTCGAACTCGGAGGCGGGCGGCGCCTGGTTGAAGCGCAGGTCGCTGAAACGCACGTCGGTCACGTTGCCGAGCAGATCGAAGACGCGGGTCGCCACGATCCGACCTTTCGCCGCGTCCACGACCAGCTCGAGGCGCTCGTAGGTGGCTGCCTCCTTCGGCTCCAGGCGAAGCGTCACCTGGGAATCCCCGCAATCGGCGGTGGCGACGTCGAAGCTGTCGAGGATGCGACCCGAGCCGAGCAGGAACTGGATGGCCGCCGCCGACAGGAAGGCCTCGCCCACCTCCAGGACCTGCACCTCGCGCGCCGCCGGGTCGTAGATCCAGAGCGTCTTGCCGTTGCTCACGACCTCGCTGGGCTCGGGCCGCTCGTACCGCCAACGCATGCGCCCCGGCTTGGCAAAGAGGACCTGGCCACTTGCGGGTGCATCGAAGCCGCCGGCCTGCCCGAAGGCCGCGCTTCGTGTCTGCTGCTCGAACGAGGCCGCGAGGTCCGTGACCCCGTCGTAGGTCGTCTGGACGCGCTTGGCGATCTCCGCCGCACAATCGGAGGCCGGTGCAGAGGCCTCCGGCGAGGCCGGCGGCCGGTCCGGCGCAGAGGCCGGGGGGGCACCTCCCGCGGCAGACGCCACCGCACCGATCAGCACCAGGCCGATCGCAACCGCTCGGACGGGCAATGCGCCTAGTCCTCCTCGACGCCGATCGGCTGGACGAAGACCTCGCGCTGGCGCGTGCCGACCTGCGGGCCGACCACGCCTTCGCGCTCCATCTGCTCGATCATCCGCGCGGCGCGGTTGTAGCCGACCTTCAGCCGGCGCTGGATGTACGAGATGGATGCGTTGCGAGTCTCGGCCACGATGCGCACGGCCAGGTCGTAGTGCTCGTCCTCCTCCTCGTCCGGCAGGCCCTCGCCGCTCTCGGCGGCCTCCTCGATGCGTACCAGGTCGTCGTCGAACTTCGGCGCACCCTGGGCGCGCAGATGCTCGACGAGCTGGGTCACCTCCTTCTCGGTGACGTAGGAGCCGTGCAGACGCTGGAGCTTCGAGGTGCCCGGTGGCAGGAAGAGCATGTCTCCCTGGCCGAGCAACGCATCGGCCCCGCCCTGGTCGAGGATCGTCCGCGAGTCCGTGCGCGACGAGACCTGGAAGGAGATGCGGGAAGGGAAGTTGGCCTTGATGATGCCCGTCAGCACGTCGACGCTCGGTCGCTGGGTGGCGAGCACGAGGTGGATGCCGCTCGCGCGCGCCATCTGCGCGAGCCGCTGCAGGCTCTCCTCGACGTCCCGGGCCGACACGACCATCAGGTCCGCCAGCTCGTCGATGACGACGACGATGTAGGGGATGCGCTGGAACTCGACCTCGCGGCCCTCGTCCTCGCCGGGGGGCGGCTTCAGGCGGAAGGTCTTCTCGTCGGCGGCATGGGCCTCGTCCACGCGCGCGTTGAACTGCTTGATGTTTCGCACACCGAGCGCCGCCATCATCTGGTAGCGCTCCTCCATCTTCATCACGATGCCCTGGAGGGCGGCCGCCGCGCGCTTCGGATTGGTGACGACCTCGGCGATCAGGTGCGGAATGCCCTCGTAGATCGACAGCTCCAGCAGTTTCGGGTCGACCAGCAGTAGCTTCACCTCGTCCGGCGTCGCCCGGGTCAGGATCGAGCAGAGCAGCGAATTCAAGAACACGCTCTTTCCGGTCCCGGTCGCGCCCGCGACCAGCAGGTGGGGCATGGCCGAGAGATCGCCTTCGACCGGGTTCCCGAAGATGTCCTTGCCGAGCGCCAGCGTGAGCCGCGAAGGGCTGTTGCGGAAGCTCTTGGACTCGAGCAGGTCGCGGATGTACACGATCTCGCGATCCGGGTTCGGCACCTCGATTCCCACCACCGATTTGCCTGGGATCGGCGCGATGATCCGGATCGAGAGCGCGCGCAGGGCCAGGGCCAGGTCGTCCGAGAGGTTCGTGATCCGGTTGACCTTCACACCGGCGGCGGGCTCGAACTCGTACATGGTGATCACCGGGCCGGGATGCACCGTCACCACGCGCCCGTTCACGCCGAAGTCCGCCAGCTTCTTCTCGAGGATCCGCGAGTTCATGATCAGGCTGTCGCGGTCGTACTTGCGGCCGCCGCCAGGGGGTGACTGGAAGATCTCGGCGACGTCCGGCGGGGTATAGGGCCCGAAGGACGTGGGCTCGGTGAAGGCGAAGGCCTCCTGCTCGGGCTCGCTCTTGCGGGCTGCGCTGTGATCGACGATGTCCGGTGCGCCTGCCCTCTTGCCACGCGCGGGTTTCGGGGCCGCCGTCGGCGCGATCTCGGTCGAGACGGGATCCGGCGCGATCTCCGTCTCGCCCCGTGCAGCCGCCACGCGGGCGCGGCGGGCTCGCTGCTCGCGCCAGACGGTGATCGCGGCGGGCAGCCGCGCGATCGGACCGAGCACCTTCACGGTGCCGGTGGCCGCCGCCGAGAGACCGACGCGGGCCGTCTCGAGGCCCCGCATCCCGAGGCTGCCGACCGCATGGGCGGCGAGCACTCCGCCGCGGCCGAGTCGCGCGAGGGCCTGACCGGGCGGCACGCCGGCCACGCCCAGGGCTCCGACCAGCAGCACCAGCGCGTTCAGGGCGAGCGCTCCCGGGCCCGAGAGCATCAGCTTCTCCGGACTCGCGAGCGTGGTTCCCAGCCAGCCCGGGCGGCCGAAGACCAGGCCGGGAGCCATCGAGGCGAGCAGGGCCGGCAGGGTGGAGAGCGCCAGCAGCATCAGCGTGGCACCGAGCCAGAACCGGCCGGTGGGGAGCTGCACGTCACCGGGTAGGAGCAGGCGGATGCCCAGCGCCGCCACCAGCAGCACCAATACCGCGGCCCCCGCGCCGAGGCTCTGGATCAGCAGGCCGGAAAGGCTGGCCCCGATCACGCCCGCGCCGTTGGCGACGGGCTCGAGCGAGAGGATCGGATCGGCAGGCACGTGGGTCCAGAGCGCGATCGCCGAGACCAGGGCGAGGCCGATCAGGACGACCCCGAGCACCTCCCGCGCGACCCGGAGGGCCCCGCCGCCGGCATCGCGCCGGCCACGTCCCGTCTTCCGGCGCCGCGAACCGCGACGCCCCCTACGCGTGGCTTCCACCATGCCGTCGGTCCCTCACCCCCTGGGACAGCGCCTCGTCCAACTCCTCGGAATCAAAGGAGAACGAGCCGCGGCAGGGCGAAGTTACAGAACGCAGGGCGCGCGTGGTACACGAGCGCCCGAGGGCTCCGTCCGGAGCTCGGCTGAGGATCGCGCGGAGCAGATCGCCGAGCTTCAGGCCCTCCTGGGCCCCGAAGCTCGGTCCGCGGAGCCCAGCGCACCGAGCTTGCGCGGATTCACGACGACACTCGCCTCGCTCATTGTCCACCCCCGACCAGGCGCAGGAGCAGCCCCGCCCAGATCCCGGCGAGCATCAGGAGGCTCGCGCCGAAGGTGAAGAACCTCACGCTCACGTTGTTGGGACCGAGGTGGATGAAGCTGTGGACGCAGCGTGTCAGGAAGAACAGCCACGCCAGGACGATCGACGTCGTGGTGACGGTGCCGCTCGCGAAGGTGAAGAGGACGCCGAGGTGGAAGAGCGGCGGGATCTCGAAATGGTTCTGCACGTGCCGGGCGAGCAGGTGCAGGCGGGCGGGCTGCTGGCCTTCGTCGAAAGTGCGGAAGTACTTGATGCTGACCCGGCCGGCATGGATCGCGCGGTATCGCTCCAGCCCCATCCACAGCATCACGCCGAGGGTCAGGAAGAACATCGCGATGGCCGGGTAGAGGATCGCGGTCGGGTCCATGGAGGGACTCCTGGCATCGCGCTCGTCTCACGCACGGCCCCACGCCGCCCGGGTCGCAGCGCGCACGACTACATCAAGCGGTAGATCGCACCGCCGATCCCGCCCAGCACCAACGCGACGTTCGCGAGGAAGCCCATCAGGAAGCCCGCCGTCCGGCTCGTCGGGTCCTTCACGTAGCTCGCGTAGTAGATGGGCCTGCCGATCACGAAGACGGCGCCGATCGCCGCGCCGATCGTCGGGCTGACCAGGCTCGAGAAGATCCAGAGCGCGGGCAGGAAGATGATCAGCTGCTCGAGGGTGTTCTGCTGGACCCGGAAGTAGCGCTCCCACTCGGTGTTGCCCGAGACCGCGGGCGCCTCCACCCCGAACTTGGCGCGGCTCGTGCCGACACGGAAGGTGAAGAACATGTACTCGACCAGTGCGAGCAGGGTGACGATCGCAGGCAGTTCCATCTCGGCCTCCTCGGGGGTGGCCGCGAGGATACCCCGGGAGCCCTGCACCGGTATCGAGGACCATCCGGAGGTCCGGAACCCGGCCTGGAGACGTCAACCGGCGCCGGGCTCGTCGCTGGAGGCGCCGAACAGCCGGTGCCCGACGATGGCGCACCAGAGGAACAAGGTGGCGACCAGGAGCCGTTGCCACAGGCCCGTCCACACCCTCGTCTCCAGCGAACCCGCGAGCGCGATCAGCAGGCCGAGGCCTACGGCGCTGGTCACGAGCGAGTAGGCCCCGAGAGCACGCCAGCCGGGAAGGCTTCGGAAGCGGGTGCCGAGCATGCCGGCTGCGACGATCAGGCAGAGGAAGGAGAGGGGAGCGATCCGGTCGTGGATCAGGTTCTGGAGCGAGCCGCCGGTCTGGGGGCAACCCGGGTCGCAAGAGACGACGCCCGAGGTCGCAACTCCGCAGCCGAACGCGGCCACGAGCGCGGCCGACACGATCGTGAGGCGGCTGCGCGGGAGGGCGCGCGCAAGCGCCAAGGCGAAGACCGCCAGCAGGAGGCCTCCGGGAACGAACCCGCCGTAGTTCATGAGGGCAGCGTTCGGCGTGCCGGTGGCGCCCAGCTCGCTGATGAACTGGGCCACGTGGCTGTAGTCGGGCCTGAGCGACGCGGCCACCAGGACGACGACCGCAATCAGCGCCGGCCCGGCGACTCCTCCGAGCGCAAGCATTCGCACGTCTTCTCCTCCCGCCGGCCGGCGCGGCTGACTACCCGCCACGGATCTCGTAGACCCTCGTGCTCGCGACGATCGGGCAGCCCTGGGCGATGCGCTCCGCCTCGTCGAGGTTCTCGGCGCGGATCACCGTGAAGCCGGTGATCGAGTCCTTCTCCATGGGCAGGTCGCGGGTCCCGGCGGTCGACAGCTCTCGTCCCCCCGGCAGATGACCGCGCTCCACCTGGCAGTCGGCGATCGACTCGAACCACCGGGTCCACCCCTGCATCTGCTCAGCCGTCGGCTTCTCGAACCCGTAGTGCAGGATGAGGTAGTTCATCAGGATTCTCTCCTCGTTGGCTGTTCCAGCAGATGGCTCGCCTGCGCGGGCGCGGGCCCTTGCATCTGCCGATCGAAGCCCGCTTCGATCGCCTGCCGCACGCGGTCCTTGAGGGCGTCGCGATCGTCGACCTCGAGGCCTTCGGTCGGGATCGGCTTGCCGTAGACGATCTTGATCGTGCCGGGCTCCACACGGAGGCTGCCGCGGGGCGTGATGCGCAGCGAGCCCGACACGGTCGCCGGGACGATCGGCACGCCAGCCTGGAGCGCCAGGTGGAAGCCGCCGCTCTTGAAGGCCTGGAGCTCGCCGGTCGGGCTGCGGGTGCCCTCGGGAAAGACGATGACGTTGGCGCCCTCGCGGATGCGCTGGGCGGCCTGTCGCAGGCTCTTGACCGAGCGCTCCCGGTTCCTGCGGTCGACCATGATGCCGACGCCGGAGCCGGCCAGCGCCCAGCCGAAGAACGGGACCCGCGCCAGCTCCTTCTTCGCCACGAAGTGGAAGTCGGTCGGCAGGGTCAGCACGATCGCGGCGATGTCGAACACGCTCTGATGATTCGTCATCAGGACCAGCGGCGCTGCGGGGTCGAAGTTCTGGAGGCCCTCGGCCTCGATCCGGATGCCGCAGCTGGCCACGATCCAGCCGATCCAGTTGCGCGCCACCCAGCACGTGAGCGGTGTGCCACCGCCGAACAGGATGCCGACGCAGGCGATCGTCCCCCAGATGATCGTGTAGACGACGATCAGGAAGTAGCGGAGGAGGTAGATCACGGCGGGAGCCTAGCCAGATGCACCCCGGCTTCGGAAGCCTGGGGGGTGGTGCGCGGCGCCGTCTAGAACGGAACCTCGCTCGGCGGGGGCTCGCCCGGGTCGAAGCCACCGCTGCTGCCACCACTGCTGTCCCCGCCGCCGGCTGCGCCGCCGCCGGAAGGCGGTCCGCCCTGGCGACCGCCCCCTTCGCCGCGCGGGCCGCCCAGGAACTGCACGGTCTGGGCGACGATCTCGGTGGTGCGCTGCTTCTGGCCCTCTTTGTTCTCCCACTCACGGGTCTGGATGCGGCCTTCGATGTAGACCGTCCTCCCCTTGGCGAGATACTGGGCGCAGTTCTCTGCCACCTTTCCCCACACGACGATGCGGTGCCACTCGGTGCGCTCCTGCCGCTGACCACTCTTGTCGTTGAAGGTCTCGGAGGTCGCGAGGCTGAAGTTGGCGACGGCCTGGCCGCCCTGGGTGTACCGGAGCTCGGGGTCACGGCCGAGATTTCCGACGAGGATTGCTTTGTTGACGCCTGCCATGGGGGGCACTCCGTCGCATTGGGGTGTGGTGCGAGGATCCCGTGCGCGCGCAGGGGCGTCAATGGCGAACGCGCGTCCACCATCGAGGGCAAACGCTGTTTCACGGGCAGCGCGTTGCGCGAGACCGCGCGAGCCGAGGAGTGGGCTAGCCGCGGGTCCGGAGCTGCGCGACCAGCTCGTTGATGCGCGTGCGCGCCGAGCGGTCGAGCTCGTCGAACTCGATCGCCATGCCTTTGGGCTCGGGGCCGGCTTCTTCCTGCAAGCGAACGACCCGACCGCTGGCCTTGACGGGCTCGGCGCCGCCGGGCAGCTGGAACTGCAGGGTCACGCGCTCCTCGAGACCGAGCGGCTGATCCGTCGCGATGAACAGACCGCCCTCGTTGATGTTGCGGGTGAACTCGCTGAACATCGCGTCCACGGTCCCGTAGGTGATCCGCACGGTCACGGGCGCCCGCGGCGAATGCCGCCGGTCGACCTGGGTCTCGATGTCGCTCGCCGCCTCAGCCATCGGGAGATTCATCGACCGGCGGACCCGGGGGACTTGAGGACTGAGGACCACGCGGTGCCCCGCGGGGAATCACGAGCCGATGGCGGGTCCAGATCGTCCCAGGCCCCCTCCTCCCGGAGCGAGCGGAAGCCCCGCTCCGCCACGACGACGTGGTCGAGCAGCGGGATGCCCAGCAGCTGCCCCGCCCGCGCCAACCGGCGGGTGACCTCCCGGTCCTCGGGGCTGGGGCTGGGATCGCCACTCGGATGGTTGTGCACGACGATCAACGCCGCGGCTCCCTCCCGCAGGGCGGGGCGGAACACCTCCCGCGGATGCACCAGGCTGGCGGTGAGCGTGCCCTGACTGGTCAGCACCTCGCGCAACACCCGGTGACGCCCGTCGAGCAGCACGACCAGGAAGTGCTCGTGGGGGGCATCGCGCAAGGTCGGGTGGAAGTGGCGGAAGACGTCCTCGGGCCCGCGCACCGGATCACCCGCCTGCAACCGGCGGGTCGCAAGCCGGCGCCCGACCTCGACGGCCGCCATCAGCGCAGCGCTCTTGGCGGCTCCGACGCCGCGGACCTGACGCAGCTCGCGCGCGCTCTGGCGGGCCAGCCCCTGCAATCCCGCGCCGGCCAGGATCTGCTCCGCCAGCGCGCGGGCGCTGCGACCCGCGCCCCCGCTGCCGAGCAGGATCGCCAGCAGCTCCGCATCGGCCAGGGCGGACGGGCCCTTGCGCTCCAGTCGCTCTCGAGGTCCTTCGTCGTGTCCACCGCGCATCGCGGCGACCTCCTCGGGACCGGGGAAATCGGCGGGGAGTGGTGGCGCTAGGCCGCGGCGCGGCAGGCTCGCTCGGCCGCCTCGGCCGCTTCGAGCGCCTCGCGAAAGCGTGCGGCGGAGAGCTCGGGCGCCAGCACACCGCGCAGCGTGTCCGCCCGGTGCTCCGGCGCCTCGACGCGGTCGACGAACGCGCGCAGCACGGCGAGGTAGCCCTTGGCTTCGGCAGGCTGGCTCATCGCGGCAGCCAGCTCGATCGAGCTCGAGGGCTTGAACTCGCTGCCGTCCTCCATGTGGATGCGCCCACCGGGCGAGATCTCGCCGAGCCGCTTCATGGCGGCGCGCAGGTACGGATCAGTGAACGCGCCCTTCGGCGCCAGAGCGCGCGCCAGATCGGCCCCATCGAGCCGGCCGCGCAGCGTCTTGTCGAAGCGCGTCGCGCAGCCGCTCACCTCACTCGCGCCGATCGCCTTCAGCGCCGCGCGCGCCTTGGAGACCGCCTCGACACCCCCGTCCTCCGGCACCATGTCCACGGAGTAGACGTAGAGGTCGCGCAAGGGGTCCTGGGACTGACGGGAGCGCAGATCGAACTTCCCGGCGTTCTTGCGCGTCTTGACCTGAACCAGCAGATCCTCGCCGAGCTGCAGGGCCTCGACGGTCTGGACCAGGGGGCTCTTCACCTGGTCGAGCGTCGCGCCGGCCTCCTCGCCCTTCGCGGTCTCGGCCAGGATCACGCTGAAGCCGTCACTGCGGTTCTGGACGCGCACCGTCAGCGATTCCTTGGTCAGGAAGGCCAGCGACGAGCGACCGGCGAGGTAGGTGTGGGAGGCCGCGACGAGACTGTTGGGCAGGGGCTCGAGCTCGATCAGCAGCTGATCCTGGCTGGAGGCGACGCGAATGCTTACCTCCTTCTGCCGGAAGCCTTCGTTGAAGGCGCGGATCGTCACGGCATCTCGCGGGCCCGCCTGGATCCGCGGGGGCAGGATGATCTTGACCGGGGCCTCCGCCTGCTCGTAGCGCTTCTGGAAGTTCGAGCGGATGTAGAAGAGGTCGAGCAGCGCGCCCTCGGGAACCGTCTTCACCGTGATCGAACGCTCGCCGTAGTTGTGGCCGGGGCGCAGGAACCCGAAGATGTTTCCCGGCCGCCAGTCCGCGCGGTCGTCGGGAATCAGGTGGATCGTCTCGGACGCGAGCGCGGCCGCAGCCACGATCGCAGCGAGCAGAGCCAGGCTTCCGGCCCGGATCACGCGCGTGAACCGGTGTCGTCGATGGGGGTGGAGCAAGCTTGCCTCTGGAGACCCGCGGGGTTTCGGCGCCCGAGGCTACCGGGCTTGGCTCCCGATTGCCCGGCCAATCGACCCCACCCCGGCCCTTGTCGCGACGGACGGACTAGCGACGGGGCCCACCGGGCTCGAAGCTGGCGGCTGCGGGGGGCTGGTCGAAGCGCGACCGGGCGCCGGAGCGATCCACCCGGATGGAGCCACGATCGAAGCGAGGGGCCGATCCGGGCCGCTCGAAGTGGCTTGCAACGGTCTCGGCCAGGGGATCCCCGCTCTGGCGCAGCTTCGTGGCCAGCACGGTGCCTGAGCCCGACGATGCGGCGAAGCGCGACAACTCACCGAGCCAGCGATTGCGCGACAGCATCGGGACGGCCTCGACCTCGCGCAGGAAGTTCTCCGGCTCGCGCATGCCCAGCCCGACGAGCCAGGCGTTCCAGGGAGCGCACTCGGGCGCGCTGGCGCGCTGCACGCAGGTCGAGAACACGGGGGTCACGGGCTCGGCCTCGTTGCGCCGACGGCTCGCGAGCGGCCCGACCGCCGGAGCCACGGGCACCGGAACCCGTGAGGAGGGCGCCCGCGCCACGCGCAGCTCCGAACTGTCGGAGCGCAAGCCGGGCACCGTGACCTCGATCTCGACCCCTTGCACCACGACGAGCAGGGCCAGACCGACGGCAGCCGTCGCCAGCGGCGGGCCCCAGGCGGAGTCGAGTCCGCGCTGCCACCCACCCGCGATGCGACCCCAGAAGGAGGGTCGCCCTTCGCCGTCCTGGATCCGCGCCAGCACCCGATCGCCGATCGGCGGCAGCGGATCCCCGCGGCCCGCGAGCGTCCCTAAGAGGTGGACCGTTCGCCGCAGCTCGCCGAGCTCGTCCCGGCACGGGGTGCAGCCGGCGATGTGATCCTCCATGGCGCGGCGGGTCCGCGAGTCCAGCGTGTCATCGACGTACTGACTCAAGTGCCGCGCGCACTTGGCATGTCTCATGTGCTTGCGCCTTCTCCAGAGGACGGCTCGCCCTCCTGCCGGACCAGGTCACTGAGGCGCTCCCGCAGCGCCTTCCGCGCCCGATGGATCCTGGACTTCACGGTCCCCTCCGCAATCCCAAGGATCTCCGCGATCTCTCCGTAGGCCAACCCCTCGATGTCGTAGAGCACCACCGGCGCGCGCAGCGTGGGGGGCAGGCCCTGCAGCTCGAGCTGCACACGCTCGCGGAGCTCTCCGCCGAGCGTCGCGTCCTCGGGACCGCGGGGCTGACTCGGCAGTGCGCTGCCACCGGCCTGCTCGCGCACGAGGGCGTCCATGTGGGAGCGCTTGCGGCCGAGGCTGCGGCGACGGTTGAGGGCCGCGTTCATGGCGACGCGGTAGAGGAAGGTCCCGAAGCGGGCCTCGCGTCGGAAGCGGTGCCCGTGGCGGTGGAGGTTCAGGAAGGTGTCCTGGGCTGCATCCTCGGCCTCTTCCCGGCTGCCGAGCATGCGAAGCAGCAGCCCGAAGACACGCCGCTCGTGCCGACGCACCAGGGTCTCGAAGGCCTTCTGGTCGCCCGCCCGCCAGCTGTCGACCAGCTCGAGATCGGGGTCGACGTTCTCGCAGGCCTCGAGGGCGCGAGCAGGGACGGATCGGGGTCGCTCGAGGAGAGGTTGGGTCACGAATGCCACGCTCGTTGGGACACGACCAGGATGCGGAAGGTTCCCCAACGCCGATGTAGTACGGGTGAAGGGCGTCGAAGGTTGGACGCGGTTCCCCGCGGGGTATTCATCTCGGCGCACAGAGACTCTGGGCCACCCAGCCACTCGTCCCGCCTCATCCTGCCGGGTCCTCGCCCGGACGCGTCCAGACCCCACTCTTGCCACCGGTCTTGTGCACGAGCCGCACGGCCGAGACGCTCATGCCCCGGTCGATGGCCTTGCACATGTCGTAGATCACGAGTCCTGCCGCGGAGACCGCGACCAGGGCCTCCATCTCGACGCCCGTTCGGGCGTGGGCCCGGACCGTCGCCTCGACCCGCACGCAGGGGCCGGTGGGATCGGCCTCGAGCTCGACCTCGATCGACTCGACCGGCAGCGGATGGGCGAGCGGGATCCACTCGTCGGTGCGCTTGGCGGCCTGGATGCCTGCAATCCGCGCGGTCGCGAACACGTCGCCCTTCGGCGTGCGACCTTCGGTGATCGCGGCGAGCGTCTCGGCCGCCATCTCGACGGTTCCCCGGGCCACGCAGACGCGCTCGGTGACCGGCTTCGCCCCGACGTCGACCATCCGCGCGCGACCCTTCGCGTCGAGATGGGTCAGCCCATCGCTCACGAGCGGTTCGCCATGCGTGCGGGCGAAGGGCTCACGACAGGCCTTCGATCCAGCGCCACACGTCCGTGTACACCTCTTCCTTCTCGGGCTCGTTGAAGATCTCGTGACGCAGCCCCTCGTAGATCCGCAGCTCGCTCCCGGTCGCGCGCACGTCGTCGGCGAAGCGCCGGCTGCCCGCCGGATCGCAGATGGGATCCTCGGCGCCGTGCAGCACCAGCAGGGGAACGGAAACCTCCGCACCGCGGGGGGCGGTGCGCAGCGCTGCCTCGATCAGCTCCGCACCGAGAGACAGCGTCATGTCGCGGAACACGAAGGGATCCTCCGTGTAGGCCTCGAGCACGGCCGGGTCACGGGACAGACCCTCGAGGTCGAGCCCGCTCGGCATGCGCATCGTCGGCAGGACCTTGCGCAGCAGCCTCGCCATGCGGATCCGGGACGGAGGCAGCGCCTCGACGCTGACGGCGGCTCCGGAGCTGACGGCCCCGTGCAGGACGGGCTGTCGCTCGACGAGGTAGGCCAGCGAGATGAGCCCCCCCATGCTGTGGCCGATCAAGTACAGGGGCAGCCCGCCGTGCTCGCGGCGGACCTCGGCGAGGACCCCGTCGAGATCGTCGAGAAACTCCTCGAAGCTGCGCACGTGTCCGCGACGACCCTCGGAGCGTCCGTGCCCACGGTGGTCGTAGGCGTGGACAGCGACGCCTCGGGCCGCGAGCCAGCGGGCGATCCCTTCGTAGCGGCCGCTGTGCTCGGCATAGCCGTGAACCAGCAGCGCCACGCGATCGGCCCCGGCGGGAACCCACGAACGGCGGAAGAGTCGGCTGCCGTCCGGCGCCTTCCAGGTCTGCTCGAAGCGCCTCAGCGGGCCGGCCTGGGGCTCGGCGGCGTCGGGCATCGGCTCGTGCAGTCCATCCGCCATGGGCGGTGAGACCCCTCTCCAGGGCAGGTGCTGCGCTCAGGAATGGAGTGCGCGCCGGACGCGGTCGCGCGCGGCCTCGACCCTCTGCAGGTAGGACAGACCGCGGATGTCCGAGCCCCAGAAGTACGAGGAGATCCCGTCGGCTTCACCGAGCCGGCGGATGTTCCCCGACAGGATCATGCAGCCCGCTTCGATGTTGGCCTCGATCGTGGTCGGGTTTCCGGCCAGACCCATGGGCCGCATCATGTACGGCATCACCTGCATCAGTCCGAGCGCGCCCTTCGGACTCTCGGCCCAGGGCTTCGCGTGGCTCTCGACCTCGATGACCGCGAGCACGAGGAGCGGGTCCAGACCGTGCCGCTGGCTGCTGTCGAGGATGGCCTGCTGGATGCGCTCGATCCGGGCCGGCGGCAGGTGCGGATTGAGCCGCGCCAGCTGCGCCGAGACCACGGACGCCACGCTCCGCTCGTCGACCTCCGCCGGCAACGGCTCGGCCACGACGACGTTGCGCGGCGGGGCCGTGCCGCTCAGGCAGACCATCGCCATCGCGATCAGCAGGGCCAGGCGAGGTCGGCGGATTCTGGGTTGTGTCGTCGTCTGGTTCATTGGGGGGAGCCTCACCTGCAGGTGGGCCTTTGAAGGCTAAGGGATCCATCGGAGGGTCGCCAAAGCGCCGGGTTCCCATGGGGACCCCCTCGGAACGCGCTCAGCGCGCTCGTCACGTCGTCCCCGACGCGCTCGTCGCTCGGCATCACCGCGCAACTCGCGTGCGCTTGCCGGTCACCCACGAATACGGCCTGCCGGTCACCCACGAATACGGCTTGCCGGTCACCTACGAATGCGTGATCCATCCCTCCGTGAGTGCCGGCAGAGACCCGTCGGTGTTGGGGGCGAACCGCTGTTTCGATTGACCCTCGCTCGGCCGCTCTGATAGCATCGGCGCGCCCGGGGCCAGGGAAACGCAAGCGACGCCGCGGGGTTCGACGCTCTCGCCCCTGTTGCGCACTCAAGCGACTCCTGCCTCGCCACACGACGGACCCCCCAACGACCATGAGCGCTGCCGCGGAGCACACTCGACTCGACTTCGAAGCTCTCCTGCCCCAGGTGGAGGAGCTGACCCGGCTCCACGAGTGGATCGCCGTCGTCGAGCCCAGCGGGAGCGTCCTGTGGATGTCCGAGGGCCTGTCCCAGGTCTGCGGCTCCGACGCAGCGCTCGGCCTTCCCTGGCTGGACGCGCTCGCGATCCCGGAGCATCGCGGACACCTCGAGCGGCAGCTGCGCTCGCGCGGGTGGTTCGCAAAGGCCCGCATGGAGCTTCGCCTCGAAGGCGGTCGCCACCTTCCGGTGACCGTGTCGGCCGGGCCCGTCGCACCGGGCTGTCCCAAGCTGGTGGCGGTCATCGGGCGCCGCAGTCCGCCCTGCGCCGAGTTCGAAGAGACCCTCCTCTCGATGGCCGCGGTGCTCGATCCCTCGCCCGAGCCCGTCGTCGCCGTCGATCGCAGCGGCTTCATCACCTACGTGAACGGAGCGATGCAGGAGCTCTTCGGGTGGAGCCGCGAGGAGCTGCTCGGACAACCGCTCTCCTTGCTGCTGCGTCCGGGCCTGGATCTGCGCAGCGCGCTCGAGGGCGTCGGGCCGCTCGACGAGATGCGCAGTGTGGAGTTCGGCGCGCGCCGCAAGGATGGAGGCTCCCTCGACGTGGCGGTCTCCGCGCATCCGCTGCAGCTGCGTGACGGTCGGACGGTCGGAGCAGTCGCCCACCTCCAGGACGTCACCGAGCGGCGCCGCTTCGAACGCGCGCTCGCGCGCAAGAACGACGAGCTCGAGCACTACGTCCATGCCGTCTCGCACGACCTCCGCTCCCCGCTCGTGTCGGTCCTGGGCTTCTCCCGTCTGCTGCGCGAGGACTTCGCGGAGAGCCTCGGAGAGAAGGGAACGCACTTCGTCGGGCGGATCGAGGAGGCCGGACGCACGATGGAGGCGCTGATCCACGACCTGCTCGAGCTGTCGCGGATCGATGGCACCTCGGCACGGCCGGATCCGGTCGACTCGCACAAGGTGCTGGCCCAGCTCCAGGCGGAGTTCAAGCCACGGCTCGACGAGGCCGGTATCGAGCTCGTGCTGCCCAGCGACCCGCCGCCGGTGCATTGCGAGCGGACCCGCCTCTACCAGATCTTCGCGAACCTGATCGGCAACGCCCTCGACCACATGGGCGCGGTGCCCAGCCCTCGGATCGAGGTGCAGGTCGAGGATGAGGGCGCCGAGACGCGAATCCGCGTCTCGGACAACGGCCGGGGCATCGACCCCGCGAACCACGAGCGCATCTTCGAGATCTTCCAGAGCCTCTCGGCACGACCGACCTCGGGAAAGGGCGGCCGCACGGGCATGGGCCTCGCGATCGTGAAGAAGATCGCCGAGAGCCGGGGCGGCCGCGTCTCCGTCGAGAGCGCGCCCGGCCGGGGCGCGGTCTTCCAGGTCGCCATCCCGCACACCTGATCGGCGGGCGCTCCTGCAGCCCGCTGCATTGCCAAGTCAGGGCCGTGGTTTAGCCTGGGCGGCCGGAGGGCCCCGTGTACCCGATCCTCTTCCACGTCTTCGGCTACCCGATCAGCACCTTCGGGCTGATGATGGCGTTGGGCTTCCTCGTCTCGGCCTGGATCGTCGGCCGCCGCCTGGCCGAGTACGGCCAGGACCCGGAGCTCTCCTCGACCATCCTCGTCTACGCCATGCTCGGCGGCGTCTTCGGCTCGAAGCTCTACTTCGCCCTCGACCAGTGGCTGCTGGGCACGATGCCCTTCTCGGACGCGCTCTTCAATCGGGCCGGGATCACCTGGTACGGCGGGCTCATCGGGGGGACGATCGTGGTGGCGATCGGAACCCGGATCCACGGGATCCCGACCCGGATCGTCGCGAGCTGCGTGGCCACGGCGGCACCTTTCGGCCAGGCGTGCGGCCGGATCGGCTGCTTCCTGGTCGGGGACGACTACGGCCGACCGAGTGACCTGCCCTGGGCGGTGGCCTTCCCCGAGGGTGCGCCGCCCACCCTGGTTCCGGTCCACCCGACCCAGCTCTACGAGGTGGTCTGGCTCCTGATCGCAGGCACCATCCTCTGGAAGCGCCGTCACAAAAGCCCGTTCCTGTTCGGCGAGTATCTGGCGATGAACGGCTTTGGACGATTCTTCATCGAAATGCTGAGAATCAACCCTAAGGTCGGGTTGGGCCTGACCGAGCCGCAATGGATCGGAATCCTGTTGATCCTGAGCGGGATCTCTGGTTGGCTCTACTTTCGCGGGCGACCGGAGGTCGAATGAGCGGCATCGAGCGAAGCAGCGCGGACACGAGGGCCAAGATCCTGGAGGTCGCCGAACAGGAGTTCGCGCGCGAAGGATATGCGGGCGCGCACCTGCAACGCATCGCGAGTCAGGTCGGCGTCCAGAAGACGGCGCTCTACTACTACTTCGACAGCAAGGCCGCGCTCTTCGATTCGGTGCTCGCGGGCATGATGGAGATCCTCGACGAACGCGTCGCCCACGTGCTCGACGGACCGGGGGATCACGCGGATCGGCTGGTCCGCCTCGTCGACAGCATGAACGACGTGCTGGCGGAGCGCCCGACCTTCGCGATGGTGCTGATCCGCATCTTCGTGGATCAGTACGAGATGACGAGTCGCCCCTTGCTCGCCTATCCGGTCGACCGGTTGATGCGCCGGCTGCTCGTCTTCCTGAAGTCGGGCATGGATGCCGGGGAGTTCTACCGCTGCTCGACGCGCCATCTGATGGGCAGCATGATGGGCGCTCTGGTGTTCCACTATGCCACCGGCGGCGTCGGAGCGACGTTGCTGGGCGTCGACGACATCCTCACCCAGGAGGTCGTGGCCTGGCGGCGTCAGGAGATGCGCGGTCTGGTCGAGCGGGCGATCCTGATGGATCGCAACCGGCCCGCCAGCACCTGATCACCGGATCGCGAGACCTTCGGCACCGCGCTCCTCAGATCGTCGCGGCACCGTCGGCCCTCTCCCGGATGCGTTGTGCGAGTTCGGTCGCCTCGTCGGCGAGTCCCGGTGCCGTCTCGGCGTCGACGAGCTGACCGAGGCGGGACAATGCCGTGACCGCGAGCCCGGCCAGATCGGCGGTCCCGGGGTCCCGGGGCGCATCGGTCCAATCCCGCAGCCGCCGCAGGGAGTGCGCGTACCCGCCGTCCAGGTAGGCCTGCATGCCCTCGGCATAGGCCGTCAGGCCGCGCGACTGTGCGTCCTCGAAGCCATGTCGCTGCGCTTCGGCCACCGCGCGACCCCCGGCCTCGAAGAAGCCGCTCTTCAAGTACGAGCGCGCCGCAGCGGCGAAGCCCTGGGCAGCGTGGCCGTGGGTGGCGGCGAGCACGACCTCGAGCGGGTCACCCAGCACCTCTTCGACCTGCACCCGGTGCTCCATCATGAACCGGGTGACGTAGGCGTTCGCCTGGCTCTCGCGGAGAAGCACCCGGAACTGCCCGACGGTCTGGCGCAGCAGGGTCTCGGCCTCGAGCAGCGACTCCTCCAGCCGCGCTCCCGAGTCCGCGATGATCTTCTCCGATTCTCGCAGCAGGCCGGCCGCATCGGGCACGTCGGCCTGGCGCAGGGCGCGCACTCGCGGACCGTAGACGTCCCGGGTGTAGACGTTCTCGCGGAACTTCATGGCCTCATGGAACAGCGAGCCCACGGCCAGGTCGAAGAGCACGCCGGGGCCGATCGCCACGTTCGCTTCCTCCTCGATCCGGAAGACGCTGTGACAGCGCTCCTTCAAGCGGAAGAGGACGCTTTCCTCGTCGTCTCCGACCAGGGAAACCACCTCGTCGAAATGGAGCTCGCCACTGCGATGGCGCGCAGCCAGGCGCCGAAGCGCCTGGTGTGCATCCAGGAAGTCGCGCGCAATGTCGACGAGGGTCGAGTCGATCGTCCGCATGGGCCGCAGTATGGTAAGCGGCCCGTGCGTCCCCACAAGCGATGACGAATTGACCCAGCGCCGGACCCTGCTCGTGGTGGTCTTCTCGACCATCCTGATCGACTTCGTCGGGTTCAGCGTGCTGATCCCGGTGCTGCCGCTCTTCGCCGAACGCCTGGGCGCCACACCCGTCCAGATCGGCCTGATGCTGTCGTTCTATGCCCTGGCCCAGCTGCTCTTCCTGCCGTTCTGGGGCTGGGTCTCGGACCGCGTCGGACGCAGGCCGGTGCTGATCGTCTCGCTGTTCGGAACGACCGCCTCGTTCATCCTGCTCGCGCTCGCGACCGACATCCCGACCGTCTACGTCGCTCGCGTGCTCTCCGGCTTCTTCGCGGCCAGCGTGGGCACCGCCCAGGCGGTCATCACGGACGTCACGCCCCCGTCGCAGCGGGCCAGTGGCATGGGGTTGATCGGCGCGGCCTTCGGTGCCGGCATGATCCTCGGACCGATGATGGGAGGGCTCCTGGCCGCCTGGGAGGAGAAGGCTCCTTTCTACGCAGTCGCCGTGCTCGCGGCGGCCAACGGGCTCCTGGCCCTCTTCACGCTCGACGAATCGCGCCCGACGAAGCTCGCTCGCCCCTCCTTGCGCGATCTCGCGGTGAGCCTCATCCCCACCCCGCTGCGCCTGATCGGGGCCGTCCACGAGCGTCGCATCGCGCTGTTCCTGGCCTTCTTCTTCGTCTTCTTCGCCGCCTTCTCGGTGATGGAGGCGATGATCACCCTCTACCTGAGCACGCGCTTCGGAGCCGACGAGCTCGACGCCGCCCTGATCTTCGCCTGGATCGGGGTGTTCCTGGCGCTGACCCAGGGCCTGCTGCTGGGGCGCCTGGTGCGCTTCGCCTCCGAGTTCAGCCTCGTCGCCGTCGGCCTGGGGGTGATGGCGATCGGCTTCGTCGGAACGGCGATCGCGCCCGCCTACGGGTGGTTCTTCCTCGTCGGCCCGGTGATCGCGATCGGCAACGGCCTGGCCTTCCCCACCTTCACGAGCCTCTACTCCCAGGCCTGCCGGGCCGAGGAGGCCGGCGAGCTGCTGGGGCAGAGCAATGCGATGGGGACGGCCGGACGCATCGTCGGGGCCTGGGGCGGCGGCATGCTGATGGCCGACGTCGGGCCGACGGCTCCCTTCTGGGTCGCAGCCGCCGTCCTCGCCGCCGGGCTGGTCGGCTTCGTCCTCTTGCGCCGCAGCCTGCTGGCCCGTTGACGGCCCGGCCGTCGAGGCGCCGCGGACTCTACTGCTGGAAGCGGGAGGTCTCCGGGGACAACACGAGGTCGGAAGCCTTGTCCGGGTGGAGCTCCTTGGCCCGCTCGAAGAGCGGCCCCTCCTGCTCGGCGTTGTTCGGGTCGGGCACACAGCAGTCGACCGGGCAGACCTCGGCGCACTGCTCGGCCTCGTGGAACCCCACACACTCGGTGCACAGCTTCGGGTCGATGACGAAGGTTTCCGCGCCCTCGCTGATCGCGTCGTTCGGGCACTCGGGCTCGCAGACCCCGCAGTTGATGCACTCCTCGGTGATCATGGTGGCCATGGCGGGTCTCCTCGGAGCGGGCGGGGCGCGACCTTAGAGGAGCGCCTGGGAGGGGTCAACGCCGCGGCGTTCCAGGGGAAATCGGTTCGGGTCGGGACTCGGACCCCAGGGGGATCGGCTTGAAAACGGGCCCTTCTCGCCTATCGTCGGCGCCGTGAGGGACGGGCCGGTGCGCCGCGACCCACCTCGCCCCATCGCCCCGAAGGAGCTCCGATGAACGCCCCGGTCGAACGCGAGACCATGGAGGTCGACGTCCTGTTCGTCGGCGCCGGCCCCGCCACCCTCGCCTCTGCCTACCACCTCATGAAGACCTGCGAGGCGCGGGGCGTCGAGGCGCCTGCGGTGCTGGTGATCGAGAAGAGCGCCGAGGTCGGCGACCACATGCTCTCCGGGGCCTGCATCAATCCCCGCGGCATCCGCGAGCTCATGCCGGACTATCTCGAGCAGGGCTTCCCCCTCGAGTTCGTCTGCGACAAGCCGCAGACCCACGTCTTCTTCAAGGAGAACCACTTCCAGCTCCCGCTCAACCTGCCCGAGTTCGCGAAGATGGACTACCTGGTCGCCTCGCTGAACAAGGTGGTGAAGTGGCTGGCCGCCAAGTGCGAAGAGGTCGGCGTCGAGATCTACTCCGGTTTCGCGGGCGATCGCCTGCTGATCGAGGGCAACAAGGTCAAGGGCGTGCGTCTCGGCGACATGGGGATCGACAAGGACGGCAAGCACAAGCCGACCTATCAGCCCGGCATGGACATCGAGGCGAAGGTGACGGTCCTCGGCGAGGGTGTGCGCGGCTCGCTCTCGAAGGAGCTGATCGCGCACTTCGGGCTCGAAGGCGAGAACCCGCAGGTCTACGAGACCGGCATCAAGGAGATCTGGCGGGTCAAGCCGGAGAACCACGTGCCCGGTCGCGTCGTCCACGGGCTGATCCCCCACTACCTGCTGAACGCCTTCGGTGGCATGTGGCTCTACGACATGCAGGACAACCTGGTCTCGTTCGGCGTGGTGACGGCGCTCGAGTCCGGCAATCCCTTCAACGACCCGCACCTGCAGGCGCAGAAGCTCAAGACGAACAAGTACTTCCGCAAGCTCTTCGACGGCGCGGAGCTGGTGCGGTACGGGGCCAAGGCGATCCCGATGGGCGGTCTCACCTCGATGCCCAAGCTCTACACCGACGGTGCCCTGCTGGTCGGCGACTCGGCGGGCTTCTGCAACGCGGAGAAGCTCTCCGGCGTTCACATGGCGATCAAGTCGGGCATGATGGCGGCGGAGACGATCGTCGACGCGGTCGAGCAGGACGACTTCACGTCCGTGACCCTCGGCGGATACGCCGAGCGGTACCGCGCGAGCTGGGCCTACGAGGAGCACTACAAGGCGCGCACGCAGCACGCCTCGTTCGCCGCCGGCCTGCCCTTCTTCTTCCTCAACGAGCCGGTGCGCCGCTTCCTCTCCGACGGCGGCGGGCTGCTCGGCGAGCCCGAGTTCCATGCGGGGCACGAAGCCTACCGGAAGCTCAAGGACCTTCCGCCCGCGAAGCGGAAGCCGGAGGAGTTCGAGTTCGACGGCAAGCTCACCTTCTCGAAGGAGCACCTGGTCGGCTTCTCGGGCACGACTCACGACCCCGACGAGCCCTCGCACCTGGTGGTCGCCGACACCGACCTGTGCAGCGACGTCTGCACGGAGGAGTACGGCAATCCGTGCGAGAGCTTCTGCCCGGCTGCCGTCTACGAAATGGTCGACGACGCGGAGAACGCGGGGCGCAAGAAGCTCTTCATCCACTACGAGAACTGCGTCCACTGCAAGACCTGCGACATCGCCGATCCCTACCAGGTCATCACCTGGACCCCGCCCGAGGGCGGAGAGGGCCCCGACTACCAGCTGATGTAGATCGGCCGGCCCGGCTTCAGGAGAGCAGACCCTCGAGGGCGCCGACCAGGGTCGGCAGGTCCGCTTCGTCCGCAGCGGTCAGGAGCGCGCGGGCCGGCTCGTCGAGGCCGTCCGGAAAGCGCGCGCCCGACTCGGTCCAGGCCCGGCCACCTGCGGCCCGCGTGACCACCACCCCGATTCGACCGCGGATGCTGATCGTCTCGTGCTTCGGGTTGAAGCGCAGCCCGGCTCGGAAGCCGGGGATCAGCGGGGCGACGGAGATCGCCCCGCCGCTCCCGAACCAGATCTCGAAGCCGGCCTGGCGCAGCCTCTCGAGAGCCGGCTCGGGCAGCTCGTGCGAGACCACGATGCGGGGTCCGGTGGCTTCGGCCTTCCACGCCCGGGAGACGCCGCGGGGGCGGGTGCGGCGCGCCTGCCCCCCGCGAACGCCGTCGAAGAAGAGCCCCTCGCGGGGGAGCCCGACCAGGGCAGCCTCGTAGCGGCCCTCGATCGCGAGCCCGACCAGGCAGGCGTAGGGCCCCCGGGCCTCGAGGTACGAGTGCAGGGTGCCGTCGATCGGGTCG
>JAJDAR010000368.1 GCA_029261775.1 Deltaproteobacteria bacterium | reverse complement strand
AGCTCGCTGCGGCTGCAGGCGGGGCAGGCCTGGGCCAGCGGCTGGCCGGGGCGGACGGTGGCTCGGGTTCCGTAGACGATCATGGTGGCGGCTCCTCCGGCCCCGATCATCGGGGCTCGAAGCGTGGGTCACGGGCCGCCCTCAGGGGGTTCAATGCCGCCCCGTGGCGCATGGGAGCTGCCCGCAGTACCCCTTTCTGCCCCCAGGAGGCCCCATGACCCTGCGCGCCACCCTCGCCGCCCTGACCTTCCTGCTGCTGGCCCTGGCCTGCAGCGATGCTCCTCCCCTCTACGAGGGAATGCCGGAGCACGTCCAGCGCCGGCACGTCCCGATGGATGGCGCCGCGAACTTTCGGGATCTGGGCGGCTATGCGACCGCCGACGGCCGCACCGTGAAGTGGACCACCTTCTACCGCTCGGACAATCTCCACAGCCTGACCGACGCCGACCTCGAGAAGGTGTCCGACCTCGGCATCAAGCTGGTCTGCGACTTCCGCGGCCCCGAGGAGTGGGGCGAGGAGCCCGACCGCCTGCCCGAGACGAACACTCCGGCCGTCGCGCACCTCGAGATCTGGGACCCTTCCTTCTCGACCAAGGGCTTCCGCGAGATGATGAGCGACCCGGAGGCGCTCGCGGCCCGGGATCTGGGTGAGTTCCTCGTCGAGGGCAACAAGATGTTCGCGACGAAGTTCGCCGACCGGTACGCGGCGATGATGGAGCGACTGATGCAGTCCGAGAACCTGCCCGCCCTGGTGCACTGCACGGCCGGCAAGGACCGTGCCGGCTTCGCCTCGGCGATCATCCTCCGCTCGCTGGGCGTCCCGCTGGAGACCGTCTACGAGGACTTCCTGCTCACCAACCACTACACCGCGGCACGCATCGAGCGCGCCATGCAGATGGCCGAGTTGTTCTCGTTCTTCCGCGTCGACGGCGAGTCGCTGCGCCCCGTCCTGGGCGTGGAGCGCCGCTTCCTCGAAGCGGCCTTCGCCGCCATCGACGAGACCCACGGCTCCTTCGACGCCTGGCGCCGCGAGGCCCTGGGCGTCTCCGACGAGGAGCTGGCGGCCTTCCAGAAGCTGGGCCTCGAGTAGCCCGACGGCCCGATCGGGGCCGGTTCGGCTCAGCGGAGCTCGGGAATCAACTCGACCTGGGCTTCGGGCTCGACCACGATGATCGTGTCCATGAAGCCGAGGCGCTCGCGGCGGAGCGGCAACCGCTCGAGATCCCGACGGGCCGCCCGCCGCAGCGAGACCGCCTCGACGATCCGATAGCGATCGCCACCGCTCGACGTGCAGATGCCACCGCGCAGACCCCGCGGGCTGTCTCCGCGACGCTCGAGGTGGCCGTCGTGCGCGCCTGCCGCGACCGCCGTGACGGCGACGACCAGCGCGAGGCCCAGGTTCCGAAGAGAAGGCTTGAGGGTCATGGGGTCTCCTAGCGGGCCGTCGTATTGACGGTGGTTCCGTATTGGTTGGCCTGATTGCCGCTGACGGCGCCCAGGTTCTCGCCGCAGACCACGTTCACGACGCCCTGATTGTCCTTGATCTTGAGCTTGTGGCAGCGGAAGTCCCAGTCGACCTGCGACAGGTTGGTCGCCAGCTGCTGGCGAACCTGCCCGCCCGTCACCGGCGCGGTCGCGAACACGCCGCCCGACGCCAGCGCACCGGCGCCGCCCGCCTGCCGCAACCTCAGGTCCTCCGCATCCGCCTCCTGCTCGAGCATCTGTCGGGCCCGCGCCACGTTCTGCGCCAACGCCTGCTCCCGCGTCTGCGGTGCCGGCGGCGTCTGCACCGGCGGCTCGGCCCAGGCCGTGCTCGCACAGACGAGAAGCCCGGCCGCCACGAGGTGTTTCCAGCTCTTCATCGCCATCTCCTTCGCGGTCGCGCCGCTACTTGCCCGTGGTGTCCACGCCCTGCAGCGCAGACGCGTCGACGACGCCGTTGTTGCCGATCAGCCCGAGGATGTTCCCGTTCTGGTTCGTGACGATCGTCCCGTAGTTGTCGCCGTCGACCGTCGTCGTCGCCGAGATCGAGCCCTGATAGTTCTCGAACTGGCTGAAGCGCCCGTTGTTCGTCGTCGGCGCCAACCGCAACAGCGAATCCCCGACCTGCGCCCCCACCCGATTCCGATCGAGCGAGATCGCATCGCGTCCCGTCGACCGAACGACGGGAGTCGCGACCGGGGCCGGCGCCACCGTCGCGGGCGCCACTCCGATCCGCGAATAGCCGCGCATCGGGCTGTTCGCCGAAGCGGGAGCGGCCAAGGTGCCGCCCAGGGCGAGCAGCGCGGAGAGCGCCAGAGCAGTCCTCTTCATCGACATGGGAATCTCCTCGAATCGCCCCCGCCGGTCCGGGCTTCTACCCGGCACCACAAGGGACTCGTGATTGCCGCGTAGGTCACACGAGCGACCGCCGAGGTTCACCGGACGCAAACGACTCGAAGCGTCTCCGGCGCGGCGCTGCCGGCGGCGGAATCAAGCGCAGCCAGGAACATCCAGCGGTTTGCCTCCCGAAGGGGTGAGACGTACCGCGAGGCTGCGCGAGCGTGAGGCGGGCGAGCCATCCGCCGCCGGCAGCGCCGCGCCGGAGACGCGTGCCCGAGAGCCGGGACCCGAAACGAGACGCGAGCCCGCGAAACCGCCGCCGAGGAGGCTAGTCGCCCCGCTCCGCGAACCCGACCACGTCGGGCCGCGCCAGGAGCTCCGCCAGGATCCGCGCGATCTCCTCGTCCTGTCCTCTCTCGACGTCGTTCAGCTGCACGGTGTACAGCCCGAGCGCCGACGGCCCGTCGACGATCTTCGCATCGAGCTCCCGCAGCGTCTTGCGCAGCGTCGCCTCGTCGATCGTCGGCTGGAATTGCAGCTTCAGGCGCACCGCGTTCGGGGTGAGCCCCGCGGTGCCGTAGTCAGCCGGCCCCGGCTGCGCGAGCCAGGCGCCACCCACCGCGAGCAGCAGCGCGAACTGCGCCGCCACCGCCGCCTTCGCGAGGGTCGGCACGCCGTCCCATCCTGCGAAGAGATTCTCACGGAGCCACGCCGCCAGGCGGCCCGCACCGGAGGGCGCCGCCTTCTCCGCCTCGTAGGCCTCCACCCGCTGCAGCGTCTGCGTGATCAGCGCCGGGTTCCACTGGGGCTCGCCGGCCGTATCGGCCACCGCCTCTTCCATCACCCGCAGCTGCGCCAGCTCCTCGCGCAGGCTCGCACTCTCGGCCAGGACCGCATCCACCGCGGCCCGCTCCTCGGGCTCGAGGGCACCGGCGGCGTACCAGGCCAGCAGATCACGGGCGTCGTTTTCGTTCATGGGGGTCGTCACAGGGAACCTCCGGCGGCCACAGCGGACAGGATGGGCTGGAGCCTCTTCTTGGCGTGGAACATGCGGGTCTTGACGGTCCCCTCCGGACATCCGGCGATCTTGGCGATCTCCTTGTAGGAGCAGCCCTGGAAGAAGGTCAGCTCGACCACCTCGCGGTGCTCGGGCGACAGCTCGTCGAGTGCCGCCTTGACCTGCGCGATCTGACTCGCGCGATCCATCAGGTCGCCCGCATCCTCGAGCGGCGCGGCGACCGGCGTCAGGTCGTCCAGCTCCTCGGTCTCGATCTTCTTGCCGCGAATCGCGTTGAGTGCGCGGAAGCGGGCGATGCCGAGGATCCAGGTCGACGGCTTCGACCTCGCCTCGAAACGGCCCGCGCTCTTCCACACCTCGAACATCACGTCGTTCACGACCTCCTCGGCCTTCGTCTCCTCCTTCACCATGCGAATGGCGAAGCGGAAGATCCTGGGCCCGTAGACCTCGTACAGCTTCTCGAAGGCGCGCCGGTCACCGTCCGCGATCTGGCGGATCCACTCGGCCTCCTGAGCGGAGGCCTGGCCCGCTGCCTGCGGGGCGGAGGCCTGGCGTGCGTCCGAGTCGTCCATGTCGCCTCGTGGGTCACGGGGCCTCGCGGGGCGGTTCAAACGGGGGAGAGCGCTCGACGCCCCTCCCCTCGTGCGGCCCCGCGGGGGCCCGAGTCCTCTCCAAAGTAGGGATCAGACGGGCTTCCGCGACCCGTCGCGGTGCTTCGAGGCCCGTTTCGACGGCGTTGAAGAATTGGCTTGAACCCGGCGTCCACCCGGCGTGACGCACAGGTCGGAACAGGAGGACTCAACATGCGACGGATCCCCACCGACTGGACACGCCAAGCCCCCGAGAGCCACCACTTCTGTGGCCGCTGCATCGAGCCCATCAGCACGGACTGCCCCGCCTGCCCGAGCTGCGAGACCTCGTTCGCCGGCGCCGGCCGCTTCCTGCGCATGTCCGGACCGCGCCCGCTCGTGGCGCCGGCGCGGCGGCCGTGGGCAGGAGCCACCCGACTGGCGGCTCGCTAGCCAGGACTTCCCGCGGCGCCTGTGTGCCGCGCCACCTCACGAACCCCACTCCCCGCGAAGGATCTCCAGCGTCGGCCCGTCGAGCCACGCAGACTCGCCCGGACCCACCCAGGCGATCTCGAGCACGCCGCCCGGCAGCTCGACGCTCACCTCCGGTCCGACCAGGCCCAGTCTTCGCGCGGCCACCGCACAGGCCGTGCTGCCGGTGCCGGAGGAGCGTGTCTCCCCCTCCCCGCGCTCGTAGATGCGCGCGCGCAGTCGATCTCGGGCCAGCACGTTCATCACCTCGAAGTTGACCCGGTTCGCAAAGCGCGGGTGATGCTGGACCCGCTCGCCGACCGCCGCCAGCGGGAACTGCGCCACGTCCTCCGTCGTCAGGTGGACCGCGTGGGGATTGCCGAGCGAGAGGCACGTGACTTCGATCGCGCCGTCGTTCAGCTCGAGCGGGCGCGCGATCCACTCTTCGTGCTCGCTCCGCATCGGCAGGTCGGCGGGTCGGAAGCTCGGCTCGTCCATGTCCACGCGACCGCCCGTCATCACGCCGGCGGCCCACCGCGGCCACACCTGGCGCAAGCCCGCCAGCGTCTCGATGCGCAAGGCCCCGCCGGCATCCGGCGAGGCGAGCTGCCGATCCAGCACGAACTTGGCGAACAGGCGTACACCGTTCCCGCTCATCTCCGCCTCGCTGCCGTCCGAGTTGAAGATGCGCAGACGGATCGCCGCCTGGGGATCCCGGGCCGGCAACGCCGCGAGCAGCCCGTCGGACCCGACCCCGGTGTGCGGCTCCGCCATCGCCCGGGCCAGCCGCGGCAGCTCCCGTTCCACGTCCGCCGCCTCCCACCCCCGCGCATCGATGGCGAGATAGGCGTTGCCGGCAGCGTGGAGCTTGGCGAAGGGAAGCGGAGTCACGACGGGGCCAGCGTATCCTCTCGGCCCCGGAGCGTCTGGTACGCTCCGGCCGACTTCCCTGCCGAGTGGTGCATCGGGCCCTGTCGCCACCCCGAGCCTCCGGCGGCAGGCCCATCCCTCGCCCCCTGCCGCCCGACCCTGGAGCCCACCATCGACACGCCCGAGCCCGCGCGCGCGGAAGAGGATCCGCAGGACGTCCACGTCGTCGAGAGCGACGGACGCGAGATCATCCTGGTCGGCACCGCCCACATCTCCCGGGAGTCGGTGGAGCGGGTGCGCGAAACGATCGAGCGCGAGCAGCCCGACGTCGTGTGCATCGAGCTCGACGAGCGGCGCTACGAGGCGCTCTCGAAACCCGAACGCTTCGACTCGCTCGATCTCAAGGAGATCATCCGCAGCCAGCAGCTGGCGACCCTGATGCTGAACCTGCTGCTGTCCGCCTACCAACGGAACCTCGGGCTCCAGCTGGGCGTCAAGCCTGGCAGCGAGCTGTTGGAAGCGGCCCGCGTCGCGGAGGAGAACGGCATCCAGGTCGCCCTCGTCGACCGCGACGTGCGCATCACCCTGCGGCGGGCCTGGCGCGCGATCTCGTGGTGGAAGAAGGCGGTCCTGCTGAGCTCGGTGCTCGGCGGCATGTTCGAGAAGCAGGAGCTCACCGAGGAGGACCTGCGCGAGCTGCGCCGCGAGGACGTGCTGTCGAAGCTGATGAGCGAGCTCGGCGAGGCCTTTCCCGGCGCCAAGGGCGTGCTGATCGACGAGCGTGACGCCTACCTGGCGGAGCGCATCCGGCGCACCGAGGGTCAGCGTGTCGTCGCCGTGGTCGGGGCGGGGCACGTGAGCGGCATGCTGCGCGCCCTGGCTGCGGAGGAGCGGACCTCCCTCGAGGGCCTGGAAGAGGTGCCCCCGGCGGGCTCGCTCTGGAAGTGGTTCGGGTACGGCATCCCGGTCGTGATCCTGGGCTCGATCCTGTGGATCGGTCTGCAGCAGGGCCCGGCGGCAGCGGGCGAGAACCTGCTCTTCTGGATCCTCGCCAACGGCATCCCCGCAGCCTTCGGGGCCGTGCTCTCGCTGGCCCATCCGGCCACGATCGTGGCGGCCTTCTGCGCGGCTCCCATCACGAGCCTCACGCCGGTGATCGGCGCGGGCTACGTGACCGCCTTCGTGCAGAGCTACTTCAAGCCCCCGCTGGTCAAGGAGCTGGGCGAGGTCTGGGAGGATCTCGGCCACGCCACGGGCTGGTGGCGCAACCGGCTGCTCAAGATCTTCCTCGTCTTCGTGCTGACCACCCTCGGCAGCATGATCGGGACCTGGGTCGGCGGCGCGGAGATCGTCTCGAACCTGTTTCCCTAGGCCGCCCCCAGGGGCGAAACTTCACCGCCCAGGGCGAACCCCCCGCCGCGGCCGGCCGTAGTAGGGCCCGTCGCCCAGGAGGAACGTGATGCCCGTGAAGAAGCCCGGACTGCAGCGCTCGCGCGAACAGCGCATCCTTTTCGGAGTGTGCGGTGGACTCGCCGAGTGGCTCGGCTGGAACGCCACCCTCGTCCGTCTGCTCTTCTTCGCCGTCTCGGTGGCCTCGGCCGCCTTCCCCGGCATCCTGGTCTACGTCGTGCTGGCGATCCTGATGCCGGTCCGGGAGCGCGAATCCCTCGAGGAGCTGCTGGATCTGGACGCGCCGCACCTTGCCCGACGCCGCTCGCGCAGCGCGGTCGGGTGAGCGCTCGGCGGCAGCGATGACCGCAGAACGCCCGGGCGAGCCCGCGATGACCGCAGACTGCCCGGGCGAGCCCGGCAAGGTCGCCCCGGTCGTGGATCGGAACCGTTGCGAGGCGAAGGGCGACTGCCTGCGCGTCTGCCCCTACGACGTGTTCGAGCTGCGGGCGCTCACGCCTGCCGAGAAGCGCGGCCAGTCGTGGCTCGGTCGGCTCAAGACCTGGGCCCATGGCGGCCGGCAGGCCTTCGTCGTGCAGCCCGAGGCATGCCACGCCTGCCGGCTGTGCATCGACGCCTGTCCGGAGGACGCACTCCAGTTGGCGGCCTTGCGCTAGGACGCTGGCCGTCGGCACCGGGCCGGGCGGGACCACTAGGCCTCGTAGTAGGGGGCATCTCCTAGCAGGGTCACGCGGTGCATCCTGCGCTCCGCGTCGATGTTGTCGGGGATCACGCGGTGCTGCGTGCAGCGGTTGTCCCACATCGCGATCGTGTTCGGGCGCCAGCGCAGCCGGCAGGTGTGCTCCGGCTGGCCGACGTGCTCCCACAGGAAGTCGAGCAGTGCCCGGCTCTCGGCGGGCTTCATGCCGACGATCTTCTTCGTGAACGCGGAGTTCACGAAGATCCCCTTGCGACCGGTCTCCGGGTGGGTGCGGATCACGGGGTGGGTGGCGGTCTGCCGGCTCTCCAGATCCTTCCTCTGGTCCTCGTTCTTGGCGATCGCCTTGAAGCCGCCGCCGTCGTGGACCGCCTCCAGGCTCGAGAGCAGGCGTTTCATCGCGTCGGAGAGGTTCTCGTAGGCGGCGTACATGCTGGCCCACATCGTGTCTCCGCCGCGATCCGGCACGACCACGCCGTGCAGGATCGAGCCCATCGGAGGGCACTTCTCGAAGGTGACGTCGCTGTGCCAGCCGCTCGCGACGAAGCGCATCTTGGCGTTCGAGTGCAGGACGACGATCTCGGGATGTCCCTGATCCGCCAACGGCTGCAGCACGGGATGCACGTGCAGCTCGCCGAACAGGCGCGCGAAGGCCTTGTGCCGATCGATCGTGACGTCCTGATCGCGCAGGAAGAGCACCTGGTGCTGCATCCAGGCGTGGTACAGCTCCTTGGCGCGGATCTCGTCGAGGGGCTCGGAGAGGTCGAGGCCCGAGACCTCGGCGCCCAGGGCGCCGGC
>JAJDAR010000367.1 GCA_029261775.1 Deltaproteobacteria bacterium | reverse complement strand
GGCGACTACCTGGACCCGAACACCTTCCTGGACATCTGGGTGACGAACGGAGGCAACAACCAGACCGGCTGGAGCCATGCGACCTTCGATCGACTCGTCGCGGCTGCGGGCGACGTCGACGGATTCCTGGCCCGGCCCTTCACCGAGGGACTCGGGGATCCGGAGAGGATCCGCTCCGGTCGCGCGGCCGTGCTGGCTGCCTCCGATCCCGAGTCGCGGCGCGAGCGGGCTGCAGCGCTTCGCCTCGACCTGCTGCGCGAGGCGGAGCGGATCCTCGTGCACGACGAGCTTCCGATCCTTCCGATCTACTTCTACGTCGTCAGCGGCCTCGTGAGCCCCTCCGTCGGGGGCTTCCACACCGAGCTCGTGCTGCCGGACGGCAGCCGGGTGCCGAACCTGCAGGGCCTGCATCCGCTGCGAGGGCTCTGGAAGGAAGGGGCCCCGTGATCGAGGCGCTCTGCGTTCTCCTCGCGCTGCTCGCGATCGCTTCGCTGGCCTTCCTGCCGGTTCCGGTGACCCGCGCGCTGGGTGCGCTCTTCCTCGCCGCATTGATCTTCGTCTTCGTGCGGGTCGGGTATGGCGCTGCCGTCGGCGCCGCGGCCGCGATCGTCGCGGGGGGGCTGGCCTATCTTCGTGCACCCCCTGCGATCCTGCGTCGCTTCGCGTTCATGGTGCCCTCCCTGGTGCTGCTGATCGGGGTCACCACCTGGCTCATGTACCTCGCGCCGGGCAACCCCTTTGCCCAGGAGAAGTCGATCGCCCCCCAGGTGGAGATGGCCCTGCGCGCCCAGTACGGCGTTCCCGAGAGCCCGCTCGCCTTCTTCCAGGTGTACATGGAGCGGCTCCTGACCGAGGGCTCGCTAGGCCCCTCACTCAAGGTCAAGGGGCGGAGCGTGCTCGACCTGCTCCTGCCCGCCCTCCCGGTGAGCCTGGCCCTCGGCAGCCTCGCGCTGCTGATCTCCGTCGTGCTCGGGCTGGTGCTGGGCGTGCGGGCCGGGGTGCGCCCGAACTCCTTCGCGGACCACAGCAGCATGGCCCTCGCCCTGGTCGGGATCTCGCTGCCGAACTTCGTGATCGGGGCCGGGCTGATGATCCTGTTCTCGCTCGAGCTGGGGCTGCTGCCGGTCGCGGGCTGGGGCGGCTACCGGCACGTCTTCCTGCCCGCGCTCACCCTGGCCCTTCCCCATGCGGCCACGATCGCGCGACTCGCCCGCAGCGGCACGATCGAGGTCATGCAGCAGGACTGGATCCGCACCGCGCGTGCGAAAGGCCTGCCCGAGCGCCAGGTCGTCTACCGGCACGCGCTCAAGGTCGCCGTGCTGCCCGTCGTGTCGTATCTGGGGCCCGCCACGGCGGGGATCCTGACCGGCTCCTTCGTCGTGGAGACGCTCTTCGGGATTCCCGGCATGGGCCAGTGGTTCGTCAAGGGCGCGATCAATCGGGACTACTCGGTCGTGCTCGGCACCGCGCTCTTCTACTGCACCTTCATCACGCTCTTCAACCTGCTGGTCGATCTGGCGATGGCCTGGCTCGATCCACGCATCCGGGAGGCGGCATGAGCGCGGGCGCCTACGCGGAGAGCCCGGGGCCCTGGGTGCAGGCCGGCCGCCGTCTGCGCCGCAACGCAGCCGCCATGGCCGGAGCCGCGTTGCTCGCGGCGATCGGGCTCGCGTGCTTCGTGCTGCCCTGGTGGCTCGGCCTCGATCCCACGTCGACCGAGCCGAGCCAGCGGTTGCTGCCGCCCTCGCTGGTCCATCCCTTCGGCACCGACACGCTGGGCCGGGACCTGGTCGCCCGGGTGCTGATCGGCGGCCGCACCTCGTTGCTGGTCGGTCTCGCCGCGACCGCAGCGTCGGTCTCGATCGGCGTGCTGTACGGCGGGATCGCCGGTTTCTACGGCGGGCGGGTGGACGAGGCGATGATGCGGATCGTCGATTTCCTCTACGGCATCCCATACATGTTCCTCGTCATCCTGGTGATGCTGATGTTCGCCGAGACGGCGCGAGGCGAGGCGCTTCCGGTCTTCCTGGCCCTCGGGCTCGTGCAGTGGCTGACGATGGCGCGGATCGTGCGCGGCCAGGTCCTCGGGCTGCGCGATCAGGATTTCGTGCTCGCCGCACGCGTCGTGGGTGCGCGAGACCTCCGCATCCTGCTGCGTCACGTGCTGCCCAACGTGATGGGCCCGATCGTCGTCTACGCCACGCTGACCGTTCCCACCGTCATCATCCTCGAGTCGTTCCTGTCGTTCCTCGGGCTCGGGGTCGAGCTCTCCTGGGGCCAGCTCGTCTCGGACGGGGTGGCCGTGGTGAACCCGATCGCCTCGCCCTGGTGGCTGCTCGCCTGCCCGGCGGCCTTCCTGGCGGCCACGCTCTTCGCCCTCAACTTCCTGGGGGACGGCCTGCGGGACGCGCTCGACCCCAAGACGGGCGGCTGACGCCTCGCAGGGGGGCCGAATCCCCCCTTTCGAGCCTTGCGCCGGGCCTCTCCCAGCCAACGTTCA
This sequence comes from Deltaproteobacteria bacterium, assembly GCA_029261775.1. Taxonomy (GTDB): domain Bacteria; phylum Myxococcota_A; class UBA9160; order UBA9160; family UBA6930. The sequence continues at coordinate 8,068 of JAJDAR010000367.1, read as the reverse complement.
GGTGGCGCTGCGGTGGGACGATGAGCCCCCGGAGGCCTGCGTCACAGGCCCGGAGAGCCGTCCGCGTGAAGAAGATCGGCGAGACATTCCTGGCCGCAGGGCTCATCACCGAGTCGCAGCTCACCGCCGCGCTCGGCGAGCAGGCGCGCTGGGGCAACCGTCTCGGCGAGACGCTGGTTCAGCTCGGCTTCCTCGAGGAGCAGCAGCTGATCCGGGTGCTCTCGAAGCGAAGCGGCTTTCCCGGCGTCGATCTCGCGGGTCGCACCATCGCGCCCGAGATCCTGTCGCTGGTTCCGGCCGAGATCGCCCAGAAGTACAGCTGTCTGCCGATCGTGAAGGAGCGGGACGGCGGTCGGGACGTGGTCTACGTCGCGATGGAAGACCCGTCGAATCTCACCGCGGCCGACGACCTGTCCTTCCGCACGGGCTGCCTGGTGCGCGCCTGCCTCGCGGGGCCCGTCCAGATCCGCAAGGCGATCAGCCTCTGCTACGACGGCATCGAGGAGCACGACCAGGCGGTCCTGCTCGAGTTCGACGAGCCCGGTCGCGGTCGCGGTGCCGAGGAGCTGCTCGACGAGCGCTGGCTCGACGACCTCGTCGAGCCCGAGGTCGGAGTCGCTCCCGAGTCGCCGCCGCCGCAAGCGCCGAGTGTGCAGGAGTCTGCCGCTGTCGCAGCGCCGGAGGGTGCGCGTGAGGACGCGGAAGCGGGCCCGAGGCGTGGGCCTCCGCCGCCGCCGTCGGGCAAGCCGAAGGACGTGCCGACGCGCCAGATCCTCCAGGCGATGACCCGCCTGCTGATCGAGAAGGGCGTGATCACCCGGGAAGAGCTGATGGCCGAGATCCGCGAGCTGCCCCCGACCGAGTGAGCGCGGGCTCTTCGCCACTTCATCCCCGCGAGCCCGGCTCGCGCAGTTGACACGCTCGGGGCCCACGGGCACCCTGCGCGCCCTGAGGGAGGGCCAACCATGCGCCTGGAGTACGGATTCGAGCTGAAGGACGTACGCGTTCCTCGGCTCTCGGTCGAGGCCGTCGAGGGCATCGGCAAGCTCTTCACGCTCGCCACCCTGGTGCTCAACGTCCTCGACACCCGCGAGTGCGTGGAGCTGGTCTTCCACGGGCTCAACCCGGACGATCCGGCGCGCAAGCTGGAGGCGTTCCGGACGATCGTCGCGAGCGCCGCGAGTGGGCCCGCACTGGCCTACTCCGAGGGAGAGGGCGGCAGCGTGCCCGGATCCTCGTCCTACTTCCAGTGGGTCACGATCAGCAAGGCCTAGGGTCCGCCCGGAAGAGTCGCGCAGGCCTGGGGTTTCGCCCTGGAAGGCGGGGCCTAGGGTTTCGCTCCGGAAGGGGGAAGGTCCCGCGCGGCGGGACAGTCGCTTCCGGTCCAGCGGTGGCTCCGCGCCAGGCTGGCCACCGCGATCTGCCTGGCAGCGAGCTCTGCAGGCGCCGCAAAGGGCTCGCTCGTCACGTAGCGGCGGAAGGCCCGCCAGCGGCGCTCGGCCGTCCAGTCGTCCGGCAGGGACGCATTGAGCTGGGCGAGCGCGCGCTGTCGAGCGCCATCGCTCAAGTGCGGCCGGAAGCGCACGGCTTCGACGTCCACCAGCTGCACGGCCCTCGGGTCGCCCGTGGGTTGCGCGAACAGGTGGGTGGCCTTCAGGTCGCCGTGGTCGACACCGCGACGATGCAGCAGCGAGAGCCACGCGCCGATGCCCTCGAGCACCTCGTTGCGCCGTTCCGTGGGGAGCGTGAGCAGGTCGACCGCGGGCGAGAGATCCTCGACGACGAGCCAGGAGCGAACGGGCAGTCCGGCGCGACGGCTCTCGACGAAGGCCAGCGGCAGGGCCGCGCCGAGTCCGCGCACGCGCAGGCCGTGCCCGGCCCGCCAACCGCGCCGGGCACCGCTGCCCCGCCAGAGGTCCGCGGCGGCGCGCAGCAGGCTCCGGGTCGGCAGCTCCTTGACGACCAGCCGGCGCCCGGCGACCTCGACCCGCGTGAGGGCGGAGCGGGCGTCGTTCTTCAGGACCGAAACACCGCCCCGGGCCAGCAGCCCTCGGTGGGCACGCAGGGCCTCCGCGACATCGGGGGCAGGGATCTCGCGGAGGCGCAAGCCTCGTCCCTCCGCGATCAGCAGCGCGCAGGCCTGCCGGCCGGGGCGGAGCAGGCGCCGGGTGCGGCTGCGTCCATGGCGGTGGGCTTTGTCGCGGGCCGCCCGTCCGACGGCCCGCAGACTCTCCGCGGACGGCGACCCACCGAGCGCAGCGCGGCGCAGGCGGAGCCGGTCCGCCAGCGACGCGCGGCCCCAGAGCGAGTAGTCGAGCTCGCCGAGATCGCGCAACCGATCCCCAGGGCTTCGGCTGGGGCGCACGTGCTGCAAGTCCAGCAGCACGGCGCGCTCGCCTTCGAAGAGGACGTTCTCGCCGTGCAGGTCGCCGTGCACGTGGCCGCTCTCGTGAAGCGCTCGCACGGCCTGGCCCAGCGCCGCAAGCGCGGCTCTGCGTGCACGCCGCTCGCGTGGCAGTCCCTCTGCCCCCGCCTGGCCCGCCAGGAAGGGAAGCACGAGCAGATGGCCGCCCTCGGGCAGCTCCGCGAGCCCCGCCAGGCCGGGCACCGGAACGCCGGCCCTCTCGAGGACTTCGAGGTGACGCGCCTCCCGCACGGCCGGGCTGCGGCCGATCCAGGCCTTCAGGCGCTCGCGCCAGGGGTGGCGCTCCGCGCTGCGGTGGTGCTTCACCAGCAGCGGACCCACCTCTCCGCCGGGGATCCGGACGAGCCGTCGGCGCGCGTTGTCGCGCAGCACGCCCCCGCGGCTCTCGTCCGACCGCCAGGCTTCGACGGCGGCGCGCACCGCGGGGCTCCCCTCGAGCCAGCGAAGCGACCCGGTCAAGAGCCGAGTCTCTCGTACAGGGCGCGCAGCTCGCGCGCAGTGGCGGCCCAGGTCCTCCGCTCGGCCCGCTCCCGCGCCGCGCGGCCCAGCCGGGACCGCAGCTCGGCGTCGCCCAGGGTGTCGAGCGCGGCCGCGAAGGCGTCGACGTCCTCGGGATCGTCGACGCACAGGCCGGCATCGCCCAGCCAGCGCGCAGCCCCGTTGGCGGCGCTGGTCACGATGGGCAGCGCGCTGGCGGCCGCCTCGAGGCAGACGTTCGCGAAGGCGTCGTAGCGGGTGGGCAGGATCAGCGCGTCGGCGGCGGCATAGAGCTGCGCTGGATCCCGGGACGGCGGCACCTGCTGCACGCGTTCCGCGACTCCCTCCTCGGCGGCCAGAGCGGCGGCCTGGGTGAAGGCGTCGCGTCCCGCGATCCAGAGCACCGCCTCGGGATCGGAGGCCCGCGCGAGCGCGCGGATCGCGGTGTCCACGCCCTTGCGGCGGAAGCCGTGCCCGACCAGCAACCAGGCCGCCCGCCCGCCGCCGCCGAGCTCCCTCCGCAAGGCCCGGATCTCGGGGTCCTCGGCCCGGGGCCGGAAACGCTGGAGGTCGACGCCATTGGGAATGACCACGGTGCGTGCGGTCGGTACGTCGTACCGCTCCTGGATCTCGTCGCGCACCATCTCCGAGTTGCAGTGCACCCACTGGGTCGGATCGCGCAGCGCGCCGCGCTCGAGGTGGAGGAGGGCCGCGTGGCGCGGCGAGAGGCGCCGAAGCGCCGCACCCGTGGGGCCGTAGGCCCGCTCCATGTAGGCCGCGTGGCAGCCGCCCCCGGTGCGCACGACGTCCTGGTGGCGGGTGCGAGAAAAGCTGTGGACGGCGTCGAAGCTGCCGCGGGGCGCGGCCCGGGCGGCGGCGCGGGAGAAGGCCAGCACCCGCCGCGGCTGCCAGCCGCGCGAGATCGGGAGACGATGGAGCAGGGGACCTCGCCCGTCCCGGCCCTCCCGGGCGAAGACCTCCACGCGACAGCCCTCGGCGACCAGCGCGTGGGCGGTGGCCCACGCTGCGCCCTCCACCCCTCCCTCGGGCTCGAACCGTTCGATCACCAGGGCGATGTGCATCGATTGCCCGATTGACTCCACGTCGTTGCGTTGCGGCGAACTCGGGCGGAATCCCGGCGGCAGACGAATGGAGGCCGGCTCTCGAACGCCCCACGCTGCGCCCTAGCCCCGGTAGTCGAGGGTAGTATATTGGCGCGCCCGGCTCCGGCCGGCCCCTCACACCCGTGGGTCCATGGCGCGCACCCTGACTGCCCTACCTCCTGACGAGCCTCGACCGCGCGGCGGCAAGCGCGATCGCATCCTCGATGCTGCGATCGTCGTCTTCGCCCGCAAGGGATTCCACGGCGCGAGGGTCTCGGACATCGCGACCGAGGCCGAGATCGCCTATGGACTCGTCTATCACTACTTCAAGAACAAGGACGAGATCCTCACGACGATCTTCGAGGAACGTTGGAGCGGCTTCCTCGAGTCGGTCGAGGCCATCGGGCGTGGGCCGGGAACCGTGCGCAACCAGCTGGTGTCGATCGCCACGCTCATCTTGAACGCGTTCCGCCTGCGGCCGGAGTGGGTGAAGGTCCTCGTGCTGGAGATCCAGCGCACCAGCCGATTCGCCGAGCCCGCCCAGCAGAAGGCGGTGCGGCGTCTGTTCGAGGTCTTCGAGTCGGTGCTTCGAGGGGGCCAGGATCGGGGCGAGCTGCGGACGGACATGGATGCCAGGGTCGGCTCGGCTCTCTTTCTCGGGGCCATCGAGCTGATGATCACCAGCCTGGTGATCGGGGTGGCCGAGGCGCCGGAGGACGACGCGGGCCAACGTGCCTATTACCTGGAGGCGGCCCACCAGATCGTGGACATCTTCCTGCGAGGAACGGCCGAGGAGGGCAGGGCTTGATCGAGGCGGAGGGAATCACCAAGCGCTACGGCGACTTCCTGGCCGTGGACGACGTGTCGTTCACGGCGCAGGCCGGCGAGGTGATCGGTTTCCTGGGGCCGAACGGCGCCGGCAAGACGACCACGATGCGCATCCTGACGGGTTTCCTGCCGGCGACCGACGGCAGCGCCCGGATCGCCGGGCACGACATCTTCAACGAACCGCTCGCCGCCCGGCGGGCCATCGGGTACCTGCCCGAGAACCCCCCGCTCTATCCCGAGATGGACGTGGCGGGCTACCTCGAGTTCGTGACCCGCATCAAGGACGTGCCCCGCGCCCGTCGCCGGTCCGCGGTCGAGAGCGCAATCGAGCGTTGTGGCCTGAAGGACGTGCACCGACGGGTGATCGGCTCCTTGTCCAAGGGCTTCCGGCAGCGCGTCGGCATCGCCCAGGCGATCGTCCACGACCCCAGGGTGCTGATCCTCGACGAGCCGACGGTCGGTCTGGATCCGATCCAGATCCGCGAGATCCGCTCGCTGATCGCCGCTCTCGCTGATCCGGGCAAGAGCGAGGCCCGCACGATCGTGCTCTCCACCCACATCCTGGCCGAGGTCGAGGCGATCTGCCCGCGGGTGATCCTGATCAACCAGGGTCGCAAGGTGGTCGACTCGTCGCTGGCCGAGCTCACGGCGGAGGGTCAGAGCCTCGAGGACGTCTTCGCTCGCGTGGCGCTGCGGGCGGGAGAGGCGGCATGAGGCACGTCGGTGCAATCGCCGGGCGCGAGCTGCGCTCGCTGTTCGTCTCACCCGTGGCCTACGCGGTGCTCACGCTCTTCGCCGTGCTGGCGGGCTTCTTCTTCCTGCTGTCCATCCAGGGCTTCCGGGAGACGATGAACTACTACCAGCAGATCGGTCAGTTCGACGTGCTGGAGCAGATCAACCTGAACAACCAGGTGATCGCGCCCTTCATCCAGGTGATGTGGATCGTGTTCCTGTTCCTGATCCCCGGCATCACGATGGGCCTCTTCGCCTCCGAGAAGACCAACGGGACCCAGGAGCTGCTGATGACCAGCCCGCTGACGATGTGGGAGCTGGTGGTCGGCAAGTTCGTCGCGGCAGGTGCCTTCGTGACGATCCTGATCGCGATGATGGGTCTGTTCCCGGCCTTGCTCTTCCTGGACGCGGACACGCCCATCCTCGGCTGGATCTTCTCGGGCTTCGACCTGGCCGAGCCCGATCCGGAAGGGCTGCAGATGCTCGCCGGGTTGCTCGGGCTCTGGCTGCTCGGCCTCACCTACGCGGCGGTCGGCACCTTCGCGTCCTCGTTGACCCGCAACCAGCTCGTCGCCTTCTTCCTGGCGTTGGCGCTGCTGCTCATCCTCTGGCTGCTCTCGGTGGTGGCCGACCTGGGTGTGGCCGAGGGCGCCATGGGGACGGCCGCGTCGCTGTCCACCGTGCTGACCTGGCTCTCGACCTCCGACCACTTCGACAAGCTGGCCCGGGGGCTCGTCGATACGCGGGATCTCGCGTACTTCGCCTTCATGATCGGCGCCTTCCTCGTCCTCACGAAGACGTCGGTCGAATCCGTGAGGTGGCGCTGAGATGAAGGTCTGGTCGAGTCTGCTGGGCTCCCTCGGGGCCGTGGCGGTGCTGTTCGCGATCCTCTCGTTCCTGGTCCAGCTGCTCTCGGGGCCGGTCCTGATCTGGGACGAGCTGATCTGGAGCATCGGCAACCTGGTCGTGGGCCTCGTGCTGCTGGGCGTGGCCCTGTTCTCGAATCTCGAGGCCTTCCGGGAGCGCATGCGCACGGGCGAGGCGCGCCGCGCTGGCAAGTACGGGACCAGCGCCGTTGCGTCGGCGGGCCTGATGATTGCCCTGCTGGGACTGCTGGCGTTCCTCTCGACCCGGTATCACACCCAGTGGGACTGGACGACGTCGAAGGAGCACTCGCTCTCGAGTCAGACCGAGCAGCTGCTGGCAGGCCTGGAGACCGATCTCGAGATCACCGGTGTCTACTCGCCGCTCGCCGCCGTGCCCGCGAAGGAGCTGGTCGAGCGCTACCGCCTCGCCTCGGAGCGCGTGAAGGTCGAGTGGGTCGACCCCGAGCGGCAGCCCGGCCGCCTGGCCGATCTCGGGATCCTGCCCGAGCGCCTGCAGGGAGGCCTGCTGCACGTCGAGCTGGGTGCCGAGTCGGTCGACGTCCGTGAGCTCGGCGAATCCGAGCTGACCAATGCGATCCTCAAGCTGACACGGCAGGAGCGAAAGAAGGTCGTGTTCGTGGTCGGCCACAACGAGCGGCCGATCGAGGGGGACGGGGCCGACGCCGCCGAGGGCTACGCCTTCGCGCGCGAGGCGCTGGCCAACGAGAACTACCAGGTCGAGACGCTCCTGCTGGCGTCGGCGGGCGACGTGCCGGAGGACGCCGACGTCGCGATCCTGGCGGGTCCGACCCGGCCGCTGCTCGAGGTCGAGCACGCGGCGCTGCGCCGCTACGTCGAGCGCGGCGGATCGCTGCTCATCATGATCGACCCGCGCGCGAAGACGGATCTCTACCCGGCCCTGGCCGAGTGGGGGGTCGAGGTCGGCGAGGACGTGGTGGTCGATCTGGTCGGGGGGATGGTCGGTACGCCGACGACTCCGTTTGCGAAGGACTTCGGGCCGCACCCCATCACGGACGCGCTGCGCGGGTTCACGATCTTCGAGTTCGCACGCAGCGTGAAGCCCGCCCCCGCGGCCCACGGCGCGTTCCAATCGCTGGTCCGGACCGGCAAGGACTCCTGGGCCGAGACCGACCTCGAACGCCTCGAGGCGAAGGGCGAGGTCGGGTTCGATCCCGAGGACGGCGCGGGCCCCGTCACGCTGGCGGTCGCCGGAACGCTCAGTCTGGCCGCCGCCGAGCCCGAGGACGAAGCCGGGGATCCGCCGCAGGCGCGGATCGTGGTCGTCGGAGATGCCGACTTCGCCTCGAACCAGCTGCTCGGCGCCTACGTCAACCGGGATTTCTTCGTCAACAGCGTGAACTGGCTGCTCGGCGACGTCGAGTCCATCTCGATCCGCCCGAAGACCGGCGTGCCCAGCCGGCTGCAGCTCACGACCGAGAACTTCCTCGATCTCCGCTACGCGTCGCTCTTCGTGCTGCCCGAGGCGATCGCCGTGCTCGGAGTGATCGCCTGGTGGCGGCGGCGCCGGGCACCGGGACGCTAGGTCCTCCATGAGTCCGCGGGTCACGCTGATCCTGGCACTCCTGGTCGCGGCGGTCGGTGCCGGCGTGTGGTTC
>JAJDAR010000366.1 GCA_029261775.1 Deltaproteobacteria bacterium | reverse complement strand
GAAATCATGGATTCAGACAAAAGAAGAATTTCCTTGGGAAGCGGCCGCGGACCCGCTCTCGTCGGCTGGGTGGCGCGGCATCGCTCGATGAATGGACGAGGTCCTGTCTCATCCCGGAGCGAGCCCTCTTGGCGGGCGCTTGCCCGCAGGGCTCGGGGGATGGAGTCGGTCCTCGGGTCGGTGGCCACCTGGCCACCTCACGTCCCGCCCTCGAGACGTGTGGATGAGGTACTGAGCGCTCCCGGATCCGAGGCTTCAAGGTCGGGAGCAGGGCGTCAGCAGGCGGCAGGCAGACGAGGCGCGCCTCTGCTGATCGAGCTCAGGGCGAAGACTAGGCAATCCCCGCGCAAAGCGCCCACCGGGCAAAACCCCGCGGCCAATCCCCCCCAAACGAGAGGCTAGGACGGGGATAGGACGGGGACGTTGGTTTCATTGTTTAACCGCCCCCCGCTGTGGATGTCTCCGCGGGCCCGCCGGTGAAACAATGAAACCAACGTCCCCGCTTCTTCGCCGCTTCTCGCCGCTTCTTCGCGGGCGCCTCTTCGGGGGCGTGTCCCTGAGCTTGCTCGTCGCTAGCGGCAGCCGCGGAGGAGGCGGCCGGGGAGGTTGCCGGTGGGCTCGTCGTCGCGCATCGTGACCTCGCCCGAGACCACCGTGGCCCGGTAGCCCTCGGCGCGCTGCATGAGACGCTTTCCGCCGGCCGGAAGGTCTCGGACCATCACGGGGGCGGTCAGTCGCAGGCCGTCGGTGTCGATGACGTTCAGGTCGGCCTTGAGCCCCGGCGCGACCAGGCCCCGATCGGAGAGGCCGTAGAGCTCGGCCGTGTCCTTCGTCATGCGCTTCACCGCGAACTCGATCGGCACCCGCTCGCCGCGGGTCCGGTCGCGCACCCAGTGCGTGAGCATGAAGGTCTGGATGCTGGCGTCGCAGATCATCCCGCAGTGCGCGCCGCCGTCGCCCAGCCCGAGCGCCGCGCGCGGGTGGAACATCATCTCCCGGATGGGATCGGCGATCAGCTCGCTGTAGTTCAGCGCGGGCACCAGGAAGAGCTCCTTGCCGTCGCGCTCGAGCATGCGGTCGTAGAGCACCTCGACCGGATCCTTGCCCGCACGCTTTGCGATCGCCTCGATCGAGTCGTCGTAGGAGGGCTCGTAGTTCGGCGGGTCGCCCATCGGGAAGAACTTCCCGAGCTGCGAGAGCAGCGGCGAAGGCTCGGCCGGCGTCTCGGAGAGGATCTGTCGGCGCACGTCCGGATCGCGCAACCGGGCGACGCGCTCCTCGAGGGAGAGACCCATCAGCTTGGCAAAGGTCGGGCGGTCGGAGAGCGGATTGAGATCGGTCTGATGCCCGATCAGCAGGCCGAAGGGTCGACCCGCGACCTGCGGAAACACCTGCGCGCCCTCGCGAACGGCCTCGGCGGAGATCTCGAGCAGCTCGCGCCAGAGCTGCGGCGCCGAATCGACCTGCAGCATGGCGAAGGTGACGGGCCGGTGGATCTCGGCCGAGAGTCGCCGCATCCAGTCGAGCTCGGCCTTCGGCGCCGCAACATCCTCGCCGGCGGCGCCTGCGCCTGCCACCTCGAAGATCCCGGTGTCGAGCTCGCCGAGCACGCGACCCAGGCCGAACAGCTCGTCCTCCGCAGCGAAGGTGCCGGGCACCGGCTCACCGCTGATCGCACGGTGGGCGATGGTGCGCGACGTCGAAAAACCGAGCGCACCCGCTTGCATTCCTTCCTTCACGATCGCCGCCATCTGGGCGATGTCCTCGGGCGTGGCGGGCTCGTTGTTCGCGCCGCGCTCCCCCATCACGTAGGCACGAACCGAGCCGTGCGGGACCTGGGTGCCGAGATCCATGCCGAAGCGCAGGCGATCGAGTGCGTCCAGGTACTCGGGGAAGGTCTCCCAGCTCCAGGCGATGCCCTCGTGCAGCGCTGTGCCGGGGATGTCCTCGACGCCTTCCATCAGCTGGATCAGGAAGTCCTCCTGACCGGGACGCACCGGCGCGAAGCCGACACCGCAGTTGCCCATCACCGCGGTCGTGACGCCGTGGTAGCAGGAGGGCGAGAGGTTGGGGTCCCAGGTCGCCTGCCCGTCGTAGTGGGTGTGGATGTCGACGAAGCCCGGCGTGACCGTCAGGCCCTTGGCGTCGATCTCCTCCCGGCCGCCGGCGGAGACCCGACCGACCTCGGCGATGCGTCCGTCCTGGACCGCCACATCGGCCTCGCGGGCCGCCTCACCGGAACCGTCGACCAGCGTACCGCCGCGAATCACCAGATCGAACATGACCGTCTCTCCCGTGCTGGGCTTGAAAACGTTGGCGATTCTAGGCGCTTGGCGGAGCACCCGCCCTGGACGGCCGGTCTCCCGCTGCCCTGCCCCGCGGGGGCGAAGAACCTCGGGGATTCGGCGCGCAAGCGAAACGATCGGCGCCCGACACACGTCATACTCAGGTGGACGGGACGACGCATTCTGGGGAGCGCGTCTGTGAGCACGAGTTCGACACCTGTGGCAGAAGCAGAGCTGGAGCGGCGCTGGCTGGCCGGGGACGATGGCGCCCTGGCCCTGGTTCACGATCGCTACCGTCGGCGGCTCGAGGGCGTGGCCTACCGGATCGTCGGCAACCGCGCCGACGCCGAGGACGTGGTCCAGCGCGTGTTCGTGGCCTTGCCCCGGGCCGCGTACGCCGGCACGGCGAGTCTCTGGTCCTACCTCTACCGCTCCGCCGTCAACGGCTCCGTCAACCTGCTGCGCTCGAGAAAGCGAAGGCACGGCCTGGAACGGGAGATCCTGTCCCAGGCACGGATGAGCGGCGAAGCCGCCGCGAGCCCCGAATCCCAGATTCTCGAGGGAGAGATCCTCGCGGCCGTCGCGAAGGCCCTCCTGCAGGTGAAGCCGCAGCACCGGGGCGCGCTGGTGCTCCGCATCCACCACGGTCTGTCGAACGTCGAGATCGCCGAGCACGAGAACGTGCCGCCCGCGACCGTGGGAACCTGGCTGCGCCGAGGACGAGAGGAGCTTCGCGACGCCCTGGAGCCGCTGCTTCGCGACATCGGAAGGAGCTCCCCGTGATCCATTGGAAGGCCCGCCGACTGCTGCCCCAGGTGCTCGATGGCACCCTGGCTGCACACGTCGAGGGCGAGGTGCGCGAGCATGCCGAGGGCTGCCGCAGCTGCACGCGCATCCTGGCCGAGTTCGAGACCTGCGAGCTGCTGCTCGGCCAGCTGCCCACCAGCCTGGTCCCCGCCCACGCTCCCGCCGGCCTCGAGGACCGTCTGTATGCGCTCTCCCGTTGGGTCGTCGTGCCGGAGCCGACCTGGACCGAGCGCCTTGGCATGTCGGCCCTCGGTGCAGGCGCCGCGGCGGCGCTGTTCGCGCTCGTGCTCACCGGCCAGGCCTACGCCCCGGCCGACAGCGCCGGCCCGGGCCAGCCGATCACCCTGGCCGCGGTCCTGCCCATCGCGGACGTCTCGCTGATCCCGACCGGGGTCGCCCGCTGGCGCTGACCGAGCGCGCAACCACCGAGGGGGTCGTTCCCCTCGAAGGCTTTCGCCCTCGCTGGATCGCCATCTCCGGGATACATATAAGTAACCGGAATCACAGAGTTTTCCCTGACCCCCGGGATGCTGTGGGGTTCTGCGGACTTCGCCCGCGGCGCCCGTTGGGGCTACTCTCGGCGCTTCCCGAAAACCGGGTCATCACGCCGAGGCTCCCCCCCATGAACCGCATCCGGGCCGCGCGACAGGCAAGAGGATGGACGCAGGCCGACCTGGCCGATCGCGCCCACGTCTCCGCGCGCACGATCCACGCCATCGAAAAGGGTCAGGCCTGTCGCCAGGCGACCAAGCGCAAGATCCTGACGGCGTTGAACGTTCCGTGGGAAGTCCGCGAAGACTACTTCCCGCGACCGCGCGCGGTGCGCAGCACCCCGCAGCCGGCGACCCGCGTTGCGATGGTCGGTGGCAAGAGCGCGTAGCACCGCACCTGGCGACCGGAGGGACAGCCTCCGGTCGGTCGGGTACGATCCTCGCCGCACGCGCCGGTAGCTCAGCTGGATAGAGCACCAGGCTTCGAACCTGGGGGTCGGGGGTTCGAGTCCCTCCCGGCGTGCCACTGATTTCGCGTCGTTGCACAGTCCCCTGGAGCCATGCCGGACTCGCCGCTCCTGCCGCTACCGTCGCAGCCGCCCGGCACTCCGTGGCCGACGACGGAATGGCCTCGGGCGGAGAGTCGCGGCCGATCGGGCGTCTCGGCCGAGGCGCTCCTTTCCGAGATCGATCGGCTCGTTCGGCCCGAAGCGCGCGAACGATCGGGCGAGACCCATGCGGTCGTCGTGATCCACCGGGGCGAGCTCGTGGCGGAGCGCTACGGGGACGACAAGGGACCCGACACGACGATGATCTCATGGTCGATGGCCAAGAGCATCTTGCATGCGCTCGTGGGCATTCTGGTCCGAGAGGGTCGGCTCGACGTGCATCGGCCCGCGCCGGTCGAAGCGTGGCAAGCAGAGGGCGACCCCAGGGCGCAGATCACGACGGAGCAGCTGTTGAGGATGGTCGACGGCCTCGACTTCATCGAAGACTACGTCGATGGCGACGCATCCAACGTGATCGACATGTTGTTCGGTTCGGGCAAGGCCGACGTCGCTGCGTACGCGGAAGCCCTCGGGCCGGCGCACCGGCCCGGCCAGGTCTGGAGCTACTCGAGCGGAACCTCGAACATCGTGTCGGGTATCGTGGGACGTATCATCGGACACAGTCGGGAAGAACGCCTCGCCTTCATGCGCCGCGAGCTGTTCGATCGCATCGGCATGCGCTCCGCCACCGCGCGCTTCGACGACGCGGGCACCTTCATCGGATCGTCGTTCGTGTTTGCCACGGCCCAGGACTTCGCGCGCTTCGGGCTCCTCTACCTGCGGGATGGCGTCTGGGAGGAGCAGCGCCTGCTTCCCCGCGGATGGGTCGACCATGCACGCACGCCGACACCGGCGTCGGACGGCGAATACGGCGCGCACTTCTGGCTGGCCAGAAACGGGTCCGGGATCTTCCACTGCTCCGGGTATCAGGGGCAGTTCGTCGCGATCGACCCGTCCCGCGATCTGATCCTGGTGCGTCTCGGGCGCTCCGAGCCCGAGCAGCGAGGCGCCGTCTTTCGCAGCCTCGACCGGATCGTCCGCTGCTTCCCTCTGCTTGCGACCGGGGCCGAGCCGGCCGCGCCCTGAGCGCTCCAGTCGTGCCACGGGGCCCGGTCGCGGGCGGCATCTTCGGTTTCGCGTCACACTTGGGCGATGGCATTCGGTCAGCAATCGGGTCCGCCCGCATCCAGCCAGCAGCTCCAGGAGCTCCTCGAACTGCTCGAGCAAGCCGGCCACAGCAGCTTTCGGGATGCCCGCGGGCCGATGGGCTTTACGCAACGCCAGGCCGGCGGCCGCTTCACCCGGGACGAGGCGCAGGCCTTCATCGACGAGCTGATCGCTGCGGAGGACGCAAAGGTCGTTCCCCCGGCGCCGAAGCTCTCGGTCGTGAGGCCTCCGGAGGTGGAGGCGGCGCTGCGCGAGCTTTCGGACCAGGTGCTCGCGACCGAGTTGCGCCGCAGAGGGTGGAGCGTCACCCGCGACTGACGACCCATCGGGGGCCCAAGGCGCGGATCAAGAGTTCCGCCATGGCCGTGGTCCTCCATCGGGCCAGTCCGGACCTCATGATCGACGGCCACGTCACGCTCCGGACTCCTCGCGTAACATGGCTCGTGGACTGGCGCCGCCACGAACCCGACGCGTGGTTCCGGAGCGCGCATCGCCACAGGAGGAATGTATGCCCAGCCTCGATCACCCCGCCCTGGTTCCGGGCAACGCCGCCGTCGTCACCGGCGGCGCCAGCGGGATCGGCCTGGCCGCGGCTCGTCGACTCGCCGAGGCCGGGCTCCGGGTCTGCCTCGCCGACCTCGACGAAGCCAAACTGGAGGAGGCGGCGGCCGCGATCGGGGCCGGCGACGCGATCCTCACCCACGCCACGGACGTCTCGGACGCAGCCTCCATGGACCGGCTGGCTGAGGCCGTGCGCGAGCGTCTCGGCCACGTCTCCGTCGTGATGAACAATGCCGGCACCGGGGGAGGCGGTGACGCGCTCTCGAACCCGGACGGATGGCTGCGCGTGCTCGGCGTGAACCTGATGGGCGTCCTGCACGGCGTGCAGCGTTTCGTGCCCCCCATGGTGGAGAGCGACCAACCCGGTCTGGTCATCCATACCGGCTCCAAGCAGGGCATCACCCAGCCGCCCGGGGACACCGCCTACAACGTCAGCAAGTCCGGGGTGAAGTCGCTGACCGAGGGCCTGGCGCACACGCTTCTCGAGAAGACCTCGGGCCGGGTGACCGCGCATCTGCTCGTCCCCGGGTTCACCTACACGGGGATGATCGCCCGCTTCATCGAGACGAAGCCGCCCGCCGCCTGGACCCCCGAGCAGGTGGCCGACGAGCTGTTCACCGGCATCGGGAAGGGCGCCTTCTACATCGTATGCCCGGACAACGAGACGACCCGCGAGCAGGATCAGAAGCGCATGCTCTGGTCGGCAGGTGACCTCATCGAGGGCCGCCCCGCCCTCTCGCGCTGGCACCCGGACTACAAGGCGGCCTTCGAGGCGTTCATGGAGCGACCGCTCGCACGCTACGGCGACGGCTCGTAGGGGGTGCGAATGCGGGCGTGGGTGGCGAGAGCATGCTCGCGCTCGAGGTTGCGCGCGGCGCGCTCGAGCAGGCTCGCGAGCGTGCGCGGCATGAAGACGCCCGCGCCGTGCAGCAGGAGCCGAGGCCGGGCGGCGAGCGTCCAGCGCAGGCGCGTGTCGCCTCCTTCGTCGGCGAACTCGGTGCACTCCACCTGCGCGTGAGCGAGAGGGACCGTGGCGCGATCGATCCGATACGCCCAGCGCACCCCTGGTTCGCAGGCGAGCACCGTTTCTTCCCAGTGCTGGCCGCGGATGGTGGCGGCGCGTCGGGTGCCGACGCCGTAGGGCGGCTCCCCTCCCGGGTAGGAGGCTTCGCTCACGCCTGGGAACCAGCGCGCCCAGCCCTGGGCGTCGAGGAAGGCGTCCCACACCGCCTGGCGGGGCGCCCCGACGTGCGCCTCGGCGACCCAGCGCCGGGGTGCGTGCTCCAGGAAATCGAGCTCGACGGGCTCGAAGTCGAACCACACTAGGGGGTCGGGTCCCGGAAGCGCACGACCGCGGCGTAGTCGCCCAGCGCGCGCATCTGCTCGGCCGTGAGGCCCCGCTCGCGGTCGAAGTCGACCTCGAACATGCGTGGAATGAAGCTCGCGCGACGGAAGGAGCGGCCGACGCGCTCGCGATACTCCTCGCTGCCCGGCGACAGCAGCTCGCCCATCGCCCGGCGCCGCCTCCCGCGCACCTGCAGCTCGGCGGGCCAGGGCGTGCGGAAGTTGCGCCACCACTGGCGGTTCTCTGCGTTCGAGACCAGCACCAGGATGGCATCGCCCTGATCGTGGTAGCCGACGGGAAAGCGTGCGCGGCGGCCGCTGCGCCGCCCGTTCAGCGTGATCGTCATCAATCCGGGGCTCGCCAACCAGTGCAGCAGGGGTGCGTGAAGCATGCCCACGACCAGCGGGTTCAGCCGGTCCATCACAGCCAGGTAGCGCGGCGGCTTCACGGCCCGACAGCCTCGGCGGCCCGCTTCAGGTCGGCATTCATCTGATCGAGCCCGGCGTCGATCCGCGGGCGGTAGATGCGCTCGATCAGGCCTGCCAAGGGGCCTTCCATGATCTCGTGGTGGCGGAAGAGCGTCGCGCCTGCGCCCTGGGGCTCGAGGAAGCGGCAGCGCGTTCCGCGGACGAGGGGCTCGTACCAGTTCGTCGAATGCCAGCAGAGCACCCGTTCCGGCTCGATCCGGGTCACCCGGTTCGGGACCTGCCGGACCTCGTCGCCGAGTCGCGCCTCGATCGTGACGACGCCGTCGACGACGAGCTCGCCCTCGGCTCGGCTCGAATACGAATTCCACCCGGAGTAGCCGTCGAGATCCGCGAGCAGGGCCCACACCGTGGCGGGCGGCGCATCGATGGTGACGCTGCGTTCGGTCTCCCAGCTCCCGCAGCCGAGGGTCGCCGCGGCGAACGCGACCACCGCGAGCCGCCTCACGGCCTGGCCCGGGTGCGGCGTTCCGCGCGCTCGCGCAGGTCGTCGGTGGAGTTCTGGAGCTGCCCGTCGACCTTGAGCTCTCCGATGGCGTGGACCGGCGCCAGCACGTTCTCGAGGTAGCCGGGCCCTTCGGCGGTGGGGATGAACCAGCCGGTCGGGCACATGGTCAGGATCTCGACGAAGGAGAAGCCGCCCTCGCGCTGGGATGCGAACGCGCGGTTCAGGTAGCGTTTCGTGCGGGCGACGTTGGCGGCGTCGAACACCCCTCCGCGGGCGGCGTAGCGCGTCCCGCCGAGCGCGGCGAGCAGGTCGCCGATCACGATCGGGTGCCCGTGGTAGGCGGCATCGCGGCCGTCGATGGAATTCTTGGTGCGCTGGCCGAGGACGGTGGTGGCGGTCATGTGGCCGCCCGTCTCCCCGAACACGCCGTTGTTGAGGAGCACGCAGGTCACGCTCTCGCCGCGCGCGGCGGTGTGCAGAACCTCCTGCAGGCCTTCGTTCACCATGTCGCCATCACCTTGCAACGTGAACACGAGGGCGTCGGGGCGCATGCGCTTGACGCCCGTCGCCAGCGAAGGGGCCCGTCCATGCAGCGCCTGGACGAGATCGACGTCCATGAGCGGGGTGAGCGCCGTGTAGCAGCCGATGCCGATCACGCCGATCGCCGAGCTCGCACGGCCCTGCTCTTCGATGGCTTCGAGGATGGCACGCAGCGCCACGGGCTCACCGCAGCCCGGACACAGATCGTGGTCGACGTCGCGCTGCAGGCGCGGCGCGAAGTCGCCGACTCGCGTGGCCGGGCCGGCGGGCGGTGCGTCGATCGGAATCGTGGTGTCGTCACTCACGCCCAAACTCCCTGGATGCGACGGCGCACCTCGTCCACGTCGAGCAGCGGCCCGATGCCGAAGCCCGCTTCGTCCGAGGAGATGCCGCCGATGGCACGCACGGGCGCACGGCCGAGCACCGCGAGCCTCACGTCGTCGATCATCTGTCCCGCGTTCTGCTCGAGCACGGCCACGCAGCGCGTGCCTTCCGACGCCTGCGCGAGTGCCTCGGTCGGAAACGGCCAGAGCGTGATCGGGCGGAACCAACCGACTCTCCGCCCCTCGGCGCGCAGCTCGCGCACCACGTAGCGGGCGAAGCGGGCCAGCGTGCCGAAGGCCACGACCACGATCTCCGCGTCCTCGACGTGCTCGGCCTCGAAGCGGACCTCCGCCGCGGCCATCGCCTCGTGCTTCGCCTGGAGCCGCTGCCAGAAGGGCTCGGGATCGATGCCCTTCTGGCCGGGTCGCATCCCGATCGGGTTCAGGTTGCGGGCCTCGCCGGTTCCGCCCTTGCTGCCGTCGATGGCCCAGTCCTTCGCCGGCAACGGACCGAAGTCGAGCCGCTCGAGCTCGACCGACTCGCTCGTGTGCGCGATCAGGTAGTCGCCGTAGACGCAGACGGGGTTGCGCCAGTGGTCCGCGACGTGGAAGGCGAGCTGCGTGAGCATCACCGCCTCGGCGGCGTCGATGGGTGCGAAGACCAGGTGGCGGTAGTCGCCGTGCCCGCCGCCACGGGTGGCCTGGAAGTAGTCGGCCTGGCCGCGCGCCATGTTGAAGTAGACGAGCGGCAGCTCGGCACGGGTCAGCTCCGAGAGGGACTCCTGCATGAGCGCGAGGCCCTGGCCGGTGGAGCCGGTGGCAGCGCGCTCACCGGTGGCCGCTGCGCCCCAGGCCATGCCGATCGCCTCCAGCTCGCTCTCGGCGTTGATGCAGGCGCCGCCTTCCTCGGGCAGGCGCCGCGCGAAGGTCTCGAGCAGCTCGGTGAAGGGCGTCATCGGGTAGCCCGCGAAGAAGCGACAGCCCGCCAG
>JAJDAR010000365.1 GCA_029261775.1 Deltaproteobacteria bacterium | reverse complement strand
CGGAGAGGCGGCGGCGCCAGTAGGACGAGAGGGGCTTCTTCTCTCCCGCAGCGTCGAGGGCCTTCCCCGTCGTGGGGTCGCGCACGATGAGACCCTCGCGCGGAACGAGCGTGGCGGTTTCCATGCGACCTCCTAGGTCTGGATGGGGTGAACTTCTTCGAGGTCGAGGCCAGATCCCTGCGCCGGATCGACGACCCCGTCGCCGTCGACGTCGTAGCCGAGGCCGAGCTGCAGGAACTCGTCGGGAACGATGAGCCCGTACTCGGTCCGATACTCGACCGTGAAACGGAGGCGAAGCGCCTCTCCGTTCATCCGGCCGTCCTCGTCCTTGCCCCACTCCCGACCGACGTAAGAAACCTGGTCGACGCACGCGCCAAGGGTTGGCTCGTTCAGGACGAGGACGATCGCCACGCGAGCGATGGCCTCGAGTTGACCCAACAGCATCTCCGGATCGGGCCCAAGTCCGTAGACCTCGACCAGGAGCTCGAGCGAGTGCGCGTGCAGGAGATAGGACTGTGAAATCCGGTTCGCCGTCTCGTCGCCCGAGTAGACGCGGATCTGGTGCTCCCCCGCCTTCATCGATACGGGCCGGGCAGAGGATGCCTGGACCCGATCCGAAGCCGCGCTCTGCCCCTGCAGGATGCCAGCGACGTGGCGACGGATGATCGTCGCTACCGACTCTTGCGAAGGGTCTCCGATCAGACCTCGCGAGCCGACATGGATGCCCGAGCTCGTGAAGAGACCGCCGGTGGCGACGTCGATCGCGTCCGGCAAGACTACTCCTCCTGCAGGATCAGCGAGACGATGCCCTGCCCGTCCGGCTGAACATCGACCACCTCATAGAGGGTGGCTCGGACGATGACGCGGTCGCCCTGTCCATAGCCGGGAGGCAGCGAGTCCTCGAGGACGTCGAACATCGGGGCTCCGGGCGTCGAGATGGGGACCGATCCTCCCACCTCGAGCAGCTGGTGCTCCTGGTCGAAGACGCCGCGCACGGACCCGAACGGAGTGCCCGCCGGGTGTTCGTACGCGGCGTCCTCGGTCTCCTCGAAAGGACGCATCACGCGGCGGTTGAGCCGCGCGATCCGCTCGTTCCACCCCACGGTCTAGCCGTTGAGGCGGACCCGGACGCTGGTCGTGGCAGCGCCCGCGGCGACCAGGACCTTGCCGATCTCGATCACGGCTCCGGCGATGGTGTCGTTCACCTCGTCGGTCGCGGGGTCCCAGCCGACAGCTTCACCCACAGCGTGGGTCTGGGCTGCCACCTTGGGAAGATCGAACACGCCCGAAACAGCAATGTCCACGTTCTCGCCCGCGGCGGCATCCCGCACGGCTACGCCGAACAGGGTTCCGATCAGGACACCGTCGCCAGAGGTCACGCCACCGGCGGGCGCCACGACCGTGACCATGTCGCCCTTCTGTACGAAGTTCTTCATCGCATGGATCTCCTGCTCGCCAGGGGGCGCGTGGCCCCCTGGCGGCTGATGGGACGGGGCGGCCTCGGCCTACGCGCCGTCGTTCCGGTAGAGGCCCCGCCAGTCGATCGCGGCCGCGCCGAAGTCCTCGCGCGCCTTGATCTCCATGCCGTCGACGTCGAAGCCGACGCGGGTCTCGATCTGGACCCCCTCCTCGCCCTCGAGGAAGGCGTACTCGATGGTGTCGATCGTCGACGGATCGGCGACCAGATACCACCGTGTCGCGCTGTCGTCGTCGAGCCGGGGCTCGGCGACGGGCGTGAGGCGACCCTGGAAGGGGTTCGCCTGCGACGGCTGGTTGGCGACGACCGGGATGTTGTCGGCCACGAACTGGTCGGCCACCGTCTCGAGCGCCGCCGGCACCAGCAGGTACTGCGCCGAGACGTTGATCCGCTGTCCGTCGAGCCCGGTCTGCCGACGCATGGCCGCCCGACCTGCGCCCAGGGTGGCGACATCGATCGCCGCCCCCGCGCCCGCCAGGTTGCCGTGGTTCGCGTGGAAGAGCGCGTCTCCGTCGTGCATCGCCGGGTTCCCGGTGAGGATGGCGTAGATGACGTTGCTCTCCATGCGAGCCGCCGCGATCCCGAACATGGCCGGGATCCGGGTCAGCGAGTCGAGATCGTCGTTGATGATCGTTCGGCGCGTGATGCCCACGACCCGGGCGTAGGTCGCCAGGGCGTAGCGCTCGCGCGCGTCGCTGATCGTTCCACGGGTGATCTCGCCGCCATCCCCG
Organism: Deltaproteobacteria bacterium; assembly: GCA_029261775.1. GTDB lineage: Bacteria > Myxococcota_A > UBA9160 > UBA9160 > UBA6930. Next base: position 24,507 of record JAJDAR010000365.1, on the reverse strand, counting down.
ACCTCGAGCAGGTCGGGCGCGTCGCCCAGCTGCGTGCGGTTCAGCTCCTTGAAGTCCGTGGCCGTGACGCTGCTCGTCCAGGCCAGGAACGTGCGGGGCTGCGCGTCGTAGGCCCGCCGCAGCGACTTGTTCGCGACGTCGGCCAGGATGGCCGGGAAGTCGCTCACGCTGTGGAAGGCCCGCTCGGCGATGGCGTTCCGGGAGAGACCCCGGGTCGCCGTCCCGCTGCGCTCGACCACCTCGCGCGCCACCTCGAGGAGCGTCAGGCCCCGGTACTCGCGTGCCGGATCCGTGAGCTCGAAGTGCCGCCGGTCGTAGCGGTGCAGGAGAGCCGCCGAGATGGCGTCCCGTCGGGTCGCCACGTCGTCGAGGCCGCCGATCGGGAAGGACACGCCGTTGCGCACCTGGGGTTCGGCGGCATCGAGATCGGCTCGTCGCTCGAGCACGGCTCGCGTCGCCTCGTCCACCGTGATGACCCGATCGCGGCCGTTCTCCGTGACCCGACGCTCGCAGAGCTCCTCGGCGAACGCCGAGGCTCCGTCCCAGTTGCGGAATCCGAGGCTCACCGCCGATCGGATGCCCGACCGCCGGATCCGCTCCGCCTCCATCCGGGCCTCGACCCGTGCGTCGACTTCGGCCTCGGTCAGGCCCGCGTCGGTGCGGGTCTCCTGCCGAGCCGGTGCTGCCGGGGTCGGCTCGGCGGTCGGCGGCGGCGCGGCCGAGCGCTTCCGCTCCACTTCCTTGGCGACCGCGGCGTCGACCTCCTTCAGATCGTCCAAGCCGCGCTCGATCAGGGATTCCGCGAAGGAGTCCTCGAGGTCCGCGGCCCGGACACGCTCCAGGATCGCGTTCCGAGTCTCTTCGTTCATGGTCTCTTCCTCCTGTTGCGCGGACTCCGCGCGGGAAATCAGGGTCGCCTCGAAGGGCCCCTGTCGTTCTCGTTCGGCGCGCGTCTGCGCGGCCGGGTCAGCTCCGATCGGCACCATCGAGAGCTCCATGGGCTCCCAATCGATGGCCTCCCAGACGGGGATCTCGTCGTCCGGACCCGTGACGTCTCGGTACTGGTGGACGAGGTAGCCGTGCGAGACCTGCCGGATGATCCCGGCCTGCACGTCGCGCCAGATCGGCTCGACCTCCTCCCGTTCACTGAAACGGACCGTCGCGGCACCCGCGGTCCCATCGACCGAGGCCTCCTCGACGACGCCGATCACGTTCTCGAGGCTCCAGCGGGCGTGGCTGTCGAGCAGAGGGGCGCCCCCGTTCAGACGCTCGAGCCGGACGTGCTGGGGTTCGAGCGAGAGCTGCTCCCAATACTCGATGTCCCGCCGCCAGTCGTATCGGCGCACCCGAGCGCCCTTCGTCCAGATGAGGTCGATCGTGCGACGCTCGGCGTTCGCCGACTTCGGCTCCAGGTTCGCGGCACGGGTCCCCATTCCGATCTGCACGCTCTTTCGGATCTCACGCATTCGTGCCGTCTCCCTCTCGGCCGAGTTCGACCGGATCCATGCTCTGCCCAACGCCGGAGCGCGAGACCTTCCGCGGGTCGACGTCGAAGACGAGATCGAGCTCGTCGACCTTGTCAGCAAACTTCTTCCAGTCGCGCAGCACCTGGCGCGGCTCGTAGCCCTGCCGGCGGATGGCCTCGAGGGGGTCCATTTGTCCGGACCGCACGCGGATCAGATCGCCCGTCGCGTCCTTGATCGGCTCGACGCCCACGAAGTCGGGCGGGGTGTACTCGGTCCCGAAGGGACCGTTGGGCACGACACCGGCCAGGACGGCCGTCTCTTCCCATGCCTTGCGAAGTGGCGCCAGGACACCAGGGATGAAGCAGTTCCACTGCTCGGCCTCGATCTCGGCCTGGAAGTTGAGCCGCGTCGACTTCAGGCTCGAGTAGTTCGCGCCCCTGGTGTCACCCGTCATCTGGTGATAGGTCACGCCGACGCCGGCGGAGCTGGCCTGAAGGCTCGATCGCTCGGCCTCGTCGAAGCCGCCGGAGCTGCTCGGGTTCACGACCTGGATCCCCTCGCCCCAGGGTCCGTAGACGATCATCCCGGGCTCGAGCTGCTCGATCCGCTCCTGGGTCTTCTTCTCCCCGATCGTCGATCCGCCTTCCTCTGAGACGAACGCCGTCAGGCACGCCTCGACCTTCTTGCGCATGAGGAGAGCATCTCGGAGGTCTCCGCCCTCGCGCAGACTCAGGATCGACGCCGAGAGCCACGAGTAGCCTCGGACCTGGCCGGGGCGCTCCTGCACGAATCCGTGGATGATTTTTTGCGCCGGCACGCGGCGGCTCGTGAGGCGGGCCCGCAGGCCGGCCGAAGCCTCGCCCGGATGATCCGGGAAGAGCCAGTACGCGACCCGACGGCCTACCGCGTCGAACTCCACGCCCTGAAGGATCCGCCCACCTCCCCGGAGTTCCTGCGTCTTCGCCGTGTCGAGGAAGTCCGGCTCGAGGACCTGCCACTGCTGCGGGACCAAGAGCCCATCGGAGGGTCGCCGGTCTCGGATCCGGGCCAGAAACTCGCCCGCGACAACCATCGTGGTGACCATGATCGCCTGGAGACCCGGCCCGCTGGTTCGGCCGTCCGCGTCGATCTCGAGCATCGACGTCTCCCAGGCGCGGTCGATCACCTGATCGCGTTCCTCGTCTCCTGTGTTCGCGTGGAGTTGGATCCCGGTTCCGACCATGTTGGCGACGATCGACTTCACCGCGCGCCGTGCGTAGGGGTCGTTTCGGTAGAGATCGCGGGCCCGGTCGCGGAGCCGGTGGAGCCCCGGTCCGAGCGCCGCGTTGGGCCCCGTGCCTGAGGCCGTCCATCCGTCGGTTCGGCGCCCCGTCTTCGCGGCCTCGAAGCTGCTGCTCCGAGTCCGGATGACGTTCAGGGCCACACGTGCCCGCTCCCGATCGAGTCCCCACTTCGGCGAGAGCCATCCGATGGCCCCGTCGATCCACGCCATCCGAGGCCCTCCTTCAGCCCCGGCTGAACGAGGCCAGGTTCGATCGCGACGGCGTCGAAGTTGCGCCGCCCTGCAGGTCCTCGATCTCGCGCTCGAGCCGCTGGATCGCCTTCCAGTGCTGCTCGGGATCCTGGTAGGTGATGCTCCGGTCCCGGTACTGGAACCGTTGCTCCCCCGCGTAGTAGGCCCGCTTCGACTCGTCGAGGAGCTCCTGGAGCTCCGTCAGGGAAAGGGCCACTCAGCGACCTCCGAGCCAGCCTCTCCGGCGGCCACCGAGCCAGCCGCCCGATCCGCCGCGGCGCGCATCGCGCTCGGCTTGGGCAGGCGTCACCTTGGATCCTTCGCGCCCGATCATCGGTGCCAGCCGCGCCGCATCCCGCGCAAGGTCGAAGCCCCTCGCCACGAGCCCGCGCAACGCCGCGTAGCTGTACGCCTTCAGGTCGAGCGCCTCTTGCCGGTCGCGTCGCTTGATCCACGCCCACGAAGTGACGCCCCCGCGCACGCGCGGGACCCGACGCTCACCGCGGAGCTGCTTGAAGAACTCCTCGTCGAGCCCGAGCGGGAAGTGGATGTAGCCGGGCCCGTGCTCCTCGATCTCGAGGCGCTTGTAGATGGTCTCCTTGGCCGTGTCGACGCCGATCGGGAAGATGGGCTTGCCGCCGTACTTCGACTTCCCGGGGCGACGGGGCCAGACGGGCTTCGGTCCCGCCTTTCCGACGATGCCCCACACGCGGCGACCCATACGCTCGGCGCAGAAGTTCACCGCCTGCTCCGTGAAGTGGCCGCCCGTATCGACGCAGGTCGCCTGGACCTCGGCCAAGAGGCCGTTCTCGTAGTAGCGCGGTCGCAGGAGCCACTCATCGAGGATGTCCCAGAGATCGTCGGACGACGGATCGCCCCAGAGGATCACGTGCTCGAGGGTCCAGGACTCCTCTCCGAGTCCCCAGCCGTCGAGCAGCGCCTCGAGCCGGTTGCCCTGGATGTCGACCGACGCCGTGAGCCAGACGATCGAGTCCGGGATCGTCGGCACTGGCGCAGCGCCGAGGTCCGCCTCGCTCTCGCCCCCGATCTCGTAGGCGAAGCCTCCGTAGGCCTCGCGCCGAGTCCGGTAGAGATCGTCGGAGTCGTCCTCGTCCGGCGGGCCATCCCACCACTCAGCGAGCCGCGTGTTGACGAAGACCTGGAGGTCCTCGTTCTTCCCTTGTGCATCGAGCCACTCGCCGGCGAGCTCGCCGAGTTTCACCCCGAGCGCCGAATGTGCGGGGAGATGGAAGCCCGCGACGCCATCGAAGGGCATCGAAGCGACCCACTCACCTTTCCGGATCGCCCGGTCCCGGTGGAGGTCGCTCCACGGAACCCCGCAGAACTCGCAGACGTACATCGCGGTCGCGGGGACATGCTTTCCGTCGGTGTCCTTGTCCCACTGGACCTGGTTCCACTTCAGGTAGGTCCGATCCCGGCACTCCGGGCAGGGGACGATCCACCGCCGCTGGTCGCTCTTCAGCCACAGCGTCTCGCTGTAGTCGCCCCTCACGCGCGGCGAGGTCACGTCGAGCCGGACCGAGTTGCCGATCGCGTCGTAGGTGGCGAGACGGCGATCGGCCAGGATCGCCGGGTTGCCCTCTTTCCCGGCGCTCTTCGGGTATGCCGCCACCTCGTCGCGCACGAGCACCCGAATCGGCCGCATCGAGAGACCGACCGGGCTGTTGGCACCGACGAAGGTGACATGGCCCCCGAGGATCTTCTTGTGCCCGATCGTGTTGCCGCTGTCCCGCGACTTCCGATCGGCGATCTTGCCGACGAGTGCTGGCGTATCCCGGACCATCGGGTCGAAGCGGTCCTGTGAGTAGGCCGCCGCCTTCTCGACCGTCTCGGCCATCACCATGATCGGGCCAGGGTCGAGGTCGATCTGCGCGCCGATCAGGTTCAGCCCGATCTCGCTCTTGCCCGCGACCTGCGAGGCCCAGATCAGGACCGTGTCCCGGACCTTCGGGTCCCAGCACGTCTCCATCGGCTCGCGCTGGTAGGGGCGCGTCCTCCACTTCACGCGCCCGACGTTCGCCTCGGGACTCAGGAATCGGTTCTCGTCGGCCCACTCCGCAACCGACACATCGGCCGGCGGCGCCATGTTGGCCGCGAGCGACCGGATCAGGCTACGCGCTTTCGGATGCAGCCCTCTGGGCAGCCTGACTTCGAGCCGTCGCCTTGCGGGGCGGCGCGACCTCCCGGATCCGGACCTTCGCGATCTCCTCGAGCGCGCGGTGGATCGCGTCTTCGACGATGCCATGGCACTCGGCCGCCTCCACCGCCTCCGCAAGCTCCTGCGCGGTCTCGGCCGGGACCGCCAGGATCTGAGCCCGGATCCCCGACAGGAGCGCCGAGAGCGCCAGCTCGATGTCCTCGGTCGGCGCCAGCTGCCCGAGCTTCTGCTTCAGCTCGAGCTCGGCCAGGTCGGCCCGCGCCGCGTTGTACCGGGCGCTCTCTTTCCGCGCGTCATCGTCCGGGTGTCCGAGATTCCGGTCTTCGAGCTGCCGCTTCAACCATCCCGTGTAGCGGGCCACCGAGTCGCGAAGCGGGTAACGGCCGCGGCCGGCCTTCTCGATCACGCCCTCGGCCGCGAGCTGCTGGATCCTCCGCGACGTCAGGTTCAGCCAGACTGCGAGGACGGCCGCTGTGACAATCTCATCGTCAGCCATGACCGTCCCTGGGGGAACCGAAACCCCTCCCGCGGGGGACGCTGACTAGTTGAACGGAGCGGCGCGCGGAAACCCCCTCCTTAGAGGGCCAGAAAGGACCCACTTGGTGGGGGGGGGCTACTCCTGCTTGCTTCGGCGCCCCTTCTTGGGCTTGTCGGGGCCCGTGTCGGAGTCCTCGGCCGGAGCCGGTTCGGCCTTCGCGTCGCGTCGCGCCGCGGCCTCGCCGATCGCTTCCTCCAGGGCCGTGGGGCTGATCCCCGACGCCCGCTGCACGGGACGGCCCTGGTAGTAGAACGAGAAGTCGAGGTTGCCCTCGGGCGTCGCGGCCACGGTCAGGCCCGTGTTGGCGATGCGGATCTCGTCCTCGGGGTTCGCGACCTTCATCGGTGCCTCCTGTCAGCGGGCCGTGGCGATCGCCTTCGCGAACGCGCGCCCGAAGTTCTTCTCCCAGTTGCGGCGCACGGCCTTCCGGGCCGTCTCCGCGAACTCCCACCGGGGTTTGGTCTCGGCCACGTCCTCCAGGATCCAGAGGAGCTTCAACCGCCCGCTCCGCATCCGCTGGAAGACCCCGCGTCGGCCCGAGCCCGAGGGCAGGTCCCGGATGAACACGTCGTCCCGGCCGAGCAGCTTCCCAGGCCATCGGCTCCGGGACACCACGGTGCGCTCCGATCGCCTCACCTTGAACGGGATTGACACCCCGCGCCTCTTCCCGCCCTTCTCCTGCTTCACCATGAACGGGTCCCGGGAGAAGACGGTGGCCTCGAGGTTCCGCTTCGTGGCCCGCTCCGTGCGGATGCCCTTCTCGATCCACTTGCGGCGGATCGTGAAGCGGGTGGGCAACTCTCGGACGATCGCCTGTCGGGCGTCGCCCGCCGTCATGGTCAGCGCCAGGGCCGTGGCGAACGGGATCTGCTCCCGCTTGAAACGCTCCAGACTGTCCACCACCTGCGGGATGTTCGTCGTGATGAAGTCGTCGGCCATGCTCGCCCCCCGGCAGGGGCCATGCGGAGCACGCCCCCCTGCGATTTCCGCCTGTTCTCCGCCGGGAAGCGAGCGGGGCCCGGAATGAGAAGACCCGGCCCTGCGGCCGGGTCTCTCGGGTGGGAACGCTGAAGGGGTGACGATGGCGAGTATGGGCGTCCGCGCTGAGGGAGATCAAGCCGCAAAGCGGCGAAAGCAGGACCGATTTCGCCGGTTTCGCCGACTTTTTGCGCCCGATCATCCTATTTCCCCAAGCTCGTCTTCGCCTTGAAGCTCCCTGCGGAACTCGATCTCCTCGATCTCGGAGGAGTCGATGGTCCAGTGAGAGAGGTCCTTGAAGGGGTTCTTCCGGGCTGCCGTGCGGAATAGCCCGGCTTGGCAGGCCTCTCGGACCGTCCTCTGGCTGCAGCCCAGCCGCTTCGCGACCTGTTCGGTGTCGATGCGCAAGAAAGAGCCCTCAGCCTGTCCGGGCGATGCCCGGGCGCCCGTTCAGCCGCTTCTGGATGACCTCCAGCGTCTTCTTGATCAGCGATCGCACATGCCACTCGGACCATGGGATCAGGGGATCCGAGAACCGCGCGGCCGCGTACTCGGCGACCCGCGGGTAGCTGCCCACCGTGATGTCGAGCCAGAGGAGCGTGGCGAAGAGGTGCTGCTCCCACTCCCGCCGCTTCATGTCGCGCGGCCGCTTCTCGACCTTGTCCTTGAGCCAGACCAAGTCGTCGACGATGCCCTCGACGCGGTGGTTGCCGGACTTCCCTTGGCGAGGAGGGGTCTTGGGACGAGCCGTCTTGCCCCGGTTCGCGATCCCCCGCATCGGGCCACCGCCCTGTCCCGCCAGGAACCAGACCTTCTCTCCAATCCACCGCTGCTTGCAGCTCGCGCAGATTTCGCGCGCGCGTGCACCGGGGCCGACCAGAGTGCTCGGGCCGCCACCGCAGCGCCCGCACCGCTCTCGCGAGTCGGTGAGACTCACGCTCGGGAGCTCCCCCTGGCGCTCCATCGCGTCCCGGTAGCGGCGAAGAACTTCCTCAGCACTTCGGAGGTGGCATGCTGCCTTCACAGGGACTCCAGCGCTTCGAGGGCGGCTCGGCGCGCGGCGATCTCCTGGCGGAGCTGGGCCTTGGCGGCCTCGAGATCGCTGCTGCGACGGGCCTCTTCGGGCTTCCGGTCGACCGTGACCGAAACGGTGCTGCTCCCTTCGACCGGCTTCGGGCGGTCGAGGCCGTTCGGGCGTGTGGCCGCAGGCTTCTCGGAGGTCGAGGCCAGCGCCGCCGCGACCACGCCTCCCTCGGCCAGGTCGGCCGCCGCCGTCTCCTCGACGATCACCTGCACCGTCCGGGCCTCGGGCTTCTTCTTCGCCGGCCGCTTGCGCCCCGGGTGCTTCTTCCCGTTCGGGCACCACGGGTTCCCCGTCGGTCCCCTTCGGAGCTCGGCTCCGCAGACCGAGCAGTGGGTCTGCTTCTTCGGCATGCTGGCCTCCCGTCGCTTGAGGTTAGGTTGCTGTTCGAGCCCGAGCCTCCGGCTCCCGACCTTGATCTTGGGCGCGATCTTCTTGTGCCGCTTCCTTCGCTCCGGGCTGACCTCGGTCACCGTCGTGTCCGCCTTCGAGGCCTGCGCTCCGAGCGCCTTCACCCCAGGGCAGGTGTCGCAGACCTTGAGCCGGAGGACGTCCACCGAGTCCGCGGCCCGGTAACGGTCCTTCGCGTGCTTCATGGCCTTCCGGTAGCGCGCCCGGTTCACGTCGCACTGCCGCTCCAGGATCTTTGCCTGCAGCGGCACGCACTCGTAGAGCGTGAGAGACGGAGCAGTGGCCATCAGGTCTCCTTCTCGAAGGCGCGGTCTTCGAGCAGAGCCAGGGCTTCGCGCGCCTGCGCGCCCCGGTCCCGAAGGCACGGACGCCGCACCTTCGTGTCCCCCATCTCGCCGAGGACGGGCCGGTACGTGGCCTCCTCCGCGTAGAAGGCCAGCGCCTGGACGACGAGAGCGAGCTTCTGGCCGTCGTAGATCGTGCCTTGGCTCAATGGAGCTCGCTCCGGTTCGGGCGCTGCTCGGAGAGCGCGAGCTCGAGACAGATCGTCGCGAGCGCGTTCATCTCGGCGTAGGTCTGGAGCGCCGCCGCGTGAGGAACGCTCTGCTGCAGCCTCGCCCCCCAGCCGAGGAAGCGGGCGCCGTGGTAGGTCAGCCGGAAGCCCAGCCACCAGCAGCATTTCCCGAGGCGGCGCTTCATGCGGCCCTCTGGGCCAGGTGGCAGTCGAGGATCCAGAGCGCGTCCGCCTCGTTGTCGTCCTGCGGAACCCGGGCGAAGCGCTCGACGGCCGCCGCGATCATGGCGGGCTTCCTGGCGTTCCCCTTGCCTGTCGCATGCTTCTTCACCGTCCCGACACCGATCGAGTCGTAGCCGATGCCGTGCTCCTCGCAGAGCGCCGTCAGGATCCCCAGATAGCCCCCGTAGTTGTGCGCGGCCTCGGTCCCGACGTGACGGCGGACGAGCTCGTAGACGACCCGATCCGGAGCGACCTCGAGCACCAGGTCGCGGAAGCGAACGAAGCGGCGACCCCAGCCCTCGCCGGAGCGGGTGAGGGACCAGACGCCACTGTTCCACGTCGCACACTCGGTCGTGTCGGTCCACGCAAAGCCGCAGCGGCCGCCGAGGTCGAGGGCGAGGATTCTCACTGCACCGCCCGCCGCGTCGAGAGGTCTTCCACGAGCTCGGCGATGTACTCGGGCGGCGGCTCGGGCAGACCCTCGGGGTACGCGATCACCAGCTCGCGCAGCTTGTAGGTGCGTCGGAGCACGCGGAGCGGACAGATCCACTGCGCGCTACCCATGCGTTCCTGGGCGACGGTGAGGATCCCCCCTTCCGGATCTCTAAGCAGCCTGATCGCCTGGTCGAGGTCGTCGGGATGACAGTGCAGCAGGGTCGCATCCCGACCAGGCTGCAGGAGCAGGATGTACGGTTTCACGCCGCCTCCTTCGCCTCCTGGAACCGCCTCGCGGCCTCCCGCTCGATCCTCCGCCGGACCCTCTGGCACGCCACCCGCTTCGGGCAGTGGGTCGCAGGTTCGTCCGGAGGGAGACCCTCGCGGGAGAGCTCGCGGTGGCAGAGCTGACAGATCGGGCGCTCGGGCGTCACTCGTCGCCCGCCGCGAGCCTGCTGCGCTCGTTCTCGACCCGCTGCGGTGTGGCCCGCCGGTACATCCGGTGGACGGCCTCGTTGAGCTCCCGCACCGCGCGGCGGTGCATCGCCTCGCAGACCTCCTCCGGCGGGATCTTGAACGTCTGCTCCGGCCCCGGCTCGACCCCGATCCGGTCGTAGAGCGCGCGGTTCGGCTCCACCCGGTAGGCCCGCTTGAAGCGGTGGTAGTCCACGTCCGAGAGCCGCGGCAGGATGTAGCGGAGCTCCGTGTCGAGCTTCGCCGAGCGCTCGTCCTGCTGGGTTCCCTCGTAGGGCCTGGCCGTGCACCGGGCGAGCAGCTGTGCGATCGGCGGCGGGCTCGTGCGCTCCGAGTGTCGCACGAACCAGTCACAGGCGGCCTCGAGCACCTCGGGAGCGACGTGGGAGACCTTGTCGACGTAGAGCTCTGCGCGGGCCTGGCCGACGCCGATCGTGAAGGCGTCGAAGAGCTCGGCGATGGATTCGGCGTGGGTCTTCGGCATCGGATCTCCCTCAGGTCAAGCCGAGCGCACGGCGGCGCGCGGCGGATTGCTCGTCGTCGAACGAGAGGCGCTTTGGGCGTTTCCCCCGCGCCCGGTGGGCCTGGAGCTGGTCGAACTGCTTCCGGAACTTCGGGACCGCCAGCACGTTCGCGCGCCAGAAGGCCGCGTCGTCGCCGTCGTCCTCGAACAGCCACGCCGCGAGCTCGCTCATTTCCGGGATCGTCCGACCGTCGAGTTCGACCATCCGACGGGCCTCGGTCGCCCACGCGCGCAGGATCGCGTCCGATGGGGGCTTGGTCCGGGGGTGCGCACCCGCAACGAGCCGGGAGAATTCCTCCACGAAGGCCCGGCACTCCGGCGGCTCAGGCTTCGGTTCCTCCGGGGATTCGACGAGAACCGGCGTCGGGTCGGAACCCGGCCCGGCGGGTTGCGACTCTCTCTCTTTCTTCTTCTTGGAAGCGGTAGAGGAAGAGGAAGAGGAAGCGGAAGAGGAGACCTCCTTTCCTCTCCCTTTCTTTGTGGCGAAACCCTGCTTTTCCGCAAGGTTGGGGATGGTGATCCGCCAGGTATCTCCGTCAGGTTCGGCGGACATCGGCGAGACATCAGCGAGACGTCTCAGCAACTTCCGGGCGACATCCGCCCGACCTCGGCAGGTTAGGTGGACCAACTCGCGGTCGTGGACGAGGAAAGTGTCGTTCGTCCGGTCGGCGTATCGCTCGATCGCGAGCACGCCGAGCCGGGTCCACAGCGCGAACAGATCGTTGTCGCGATAGACGGCGGCCATCTTCGCGTGGTTGGCCACGGTCGTGCGGACCTTGAAGTGCGGGGGCACCCTAGGCACGCGGCCACCCGCACCGTGTCGGCCGCGGGGCTACTCCGCTCTGAGAATGCTCACCGGCGGCAGGAGCTGCTTGCACTCGACGCAGCGGCGGTCGTCGTCCAACGCCGGGTGCAGCCATGCCGGCTGAGACGTGCAGGGCGGGATGAAACCGCGCTCGAGTGCGTCCTGCATGCTCTTCACCAGCGGAGGCGCCGAGTTGGCGCGGAGGGCCTGATCGATCCGGCCGCGCCAGTAGGCCCGTTCCTCGACCAGCAGCACGAGTTCTTCGTGGCGCTCCGGGTCGGCCGGCTCCAGGCCGTCCAGGAGCGCCCGAATCTCCTCGAGTAGCGATTGAGTCAGCGAGTCCACGACAGCCCTCCCGCGCTTGGCGACGGTCAACGATAGACCAAAGGCCCAGGATCGAGCACGGCCCACACGACGCGAACACCGTTTCTCACCCCCCACAGGTGGCCACCCAAGGCACGAGGCCCGCCGGCGGGTGGCAACGCCGGCGGGCTCATGGGTCAGGCTTCGTTCGCGGCCGCCACGCCCTGCGCATCGGAGTCGGCCTCGAGCTTGGCCCGAACGAAGCAGTCCTTCGCCTCGAGCAGCTTCCGGAGCCCAGCGGTCTTCTCCGCCGACTCGGGCAGGGTCGCGTCCATCTCGACGGCCAGCCCACAGCACGACTTCGAGGGCTCCTGAAGGTGCGCAGGGAGGTGCTCGTACTGGAAGAACTTCATGAGCCGGTTCACTGTGACACCGGCGCTTCCCGCGGCGCGTCGAGCACGCCCTCGAAGCTGAGGCGGCCCTGGCCGTCGAAGTCGACCTCGTAGTGATGAGGCTCGCGCGGCGCCCGGACCCGAGCCGTCATCATCGCCTCGGTGAACTGGCTCCGCTTCTTCGTCGCAGCCCTCTGGTTGAGCGCCACCGTCACCGAGACCGAGGACTGCCCGGTCGCGCTGTTGGCGAGCCCCGCCACGAGCTCGGGGCCCGCCGCCGTGACCTCCGCGCGGAAGTCCTCACAGAGCTGCTCGACGAACTCCTCGGGGAGTCCGTCCGCTGCTTTCCCGTTCGCCTTTGCCATGCGTCTCTCCTCTCACCCGCGCGCGGGATGCGCGCTGGAAGTCGTCTGCTCGCGCTCTTCTGCAAGGCGAGCCCACTCTCGATTCCGCCGCTTCACCCGTGCGTTCGGGCGCGGCTTCTGACCGGAGACGAGCCCCCCACCGACGGAGAGCCGGAGGCTGTGGCGGTGGAAGCGGCGTGCCTTGTTCCGGTAGCGCGGGAGACCACCCTGCCCTTTCGAGCGGCGCCAGTTCAAGCTCGGCCGTCGCAGTGTGCGCTTCAATTCGCCTCTCCCGGAACCAACATCTCCAACGAGACCGGCGCGCAGATCCGCGCCTGCACCTCGACCAGCTGCACGGTGTGCACCGGCCCGCACTGCGGGAACTGCGCCTGGACCTGCTTCAACGCCTCGATCGGATCCGCTGCCAGCGACCAGTGCTCGTGGCCCTCGTGCAAGCAGCGGAAGAGGTTCATGGCGCCTAGCACCGGACCCGCCATCACCCGCTCCCCGCGATGCGCTCTTCGCGCTCCTGCTGGTTGCAATCAGAGCACTGCGCGACCAGGTCGCTGAGACGCTCCTCGCCGAAGCGGTCGTAGGTGATGTGGCCAGCTTCGGTCGCGGGCTCGCCGCAGGACCGACAGGTGAAGTGGTCGCGCTCGAGCACCCGGGCGCGAAGCTTCTTCCACGCGGGGCTGCGCAGGTAGTCGCGATAGGAGCGGCGCTTCGAGTTGCCGGGGCCGCGGAACGAGGGCTTCAGCGTGCGCCACTTCACGTCCTTCGGGTGGACGCCGTTCGGTAGATCGTCGGGAGCGAAGGCCCGGCCCATGCGCGAGAGGCACTTCTGGCACTGGTAGACGAAGACCGAGCCCGCGCCCTTCTTCCACCGGACGAGCTTCTGGGCCCCTTCGGGGTGGTCGCAGATCACGCCACACCTCGGTCGCGCGCACGGCGGGATCCGGCGCGCTTCATCTCGGGCCGGCCGAGATCGGCCTCCAGCTCCGCGAGCTCCACCAGCTTCCAGGCCCGCAGGATCGGGTTGATCACGTCGTCGAAGCGCGTCAGCTCGATCACGTCCGGGATCCGGTTCGGCGGGAACTGGCGGTTGCCTTGGCCCGAGCGACGGCGCGAGAGCCGCCTTCGGATCTCCTTCGCACCGACCTCAGGAGCGAGCGTCCAGCCCTGGCCGCCCTCCCCCACCGGCTTCTGGAACCGACGGGCCAGCTCCAGGTAGACCCGCCTGCCCTCGTCCTCGGCTCGCTCGCACATTGCGAAGAGCGCGTCCGTGATGGCGTAGGCCGCGGTCATGATGCAACCGCGACGCGCTGCGCCACAGAACCCGAGGGACTGCCACTTTCCGCACCCCGAAAGTGGCAGTGGGCGGCAGTCCCTCCGGGGTACAACGAACGGATGCGACCCCGGACCGCGCAAGACCCCTTGCTGCCCTCCCCGCGGACCTTTTGGCGTACGATCCAGGCGCCAACCAAGGATGCGGGCCGGGGAGCCCGCGGGGAGGAAACGATGCTGTGGTCAACGAGCGCCGCCTGGGCGCAGGAGGCGTCGGGCGCCGCGCCGGCCGAGGGTCTCGAAGGCTTTGTAGTCGGCGCCTTCGTGTTCGGGCTCTTCCTGGTGATGTCGCCAGCAATCAACGCCTTCCGGCGAGGGCACCACCAGAAGTGGCCGATCCTGCTCACAACCATGCTCTTGAGCTGGACCGTGATCGGCTGGTTCGTGGCCCTGATCTGGTCCTGGTCGGCCGTGAAGAAGACCGACGAGCAAGGACGGATCGAGTAGTGCCACTCCGCATGCGGATCACGACGATCCTGATCCTGACGGCGACCCTCGCGCTCGGCTGCGCCGGCAGGGTCGTAGGGCGCCCGTTCGAGTTCGAGTCGGCCCAACAGATCGCAGTCGGAATGGCCGCGCCCGAAGTACGGGAACTGCTGAAGGCGGAGCCGGCCATCACCTCTGTCGGCGGTGCCGCCCCGCACGAGCAGTGGTCCTACTACTACGCAGAGCGACGGAGATTGACCGTTCGGGAGGTGCTCCAGGCTCCTGTGGTGGAGGTCTTCTGGTTCCTCCCGTGGCCGCTGAAGCACCTCGGGCGCCGCTACTCCTGCAAGGTCCAGTTCGTGAACGGGGGCGTGACGCACTTCGAGTTCAGCTCGAACGAAGCGTTCCTGACGAGAGTCGGCTTCTAGCCCATGACCGCCCCAGTCACAGGTCGGGCGCATCATGCCGCGCCCTGTTCTGCCTTCAGATCCTCGAGCTGCACCATGCCACCGGTCGCCTCGATGATCTTGATCGCGGTCTCGACCCTTGTTCCGCCCCCAAGGCAGATCAGATTGACCGTGGACTGAGGGAGGACGGCTCGCCGCGCGAACGCCGCCTGAGATTCACCAGTCCGGTCCAGGTACTCGGATAGCCGCATGGCTCCCGAGGTAACCTGATTTCCGGTTTCCAGTCAACCGGTTTTCTGCTTCGGAAGCTGTAAACAGCTTTATGGTACGCTGTACCCGTGGGGGAAGCAGATGGCCGGCATCAAAGAACGTCCGTCGGTTCGCGAGGTTACGGTCCTCGTGCCCGGCGACGGCGACCGTCTATCCGAGCGGTCCGGGGCCGATCTCAACGATGTGCTGAGGGCGATTCTCTGGGATCTCCGTGACGACTACGGCTGGAAGGATTGGACCGCCGCCGCCAAGGCCCTCGGCCTCCCGCAGTCGAGCCTCAGCTCGTTCTTCCAAGAAGAGAAGGTCAAGAACCCTGATGGATCGACCACCGTCGAGAGGCAGGGCACGCGCCTGGAGACCCTTTCGCGCATCTGTGCCGCGATCAGGAAGGATCCGATAGAGCTCTTCCAGCGCCATGAGCGCTACGCGGAAGAGAAGCGCTTCGCTGATGACGCGATCTTCGACCAGTTCCGCACGGTGCTCGACCGAGGCGAGGCGGCGAGGCTGCTGCCGGTCCTCGTCACCCTGAAGGCGCGCGGCGCACTCGACCTGGCCCTCCAGACGATGGAGCGCATCGCCGGGATCGAGCGGGATACGCAGAAAGAGCAGGCAACTGCCCGGAAGCGAAGCACTCCCAGGAAGAAGAGGTCAGGGAAACGGAAAACGGGTTGACATAGATCCAGTTTTCCGGTTTCTTGAGGGCCACCCACAACGGGAGGCCCCATGACGATCCACTTCCGCACCGACCGCCGAGGCCGCCGCCTCGCCTTCCGTGAGGGTGGCCTGGCCTCCGGGCGCCGTCTCTTCCGGATCTCGCTCTGCGAAGCCGAGCTGCTGATCGCCACGGGTGCGGCGCGCGAGGCCGGGCGATGACCATCCGCTGCGCCTGGTGCGGGAACCACCTTGGCGAGAAGGACGGCCGCGGCACGAGCCACGGCATCTGTCTTCGGTGCCTCGACTTCTACTTCCCGGAGGGGGAGCAGCCGTCCGAGAGTCGTTCGGGGGAACCGGCTCTCGTGGCGACACCGATGCACAGGGCGTCGGGCTCCCTCTCCGGTCAGGTCTCGCGATGACCGACTGGCTCTTGCCGGCCGCGATCGTCCTCTCGACGTTCGTCGTCACCCCGCCCGCGGTCCGTTTCGTCGACGTCCTGCTCTTCCGCCACGAGGCCTACTGGCACCCGACGCCCAGGCCCGCGGCCCGCCTTCCCGTCTGGCGTTGGCTCACCGACGAGGGCCTCGCGTGGCTGCTCGTCGGCGTCGTCGCCCTCTTTCCCCTCTGTCTGGCCTTTGGCCTGTAGGAGATCCCATGTCTGAAGCACACGTCGTCCGTGAAGAGCGCGCCGTCTCGGTCGCCCAGGGGGCGATCACCGCGAAGGGCGTCGAGCCCCAGGGCTTCACCCCGAGCGCGCTCGGTCTGATGAGCGAGGACGAGTTCCGCGTCCGGCTCGAGTTGATGAAGCTGGAGAAGCAGCGGATCCGCCAGATCGTGCACGAGCTCCTCGAAGAGGGGCAGCACGCCGACTACTGGCAGATCACGGGCACGCAGAAGAAGTCGCTGCTGAAGCCCGGCGCCGAGAAGCTCTGCGGCTTCGCCGGCTACACCGAGGGCGAGACCCGGATCGAGCGCGACTGCGACTACCCCGTCGACGGGATCCCGTGCATCCTCTACACGGTGCACCTCCCGCTCGTGAACCGGGAGGGCCGCGTCGTGGCGACCGGGCACGGCTCGTGCTCCAGCCACGAGGTGAAGTACCGCTACCGCCGGAACAACGATCGCGAGTGCCCGGAGTGCGGAACGCCCGGGCTGCGGCGCGGGAAGAAGTCGCGGAAGTTCGAGTGCTGGGCCTCGAACGGAGGGTGCGAGAAGTCGTTCCCGCTCGACGACCCGCGCATCGCCTCGCAACCGGACTCGGTCGAGAACCCGGACCCCGAGGATCTCGACAACACGCTGCTCAAGATGGCGGTGAAGCGCGCTCACATCGACGGCACGCTCCGCGCCTTCCCCGGCGCGTCTGGGTTCTTCGACGATCCGGAAGCCATCGCGGCGGCGCAGGACGGGCCCGACGGATCCCCGGGCACGGTGAAGAAGGCGCAGCCCGCCGCCGCTCCCACGTCCGACAAGATCCACCAGGGCCAGGTCGCGGTCCTGCACGGGAAGTCGAAGAAGCGAGCCGCCGAGCTCGGTCTCGACGAGAAGGCGGCCGAGGCCATCCTGCGCACCGCGTGTCACACGGCCGGGGGCGGGGTCGACAAGCCCGAGGACCTGGTCGTCTCGCAGTTGAACGGGGTCCTGAAAGAGATCGAGACCTTCGAGGCTGACTCGGATGCGCCGCAGACGAACGGAAAGAAGAAGGCCCGCGACCCGAAGTCGCCTGCCACGAAGAACGACGTCGACGTGCTGCGCGGGATAGCGCAGGCGCGGGCGAAGTGGCTGAAGCAGGAGGGCGCCGGGGAGAAGGTGTTCGGGACGGCGATGACCGTCTGCGGCGTGACCTCGGTCGAGGCCATCACGGTCGGCCACCTCGAAGCCCTCGCCGAGACGATCGAGCTCGTGAAAGAGGACGACCTCGCATGAACACCCCCGAGTGCGCATGGTGCGGTGATCCCGCGGTCGAGGTCGGGCTGATCCTGCAGACCCCGCTCTGCGGATCTCGTCGCTGCCGCCGTCTGGAGTCCGAGGAGATCGAGTCGAGTCTTCGGCACGAGGACGAGGAGCGGGAACGGATCGTGTACCGGGACGCCGAGGTGATTCGGCCGGAGGTGCTGAACTGATGGCGGCCAACATGCGAGACGACGCCGGGAAGGTCTTGCTTCTGCTGGAGAAGGCAGCCGAAACCACTTCGGACCGCGTTGCCGGCGCGGTTTGCCTTGCCGGGATGGCGACCCTCACGGGCCTCCTCATCGTCGCGGAAGCGATCCGACCGGAGGTCGACGATGCGAAGGACTGACCTCTACGTCGACGACTCCGGAGTCCGGCTGCCGAGCGTGACGGAGGTGTTGGCCCTCAGCGGGATGACCGACTACAGCATGGTCGACCCGCTCGTCCTGGCCCACGCTGCCGAACGTGGCCAGCGGGTCCACGAGTGGATCGAGCTCGAAGAGGGCGGCTACGTCGAAGCGGGCACCGAGCCCGATCCCCTGATCGCCCCCTACGTGTCGGCCTGGCGTCTCTTCCAGAAGGAGACGGGCTGGCGGGCGGAAGCGGTCGAGGAGGTCGTCGTGAACCGGGTCTTCCGGTACGCCGGGACCTTGGACCAGCGCGGCTGGCTCGGGATGCAGGCGCCGGCCAAGGCGCTGCTCGACGTGAAGTGCGTGGCCGCGCTCCAGCCTTCGACCGCGCTGCAGCTCGAGGGCTATTCGTGCTGCCTGGAGGAGCCCCACCGCCGCTACGCGCTCCGGCTCTGCCCGAACGGCACGTATCGGCTGGAGTGCTACCGCCGCGTCGCGGATCGCCACGACTGGCTCGCCGCGGTGCGGGTCGCCCACTGGAAGCTCGCGAACGGAATCGCCCAGATCCGGGAGGCCGCGTGATGCACGTCGCCATCGACCCCGGCCTCCGCCTCTGGCGCCCCTGGATCCGAGCGGAGCGCGCCGCGCGGAGGCTCCTGCGGATGCCCCTCTGCCAGTCCTGCCGGGCCGTCCCGGTCCGCCAGCCAGACCACGACCTTTGCCCTCTCTGCCACACGAAGAAGACCGCGAACACCGAGGAGGCCGCATGAGCGCCGCACCGAAGATCGAGACCCAGGTGATCGAGACGAAGACGTCCGACGTCGTGACCCAGGCGAAGGCCTTCGAGGTGGCGAGCCAGGAAGAGTTCGACGCCGCGGCCGAGTTCCTGCGCATCGTGAAGGCGCTCCAGGACGAGGTCCGGGAGACCTTCGGCGAGCCGAAGAAGAAGGCCCACGAGGCGCACCGCGCCGTGGTGGCGGCGGAGAAGAAGCACCTCAAGCCGTTGCTCGATGCCGAGCAGACAGTGAAGGGTCGCATGGGCGACTGGCACCGCGCCGAGCAGGCACGGATCGCCGAGGCCCGCCGGAAGGCAGAGGCCGAGGCCAGGAAGGCCGAAGAGGAGGAGCGCCTGCGGCTCGCCGCCGAGCTCGAGGCCGAGGGCGACACCGAAGGGGCCGACCAGGTACTCGACGAGCCGCTCCCCCCGCCTCCGGTCGAGAAGGCGCCCGCGCCGAAGACCGAGGGGATCGCGGTGCGCACGACGTGGAAGGCGAGGCTTCTCGACCTTCAGCAGGTGATCGCGGCGGCGGCCGAGGGGAACCCGGGGGCGCGGGCGGTGCTGCAGTTCAACCAGACCGCGGCCGACGCGCTCGCGCGAGGGACCAAGGGCGAGGTCCCGATCCCCGGGGTGTCGTTCGAGAGCGAGACCGGGATCGCGGCGAGGCGGGCATGAAGTCGCCGACGGTGTTCTTTGACAGCGAGACGGCTGGACTGGAGCCGAAGCACCCGACCATCCAGCTCGCGGCGGTCGCGATCAAGGGCTGGAAGGAGGTCGGCACCTTCGAGCGGAAGATCCGGTTCGCCGAGTCCGATGCCGACCCCGAAGCGCTCGAGATGAACAGCTACGACCGGCGGACCTGGGCCCAGGATGGCGTGCCCGAACGCCAGGCCTTGAACGAGTTCGCCGAGTTCCTGCGGCCCTTCGCCTGCGTCACCTTCACCTCGAAGCGGACCGGGAACCCCTACTCCGTGTCCCGGCTCGCCGGCCACAACATCCAGGGGTTCGACCTTCGGAGACTCCGGGACGCCTACCAGCGCAACCGGATCTTCCTTCCCGCGGACGGCTACCGAGGGCTCGACACGATGCAGCTCGCGCTCTGGCACTACGCGCAGGAGGGGCGCGCGGTCCCGAGCTTCAAGCTCGTCGACCTCTGCCAGGATCTCGGGATCCCGACGGACGACGCGCACGACGCGCTTGCGGACGTGCGGATGAGCATTCGCATCGCGGAGGCGATCTTGTGCCGGTAGACCCCGCGCAGCAGCCCCTCCTCCTCGACGAGAAGCCGCTCGCGAGGAAGACGGACCACCACTCCTCCCACGCCGCCGCAGACCGAATGCAGCGGACAGGGAAGCTCGAAGAGCAGAGAGCCCAGGTGCTCGCTCTGGTGAAGAAGCACCCCTACCGCACGAGCAAGGAGCTAGGGGATCTCTCGGAAGAGCTGGATCGGTACGCCATCGCGCGGAGACTTCCCGAGCTGGAAGCGGTCGGGAAGGTGAAGGGATTTCGGAAAGAAGGTCGGCAGATCAGGTGGACAGCGGAGCCGGAGGTGCGGCGGTGACCCGTGTCCCCTTCGATCGTCTGCAGATAGAGATGAGGATCGGGGCCAATGGGCTTCTCGAACCCGTCAGGCTCTGCACTCCGCCCGAACATGCCCGTGGTACGGAGGCGACTCGGAAGGTCGACGGCGCACAACTAGACCGTGAGATCCTGCACGCCTACTCGAAGTGCTGGTCGTGGGCGGAGGTTTCTCGCTTGTTCGATCTAACGGCCGAGCGCTGCCGGCAGCGCGCCGTTCGTGCAGATGCCGCGATCCAGGCAGGCAGATCAAGTGGACCGCGTAAGGCGAAAGAGACCATGCCGCGCGGTGATCCCGGGGAGCTTGTCGACCCCGATGAAGCAGCTGAGATCATCGCGTCATTGGGTTTCGCCAAGCCGAGTCGCATCAGAATGCAGCGATGGCGCTCGCGTGGATCTGGTCCGGTGTGGTTCAAGGCTAGAGGAAAAATCTACTACCTGCGATCCAATCTGGAGTCCCTAGCTGATCCCGAACTCACGCGGCTAATTAGGCAACACAGGGCCTTGATTCGGGAGATCGACGCCCTCGTCGAGGAAAAGCGTTCCCTTGCGCGAGCAATTAGAGATCGCGGTCGGTCGATCAGGCTCGATAGCCAGACAGTAGGGGCGAGAGCAAGAGAGCGTGTTCTCTTGGCAGAGGACCGCTCACGCCGAGAGCGCGAGAACTTGGCGCTGCATGAGTATTCGAAGCATTGGTCGTGGAAGAAGGTCGGCCAGGTGATGGAGACCAATTCGACGACGTGCAGAGACCTCGCGGTCCGAGCTGACTTGCGGGTTACGCGCAACGGATACCGGAGCGTCACCATCTTCGGACCCTGGGGATTCGCAAGGAAGCTGAACACGGAGAAGAGCGCATGAAGGTCTACCAGGTTCAGTACGACGGAGAGCACGTCCTCGTCGAAGCCGAGACGTTCGCAGAGGCGGTCGCCATCTGGAGAGACGATCTCCTGGCGGAGTGGACGCGGGACGAGTGTCGGGAGGAAGGGGACGAAGACGTAGAGCCGGAGGCGGTGGTCGTGATGTCGGAGAGAGGGGTGCTCCGCCTGAACCTCGCCGAGCGTCTCGAGCGCGATCTCGGCGACCCGTTCCGGAAACTCAGCGAGACCATTGAGGATGCGTCGAAGGAGTTCGCCGACCTAGGGGAGGAGTCCTGAGCGCGCCCGCCACAGAGCGCAGACCTGAGAGGCTCTTCCAGGGCCGCTGGAGGGGTGCGATACGATCCGCCGCGATGGCCGGCAAGGGCACGATCCGGTGGGAGAAGCGCAAGGGCGGTGCCCGGGTCCCCTTCCTCGACTACCGGCCCTTCGGCCGGATCTACGCCGATCGGGATGCGCTCGGCCTCGTGACGCCGTTCCGAACGGCCGAGGATGCGCAGCGGGTACGCGAGCGGATCCGGCGCGCGGTCGATGATGGGATCGCCCTCGAGACGGCCGTGCTGCGGTTTCTGCCCGCCTCCCGGAATACGGTCTATCAGCGCGCGCAGGCGTGGGCCTTGGCCAAGGAGCGCGAGGCCGCCGCCGGTCGGATCGAGCTCGCGAGCCTCGACAACCTCCAGCGCTACGTCCGCGACTACTTCGTCTGGTGGGAGAACGCTCCGATCCAGGGCGTGAAGCGGGGCGACGTCGAGGACTGGATCCAGGATCTCTACGCCCACGGCCTGGCTGACAGCACCGTGCGGGGGATCCTCGCCATGTTCAAGGCGTTCCTGCGCTGGGTCCACGACCGCGAGGAGATCGACCGGCTCCCGCGGTTCCCCTCGGTCCAGGTCCCGGAGCGCGCGCTCACCTTCCTGTCGCGCGATGAGCAGGACCAGGTGCTCGCCGCCATCGACGAGCCGCAGCGCGGGATCTTCCTCTTCCTGGTCGACACGGCCTGCCGCCCGAGCGAGGCCCGCGCCGTCGGCTGGCAGGACGTCGAGGTCCGAGACGGGGTTCCCTGGGTCTGGTTCCGCCGCGCCTTCAAGGGCCCGCTCGGGAGCTCGCCGATCAAGCCCTACACGAAGACCCGAAGGTCGGGCGACGCCCCGATCTCCGAGCGGTGCTGGGAGTGGATGCAGGCGCACGGGGACCCCTCGCAGCCCTTCGTCCCGATGTTCCGCTCGCAGCGGGGGCTCTGGGGGGCCTCGAACCTGAACAAGACGTGGAAGGCGGCGTCAGCGCGCGCAGGCGTCCCGCTGGTGCCCGTTCGCGAGGCGACCCGGCACTCGACCCTCCAGCGGGTGAGAGACGAGCACGGGGCGGAGATGGCGGCGCTCCTCGCCCGGCACGAGAACGTGGCGACGACGTTGAAGCACTACACGAGGTCGGATCGTCGGCGGCTCTTGTCGGTGAGTCGTCGGTCGGTTTGAGAGGGGCAGGCATGGCGCGAAATCCTGAGAGGGTTCGGGGTGTTAGGCGAGGGCGCGCAGCCCGCTACCTCCCTGTTACATGTGGCGCAGCGGCGGCCCCATGCACAGCTACCGGCAGAAGCTGGAAGCGAAGCGCTAGAGGCTGGCGCGCCCAGCGGCCCGCCTCAGCTGTCGACGCCGAAGGTCAGGCTCTCGTCGAAGCGGATGTGGTCGCGTTCGAAGTGGATCTCGAGGGCGTAGACACCGCTCTCGGCGCTCTCCGGGAGGCGCAGGAAGGCATCCACACTCCAGCGGCCCGGCTTGAGTTCGAAGTCCGGGATCCGATCCCGGAGCACGATGCGGCCCTTGAACCGGACGCGCGTGACGAGGGTGCCGGTCACCACCTCGGTCGGGCGTCGCGGGCACAGCGCGTAGACGATGCGGTGGTTGATCTGGCCACCGGGATGGATGCGGTTCGGGTTGATCTCGTTCTGCTCGAGCTCGAAGTGGGGGAGCTTGCGCTTCCCACAGCCGTACTTCTGGGCGACGGGCTCCGGCAGGTCGAGCAGGCGCTGGCCGGGCTCCCGCACGGCCCGGCGGGCCACGCCGAGCCAGTGGGTCGTCGCACAGCCCGAGACGAGCGTGCAGAGCAGCAGCAGGCTCACCGCGTGGATCCTCGGGCGATTCGCCAGACGCCGGGGGGCGATCATCGGGTGATCTCCCAACCGTCGCGGCGGACGCGCTTCGAGGAGCCGCTCCGCGCGGCTGGTTGGCGGCTCGCCGGGGCCGGGCTGGCGGTGGCGTCGGAAGGCGGCGATGCCCGGTCGTCGACCCGGGCCACGCCGGCCAAGGCACCGCCCTGTGCCGTAGCCTCGGGCCGCCCTTGCGGGGCCTCGCGAACGAGTGCGGCGCCCGGGCGTCTCGTCGGGTCCTCGGGGCCGGGCAGCCGGGAGAGCGCGATCCAGTTCAGCGCCGCGCCGAGGCAGGCAGCGAGCAGGGCGACGCCCCACCACGCGCGTCTCTGGGCGCGGCTGCGTGCCAGGGAGATCAGCTCGATTGGGGGCAGGTCCCGCACCGTGCTCGCCTCGGCGAGGCTCGGCGCCAGGGCCAACGTCATGGCGGTCTCGTGCTCGGGCCCGGCGGCCTCGAGGGTCGTCGCCTCACCGGGGATGACCTTGGTCTCGGCCAGCGGCTCGAACCCCGGATCCGCGAGCACCGCGTCGAGGATCGGACGGGTCGCGTGCACGGTGGGAGACTCGGCGGGATCGACCCGGGTCGCCTCGTGGACCTCACGCCCGGCGCCAACCGCTCCGGCGACCGGGCCGCTGGAGCCGGTCCGGCCCATCGCCGGCGCACCCGCATCGACCAGCGCCCGCTGGAAGGCGAGCGCGCTGGCGAAGCGCGCGGCGGGGTCCTTGGCCAACGCGCGCAGCAGCACGTCCTCGATGCGACGGTCGATCGGTACGCCATGGGCGCTCGGGCGCGGCGGAGGCGCCTCCACCTGTGCGCGCATCACGTCGAACTCTCCCGAGGCGGTGAAGGGGAGCTTGCCCGTCAGCATCTTGTACAAGGCGATGCCCAGGGAGTAGATGTCCGAACGGATCGTGCCCGCATCGCCGCGCACCTGCTCGGGTGCCATGTAGGCCGGCGTCCCGACCAGACCTCCGGCACGCGTCATCCGCTCGTGACCCCTCACGTGGGCGATGCCGAAGTCGATCCACTTCACCTGACCCTGGGCGTCGAGCATCAGGTTCGAAGGCTTGATGTCGCGGTGGACGACGCCGGCCTCGTGGGCATGCTGGATGCCATCCAGAGCCTGATGGAAGAGGCGGAAGCAGGTCTCGAGATCGAGCGGGCCGCGCCGCTTGAGCTGGGCGTTCAGGGTCTCGCCCTCGACGTACTCCATCACCAGGTAGAGGTCCTCGCTCTCCTCGACGAGCGCGAACACCATGGCGATGTTCGGGTGCGAGAGCCGCGCCAACACCTGCGCCTCGACCCGGAACCGGTCGATCAGGCCCTGCCGCTCGGCCAGCTCGGTGCGCAGCATCTTGACGGCGACGGGACGGCCGAGAGCTTCGTCGACGCCGCGCCAGACGCGGCCCATCGCACCGCCGCCGATCTCTTCGCCGATGCGATAGCTGCCGACCTTCTGACCGGTTTTCGTGGTGCTCATGGGTGGGGGGTTCCCGCGGGGTACCGAAGCAGCGCGGCACGGGTCCCATCGACCACACGGAAAACGACCTGAAGCG
>JAJDAR010000364.1 GCA_029261775.1 Deltaproteobacteria bacterium | reverse complement strand
CCGTTCTGGATCAGGATTCCGACCCGGTTCGTGCCGTTCGCCAGGGTGCCCGGCAGGCCGACGAGCACGAGCAGCGGCACGGTGAGCATCGAGCCGCCGCCGGCGAGCGTGTTGACGATGCCGGCGAGAAGGCCTCCGCCGACCAGGATGGTGACGTCGATCGGCGACACGGGATCGGTACAGTAGGCGACTCCCATGCCCCGGTCCGCACCCTATGGCTCCTGGTCCTCACCGCTCTCGGCCGCGCAGCTGTCGCGCGCCGCGAGGCGTCTCTCCCAGCCCCGGCTCCATCACGGGGCGGTGACCTGGCTCGAAGGACGACCCGAGGAGGGAGGACGCCAGCACGTCCGCCGGTCGCGCGGCCCGGGCCACGGCGAGGCCGTCACCCCCGACCCGGTGAACGTCCGCAGTCGGGTCCACGAGTACGGCGGCGGCGACTACGGCTTCGTGGGCGACGAGCTGGTCTTCATCGATGCGGCTCGGGCCGGCATCCAACGCAGCAGCGGGCCCGTGCGCGGGACCCTGCCGGAGGCGCGCTACGCGGACCTGGTCGGCTCCCCGGATGGCCGCTGGCTGGTCGCCGTGGAGGAGGAGCCCTTCGAGGACGCGGAGCCCGCCAACCGGTTGGTCGCCTTCGAGCTCGCAACGGGCGAGCGACAGGTGCTGGTCGGAGGGCGCGACTTCGTAGCCCAGCCGGTCTTCTCGCCGGACGGGGCGCGGCTGGCCTGTGTCGCCTGGGACCACCCGAACCTTCCCTGGGACGGCACCGAGCTGCTCGTGCTTCCGTTCGGAGCGAAGGGCGTGCAGGGCTCCGCCCGGGTCGTGGCGGGAGGCCCCGAGGAGTCGATCTTCCAGCCCGGCTTCGGTCCCGACGGGCGACTCGTCTACGTGACCGACCGCTCCGGGTGGTGGAACCTCGAGTGCGCGACCGACGCGGGGCCCCGCCCGCTGTGCCCGATGGAGGCCGAGTTCGGCCGTCCCCTGTGGGTCTTCGGCCTCTCGGCCTGGGCCTTCGAGAGCGCCGGACGACTGCTCTGCCTGGTCGGCCAGAACGGGGCCGATCGGCTGATGCGCCTCGACCTCGAGCGCGGCTCGCTCGATCTGATCCCCGTGCCGTTCACCGAGCTGGAGGGTCTGCGCGTCGAGGGGCGGCTCGCGACCTTCCTGGGCGCCAGCCCGGAGCACGGGCCGAGCGTCTGCCGCTACGCACTGGACGACGATCGCCTGGAGGTGTTGAGCACCGCCTTCGGTCCCGAGCTCGAGGCGCTCGCGCCGCACTGGAGCCGACCCGAAGCGATCGAGTTCCCGTCGGCCGGGGGACGCTCGGCCCATGCCTTCTTCTATCCGCCGGCCCGGGTCGGCTGGGCGGGGCCCGCCGGAGAGAAGCCGCCGCTGCTGGTCAAGAGCCACGGCGGGCCGACGGCGGCGACCAGCTCCGCGCTGCGCCTGCCTATCCAGTACTGGACGACCCGCGGGTTCGCCGTCGTGGACGTGAACTACGCCGGCAGCACCGGCTACGGCCGCAGCTATCGCAACGCGCTGCGCGGCCAGTGGGGCGTCGCCGACGTCGACGACTGCGAGGCCGCAGCCCGGACGCTGGCGGAGGAGGGACGGGTCGATCCGGCGCGCCTGGCGATCACCGGGGGCAGCGCGGGGGGCTACACGACGCTGTGCGCGCTCACCTTCCGGGACCGCTTCGCGGCCGGCGCCAGCCACTACGGCATCGGGGATCTCGAGACGCTCGCGCGCGACACCCACAAGTTCGAGTCGCGGTACCTCGATCAGCTGGTCGGTCCGTATCCCGAGCAACGGGCCCTGTACCGGGAGCGCTCGCCGATCCACTCGAGCGAGCGCCTCTCGTGCCCCGTGATCTTCCTGCAGGGTCTCGAGGATCCGATCGTGCCGCCCAATCAGGCCGAGGCGATGGTGGCGGCGCTCGCGGCCCGGGGCATCCCGCATGCCTACGTGACCTTCGAGGGAGAGGGTCACGGCTTCCGGATCGCCGCCAACATCCAGCGCGCCCTCGAAGCGGAGCTGGCCTTCTACGGCCAGGTGCTCGGCTTCGCGACCCCGGGCGTGCCGCCGCTCGCCCTCGGCCCCGCGGATGGCGGAGCGCCGGCGCTCGAGCTCGGCCGCGGCTGAAGACCGTGGCGTCGACCCGACCGGAGGAGGGCTCGCCGCGGGCCGGGCCGGGTCCGGGCGCAGGGCAGGGCCTGCGCTCCCGGGCCTTCTGGCTCTGCTTCGCGGCCAATCTGCTGCAGGGCATCGCCTTCAACCTCTTCCTTCACTTTCCGGGCTATCTCCATGATCTCGGGGCGAATGACGTCGAGATCGGTTGGATCTCCGGGCTCACCGCCCTGGCCGCGATCGTGCTCCGGCCGCCGATCGGGCGGGCCATGGATCGCCACGGGCGGCGCCCGATCATCTGGATCGGCGGCGCCCTGCACATGGCCGTGGTCGGGCTCTACCTCACGGTCGATGCCATCGACGCGAGCCTCTACGTGATCCGCATCCTGCACGGCCTGGCCGAAGCGATGCTCTTCTCCGCGCTCTTCACCTACGCGGCCGACCACGTGCCCGAGCGGCGCCGCACCCAGGGGCTCGCCTGGTTCGGCGTGTCCGGCATGCTGCCGATGGCCGTCGGCGGGGTGCTGGGCGACGCGATCCTGCGCGTGGGCGGCGGCTACGACGCGATCTTCTGGTGTGCGCTCGGTCTGGCGGTGGCCTCGCTCGTCGTCTCGCTGCCGCTGCCCGAGCACCACGTGCACGAGCCGCCGACGCCGGGCGGGCCCCGCCACGGCTTTCGCGCGGCGCTTCGCCAGCGCGATCTGATGCCGCTGTGGCAGATCGGAGCGACCTTCTCGATCGCGCTCACGGCCCTGTTCGTGTTCGCGCGCCGCTTCGTCGACGAGACCGGCATCGGCAGTGTCGGAGGCTTCTTCTTGGCCTACACCGTGGCCGCGCTGTTCCTGCGGGTCGGCTTCGGCTGGCTGCCCGACCGGGTCGGCGCCAAGAAGGTGCTGCTCCCCTCGATGCTGAGCCTGGCGTTCGGCTTCCTCGTCCTGGCGGGCGCGACGACGGACCGGGACGTGTGGATCGCCGGCGTGCTCTGCGGCATCGGGCACGGCTACGCCTTTCCGATCCTGTTCGGGATGGTCGTGGACCGTGCGCCGCTGGCGAACCGCGGCATGGCGATGGCCGTCTACACGGCGCTGTTCGATCTGGGCGTGCTGACGGGCGGCCCGCTCTTCGGCCTCTGGATCGAGACCTGGGGCTTCGCCGCGATGTTCGGGTTCGCCGCCGTCTTGACGAGCCTGGGGCTGGCGATCTTCCTGGTCTGGGATGGGCGCGTGATGCGTCCCCCGACCGCGCCTCCGCTGGCAGCCGCGCCGGACGCCAGCTCGTGACCCCCCGCATGGCCCGAGGCTTCGCGTTGCTGGGCTTCGCGCTCGCGTGGACCGGTTGTCTGCTGCCGTCCGACCCGCTCGCCGACCTCCACCCCGTGCTGTGGGCCGAGGCGGGCCGCGTCTCGCTGCACACCTGCCGCTGGCCCGACGGTGCGTCGATCGGCGTGCGGGTCGAGGGGGGCGCGCATCCCGAGGAGCGCGCCGACCTCGACCGGGCCATGGCGGCCTGGAACGCCGCGGGCCTCGGGGTCGGGCTTGCGCGAAGCGTCGAGCCGGACGCACCCGTCGTGGTGCGCTTCCTGGACGCGCCCCCCAGGCGCGATGCCGGCGACCCGGGGCTGGGCGCGACCCTGGCCGACTGCCGCCACACGCCGGCCGGCGCGTTCTTCCTGGAGCGAGCGTCGGTCGATCTGGCCCGGCGCATGGGCCCCGACTGGAGGGGCCGCTCTCGCGCGCTCGATCCGGACGAGCGGCTCGGGGCCCTGGTGCACGAGCTCGGCCACGCGCTCGGTTTTGCGGGCCATGCGCGCACGATGAGCGGGCCGCTGGTCGCATCGCCCGAGGCGATCCGCCAGCTCGGTCGCCAGCTGCGGGGCGGTGGCGTGCTCGAAGCGCCGGGCTTGCGCAGCCTGTACGCGCTGCCGAGCGGGACGCAGCGCGGCGCGGCGGGCGTCGAGGCGTGGCGGACCGAGGACGTCGATGGCTTGCTGGAGCTGGCCGGGCCGCTCGAGCTGGCGGGTCCGTGGCTCCGCGCCGGAGATCGCAGCGCGCGCATCTTCTGGCGAACGAG
The DNA here is from genome assembly GCA_029261775.1 of Deltaproteobacteria bacterium. Classification (GTDB taxonomy): domain Bacteria; phylum Myxococcota_A; class UBA9160; order UBA9160; family UBA6930. Next base: position 4,353 of record JAJDAR010000364.1, on the reverse strand, counting down.
CTCGGGCCAGGAGCTGGGTCTGTGGGCCCCGGAGCTCGCGAGCTGGCGCAAGCGGCCGGAGGACGCGCTGCTGCTGCCGGAGCCCGGGCTGCGCGCCTGGCTGCGTTCGCAGCCGCGCGGGGCGAGCCGCTAGACCTTGACGGCGGGGTCGAGCTCGCGCGCGCGCTTCGCGTGGCGGGCGGCATCGTCGCTCTTCCCCGTGGCCTTGAGCACCAGGCTGAAGCGCAGGTGGGTCAAGGCGACGCCCTCCTCGAGCGAGAGGGCCTTGCGGAAGTGCTGGACGGAGCGCTCGTCCTCGGGTGGGCTCTTCTTGAACAGCGCCCAGGCCAGGGCGGCCTGGTAGTCCGCCTCCTCGGGCCAGAGCTGGACCGAGGCATCCAGGAACTCGAAGGCGTCGTTGAAGGCGCCCGAGCGCATCATGATCTCGCCCTTGCGGAACAGCGTCTCCGCCTGGGCCAGGGCGTTGGCGTCGATCGACGTGTGGCCCTCGAGCTGGGCGTGGTAGGCGCGGAGCTCGTCGGGGTCGGTCAGCACCTCGTGCGCGCGGGTGATCACCGCGAACAGCTCGTTGGCCTGGATCTTCACGTCGTCGAGCCCGAGCTGCGAGACCTTGTCCGGGTGCAGGCGCTTGGCGAGCTTGAGGTAGGCCTTCTTGATCTGCGGGTGGCTGGCCTCGCGATCGATCCCCAGGATCTGCCAGTAGTCGCGCTCCGCGAGGTTGCCGTGAAGCTCCGCGATCTCCTGGCGCAGCTCGGCGGCCCGCTGGACCTGGCGATCGGCGGCAGCGCTGCGCGCGGCGTCGCCGGGTGCCGCCATGGCCTGCGCCTCTTCGCTACCGGTGACGACGATCTCGAGATGCGTCTCCGGCAGGCCGTCCTTCGCCGCTTCGCCGTTCTCGCGTTTGCCGGCCGGGCTGGTCTCCCAGGAGATGCCACCGCACAGGTGGAGCAGCCAGACCGCGGCGTAGGCCGAGGGGTCGGCCAGGCGCCGCAGCAGGTTGAAGGCCGACTCGTGCTCGCCGATGGCGCCGATCAGCTCCTGGACGGCCTCCGTGTCGGGCAGGCGGGGGAGCAGCTGGTCGAGGGCCTCGGTGGCGACGGGGAAGTGGGTCGCGTGGCCGCCGAGCGTCTGCAGCACCTGGTCGGGCCGCCAGCAGCGCGTCACGCCTTCGGTCGCCACCGCCAGCACGTCGATCGGGGCCTTGGGCAGGCGCGCCGCCGCCTCGCCGGGCTGCATCTCGACCTGGCTCGTCTCCCAGGTGACGCAGTCGAGCAGCACCTCGCGCAGCTGGGCGGTGAGGGCGGCAAACAGGTCCTTCGGGCCGGCGATCTTGAGCGAGACGAGCACGGCCAGCTCCGGGCCGGGCTTCTGGGCAAGCTGCTGCCGGTATCGGATGCGCGCCTCCTCCGTGGCCTGGCCCCGGCTGATCAGCCGCTCGACCAGCGCATCCGCGTCCTCGCTCGACTCGAGCCGTGTGGGCTCGCCGCCCTGCCAGAGGAAGCGCCGCTTCACACTGCCGCGTTGGAGCTGCAGCCAGCCCTCGAAGCCCTGCTGATGCAGCTGCACCAGCAGGCCGGGCAGGGCGGACGCCGCAAGAGAGGCCATCGCTGGAGTTTCGGGTAGACGGCGACCCGAGTTGAGGTCGCGGCGGCTGCCGCTCAGGTGCCTCGGCGTTGCACCTGGGCGACCTGGAAGCCCAGCGCAATGGCCTCCGGCAGGTCCTTCGAGATCACCAGATGGGAGGCGGACAGGTCGCTGACGACCGCCTCCGAGAGCGGCGACACGCCCGTCAGGATCGGCTCCGCGCCCCAGCCCTCGACCGCGTCGAGGATCTGCTCGAGAGCGGCCGCGCCGAAGCCGTCGTCGATGATCGCGCCCGAGAGGTCGAGCACCACCACCCGCACGTCACGGGCGCCGGGATCGCGGCCGATCAGCTCGAGCGCGCGCAGCGATTCGTCCGCGCCCGAGAACGGGATCACCATCACGGGGCCCCAGACGTGCACGACCGGTGCGCCGAACTCGAAGTCGTCGCCCTCGTCGAGCGGCTCCTCCTCGCCGAGGTGCCGCAGCACGACGTCGCGAAGCGGCGCGAAGGGCAGGGTCACGATCGCCTCGGCCCAGCCCGGCTGCTCGCGGTGCTCCCACTGCGAGGAATCGAGGGCGAGGAACTCGCAGCGCTCGGCGCCACAGGCCAGGCACGCCGTCTCGACGGCCAGGATGTCCGCGTCGTAGATGCCCGACAGCCAGCCCGAGGTGAAGCCCGCGCTGACCGCGCAGGTCGGATGCGTCTGCTCGCCGACGTGGCGCATCACCGCCTGGGCCTCGCGCTGTTCGGGCCAGCTGCCCGCGATCGAGAGCCCGCCGCCGGACATGCGGGTGCGCGCCAGCAGCAGGGGCAGGCGGGCTCCGGTCGGCGTCTCGGCCGTGCGGATGCCGGCGGGGCCGAAGCCCGATCGCACCAGGCGCATCGCGTCGCGCAGGCCGTGCAGGAAGCCCATCTGGACCAGTGCGGCCCGCGCGTCGAGCGCCGAGAGCTGGTTGCCGAGCTCCTGGTGCAGGGCGCCGAGCAGGCGTGGGTCGAGCAGGAAGCGCGGCTCCTCGCGCAGCGTGGCGTGGAGGTCCATGCCGAGGGCCGCCATCTCCTGGGAGAGCAGGCGGATCCCACCGCCCCCCTCCGGCCTGGGGTCGAGATCAGACTTCGAGGAAGGCATGGATGTCGAACTTCTGTTCCTTCTTCACGAACGAGTCGCCCTCGCTCTCGAGCAGCCGCAGCATCACGTCGACGCACTTCGGGTCGAACTGGCTCCCCGAGTACTTCACCAGCTCCCGCACGACCGAGTCCAGCTTGAGGCCCTTGCGGTAGGGACGGTCGCTGGTCATGGCCTCGACCGTGTCGGCGACGATGATGATGCGCGAGGGCAGCGGGATGCGGTCGCCGGCCAGCTGGTCGGGATAGCCGCGCTCGGAGCCGTCGAACCACTCGTGGTGGTGCTTCACGCACGCCACCACGTCCGAGAGGAAGGCGACCGGCTGGAGGATCCGCGCGCCGATGGCGGGATGCTCCTTGATTTCCTCGTACTCCTCGGGGGTCAGGCGGTCGGGCTTGGTGATCACCGCATCGCGCACGCCGATCTTGCCCACGTCGTGGAGCAGGCCTGAGATGTAGACCCGCTCGATCACCTCCTTGGGCAGACCGAGCTCGCGGCCCATCTTGGAGGCGTAGACGCCGACCCGCTCCGAGTGGCCGCGGGTGTAGGCATCCTTGGCGTCCACCGCCTCGGCCAGCGCCCGGATCGTCTGCACGTAGGCGATGCGCAGCTCCTGGTGCTTCTCGGCCAGCTGCTTCGTGCGCTCGCGGACCTTGCCCTCCAGGTTCTTGTTCATGTCCTGCAGGCGGAGGTTCTGCTCGCGCGTCACCTGGTTGAGGCGCTTGATCTCGTTCTTGAGGGCGTAGTGGTCGAAGGCCTGGCGCAGGGTGGCCTTCAGCTCCTCGTCGTTCCACGGCTTCGTGATCAGCCGGTAGATCTCACCGTGGTTGATCGCCTGGACGGCGACGTTCATCTCCGTGTAGCCGGTGAGCATCATGCGCACGATGTTCGGGTGCTGCTCGCGGATCGCCGACAGCAGCTCGACCCCGCTCATCTCCGGCATGCGCTGGTCGGAGACGACGAGCTGTGCGGGATGCTTGCGCAGGAGATCGAGGGCCTCTGCGCCGCGTGACGCGGTGAGCACGGTCCATCCCTCATGGCGCAGCAGTCGCTGCAGCGCCTTCAGGATGTTCACCTCGTCGTCCACGAAGAGGACGGTGGGATCTTGCATGGGGGGGCTCCGGGCTCCTTCTTCCGGCGGTGGGAACGAGCTTCCTTTTCAAGCTGCATGCCCAAGTCCGAAGAAGTCGAGGAACCTCAGTGATATCGGCTGCTTGTGGCCCTTTCCTGTGCGGTAACTCGAAGAAAGGCGGGTCCCGGGATCGGGACCCTGGCGCTCGGCGGGGTGCAGAGAACGCGCAGCGCGAGCCGCAGCTGCGCCGCCGCTGCCGCTGCGCGGACGCGCAGGACCGAGGTCAGGCCCACGGGAAGGCACGCAAAGCCGCGCCCCCGCCACCGCTTCCTTCCAGACACCCGAGCCGCCCGCCCGCCCGCGTCCCGCCACCGGGACGTCCCACCGATGGGAACCCCCGCGGAGACGAAGGAGGGAACAAAGAGCGGAGACGAAGAGCGGGGCGAAAAGCTGAGACCCGAATAGCGGCCGAACGCAGAGGGCGAAGAGCGGAAGAGCGGGGGCCGTGGGTTTAATTTTTGGTTGGGGCCGGGGGGGGCCGGGGGGCCGCCGGGGGGGGTGAAAAAAAATAAC
>JAJDAR010000363.1 GCA_029261775.1 Deltaproteobacteria bacterium | reverse complement strand
AGCCAGGCCAGCACGACCGCGGCGAAGGCCTCGTTGCACTCGAAGAGATCGATGTCGGAGAGCGACATGCCCGATCGCTTCAGGATCTTGCGGGTCGCGTCGATCGGGCCCTCGAGAATGGTGGTCGGATCGCAGCCCGTCACGACGTCGTGGAGGATGCGCGCTCGCGGCCGAAGGCCCAGCTCCTTGGCGCGCTCCGGCGTCATGTAGAGCAGCCCGGCGGCGCCGTCGGAGACCTGGGAGGAGGTCCCCGCCGTGTGGACGCCGCCCTCCTGGACCGGCTTCAGCGCCCGCAAGCCCTCGAGGGTCGTATCGCGCAGGCCCTGGTCGCGCAGCACGGTGCGCATCTCTCCGGTCGGCGCGCCGTCGTCCCCGAGCACGGGTGCCTCGATCGGCAGGATCTCGCGCTCGTAGCGTCCCTCGTCCCAGGCCTGCTTGGCGAGGGTCTGGCTGCGCAGGCCGAGGGCGTCGGTCTCGTCCCGGGTGATCCCGTACTTCTCGGCGATGCGCTCGACCCCGATGAACTGCGACATCGGCTCGTCCCACGGGAAGCCCTCGGGGATGAAGTAGCCCGGCCCGTTCATCACGTTCATGCCGAGGCCCACATGGCTCATCTGCTCGACGCCGCAGGCGATCCCCACGTCGATCGAGCCGCCCTTCACGAGGGCGCTGACCACGTTGTTGGCCTGCTGGCCCGATCCGCACTGGACGTCGAGGGTCGTGCCCGCGGTCGAGTAGTCCTCGGGGGTCACGCCGAGCCAGGCGTGACGCGTGATGTTGTTGGACTGCTCACCGGCCTGCGTGACGCAGCCGCCGAAGATCTGGTCGACGTCCTTGGGCTCGACCCCGGCCCTCTCGATCAGCCCGCGCTGGACCTTGCCCAGCAGCTGGGCGGCGTGGAGACCCGACAAGTCTCCCTTGCCCATCTTTCCGCGAGCGATCGGCGATCGCAACGCCTCGACGATGACGGCTTCCGGCATGATGCATGAACCTCGAAGAATGAAAAGAAGTGGAATCCGATCACGACTCCACCGTAGAGAAACAACTCAAGAAAAAGGCCCGGCCCTCTTCTTAAGTTGTTGGGCCGTTTTCTGGTGACTTAAGCAAAGGGCCGGGCCTTTTTCTTAAGTTGTGCCGAGGATGAGGGCTCCGGTGGGGACGCCGACGCCGCTCGAGACGAGGACGTGGTCGACCTTCTCGGGTTGATTGCAGGATTCTCCGCGGATCAGCCGGGCGCCCTCGGCGATGTTGTTCACGCCGTGGATGTAGGCCTCGCTGAGCAGCCCGCCGTGGGTGTTGTTGGGGAGGCGGCCCCCGACCTCGAGGGCACCGTCCTGGATGAAGTCCTTCGCCTCGCCCTTGCCGCAGAAGCCGAAGGACTCGAGCTGCATCAGCACCTCCGGTGTGAAGGCGTCATAGAGGATGGCGGCGTCGATGTCGTCGGGGCCCAGCCCCGACTGGGCGTAGACCTGCTCGGCGGCCAGCTCCATCTCGGGCAGCGCGGCGAGGTCGTCGCGGTAGAAGCTCGTCATCTGCTCCTGCCCCGGCGCCGAGGCCTGGGACACCCCGCGGATCATGGCGGGCTTCTGCTTCAGGTCTCTCGCTCGCTCCGGCGAGGTGATGACGAGCGCGCAACCGCCGTCGGTCTCCTGACAGCAGTCGAACAGACGCAGAGGCTCGGTCACCATCTTCGAGGCGAAGTAGTCCTCACGGGTGAGGGGCTTGCCGTAGAAGGCCGCGTTCGGGTTGTTCACCGCGTGCTTGCGCGTCGAGATCGCGATCTGTGCAAGATGCTCGGACGTGGCGCCGTACTCGTGCATGTAGCGCTGGGCACAGAAGGCCACCCAGGTCGCGGGCGTCAGCATCCCGTAGGGCATGTACCAGCTCCAGTGGATCAGGTCGCTGGTGATGATGTCGCCCGAGACACCCTGACCCATGCGCTGACCGGAGCGGCCGTTCAGGGCCCGGTAGACGACGACGGTCTCGCAGGTGCCCGTGGCGATCGCCATCGCCGCCTGATGGACCAGGCCGACCGCGCCGCCGCCGCCGTAGGCCACGCGGCTGAACAGGTCGAGCCCGCCGATGCCCACGGCGCGTGCCACCTCGACCTCGTCGCTCGAGTCCATGAGGAAGGTGACGAGCCCGTCGACCTGGCCGGGCTCGAGCCCCGCGTCGTCGATCGCGTTGCGCACCGCCTGGCAGGCCAGGGAGAGCTCGGACACCCCCGAGTTCTTCGAGTAGGGCGTCTGGCCGATGCCGACGATCGCGGCTTCGTCGTGGAGGGTGGTGGGCATCCTGTCTCCTACGCAGCGCCGGGCAGGGCGAGCTTCACCCTGGCGGTGACATGGTTGCCCCAGGAGTTGGTGCCGGCGACCTCGACGATCGCCAGACCGTCGTCGACCGCGAGCACCTTGCCACGGATCTTGAGGGTGTCGCCCGGCATGTTCGGACCGCCGAGCTTGAGCTGCACACCCTTGACCTGCGCGTCCGGTCCCGCCCAGTCGGTCACGTAGCGACCCACGTAGCCGTTGGTGGTGAGGATGTTCATGAACACGTCGGGCAGGCCCTGTTCCTGCGCAGCCGATCGGTCGTGATGGACCGGCGTGAAGTCGTTCGAGGCGACGGCGCCTCCGACGATGATCGCGGCCGTGACGGGGACGTCGAGGGGCGGGAGCTCCTCGCCGGGCCGCACGGAGTCGAGGGTGCGCGTGCTCATGCGTGAGCCTCCCGGCCGTGGGCCGCGAGATCGCGACCCAGCTCGACCAGCTGGGGAGTGGCGGAGCCGAGGCTCAGCTCGAGGGCGCGCGACCACAGGAAGTAGCGCTGGATGGGGTAGTCCGTGTCGGAGCCCATGCCACCGTGCAGATGGACGCAGGCGTCGGCGATGCGCGAGCCCGCATTGGCTGCCCAGTACTTGGCGACCCGGGCCGCCCGCAGCGCCGGTCGCTCGGCATCCAGCAGGAAGGCGGCGCGCCAGGTGCACCAACGCAGCGCCTGCAGATCGATGAAGCCGTCCGCGGCGCGGTGCTGCACCGCCTGGAAGCTGCCGATCGGCACACCGAACTGCTGGCGCTCGGAGGCGAAGCGGGCCGTGATCTGCAGCGCCTCGTCGGAGACTCCCGTCTGCAGGGCTGCGGTGGCCACCAGCGCCAGCGCTTCGAGCCAGGCCAGGGCCCCGTCGGCGGCGGCTCCGGTGCCGTCCAGCCGCTCTGCGGGTGCTTCCTGCAGTGACATCTCGTAGAGCGGCGCACCGGTGGACGTGCGGCCACCCGCGAGGGTCACGCCCGGACCCCTGGGGTCCACGAGGAAGATCGACGCGACCCCACTCTCGGTCGCCGGCACCAGGACCCGGTCGGCCCGGCGCGCGGCCGGCACGAAACGCTTGGACCCGCTCAACGAAAAGCCGTCGCCGGCAGCGCGCGCCGTCGTGGCCGGGCGGGCGAGATCCTGGCTCCCGGCGTCCTGCAACGCGGCGGTCAGGACCGCGTCCCCCGCGGCGACCCGAGGGAGCCACGCGGCCTTCTGCGCCTCGCTCCCGAAGCGTGCGATCGGCAGCGCACCCAGCACCAGCGTCTCGAACACGGGGACCGGAGCGACGCGCCGACCCGTCTCCTCGAGCAGACAGCACAGCTCGGCCAGGCCCATGCCCATGCCGCCGTGCTCCTCGGGAACGGCGATTCCCAGCAGATTGGCCTCCGCCAGCTTGCTCCAAAGCGCTTCGTCGATGCACTCCGGCGTCTGCTCGGCCTCCTTGACCTGGTCGAGGGTCGCCTCCTTGTCGAGGATCTCCCGAGCCAGCGCGCGGACCGTCTCCTGCTCTTCGGTGAATGCGAAGTCCAAGGCGGTCTCCTAGGCCTTGCGGAACAGGGGCAGCGTGAAGCCGTCCTCGTCCTGGTGGAGGAAGGCCTGCACCTTCATGCCGATCGAGACGTCCTCGGGCTTGCAGTCGACGAGATTCGAGACGATGCGGGTGCCCTCCTCGAGATCGACGAGCACGGCGAAGATCGGGAACTCGTAGCCCGGAAACTGCGGGTGATGGATGATCGTGAAGGTGTGCACGGTCCCGCGGCCGCTGGCCTCGACATGGTCCCACGCGAAGGAGCCGCACGCATCGCACAGCGGGCGCGGAGGATGGCGCAGCTTCTGGCACTCCTTGCAGCGCTGGATCACGAGCTTGCCCGCGGCGGCCGCCTCCCACCACCAGCCGTTGTCGTGGCCCATGGGAGGCTTGATGCGCGCAGGCTTGGCGGGCGCCGCCGTGGCGCCGCCGTCACTCGCCGCGGGTCGGGGCTGGCTCGGGATGAACTTCAGCACGCGGAAGGTCATCCAGCCGACCTCTTCGCCCTGCTGGTCGGTGAAGGTCGTGCGCGTGGTGATGAAGTACCCGACCCCGGCACCGGTCGCCTTCTCCTCGCTGATCGAGTCGACGAGGGTGTGGGCCGTGATCACGTCCCCCGGCGCGAGGTAGCGGTGGTACTCCTGCTCGGTGTCGGTGCCGAGGACGCCCGTGTAGCCATGATCGGTGAGCAGCTTGTGCAGCCGATGCTCTTCGTTCTGGGGCTCGTCGTAGCCTTTGTGCATCTCGAAGCCCTGCATCGTCCAGGCCTGCAGCATGGTGGGCGGGGCCACCACGCTGCCGTGCACGCTGTCCTTGCCGGCGGCCGGATCCCAGTAGACGGCGAGCTGATCGCCCATCGCATCGCACCAGGCGCGGATCTGCGGCTCGTTGACCGGGTCGCGCGCGACGAAAGGAGGCCCGATCGGCTTGCCCACGTAGGCGTGCATCCGGCTCTCGAGCTCCTTCTTCTGCTCGGGGCTGAGGGGCATCGCGGGTTCCTCGCTGCCTAGCGTCGTGCCCGCGGCAGCTGCAGACCCGCTGCCGCGATGATGTCGCGCTGCACTTCGTTCACGCCGCCACCGAAGGTGTTCACCATCGCCAGGCGATACGCGCTCTCGAGCAGCCCGCCGAAGATCGAGCCCGTCTCGAGGCGACGGATCAGGCCGGCCTGGCCGGTGATCTCGTGGAGCAGCCGGTAGCAGGCGATCACCATCTCCGTCCCGAAGACCTTGACCGCCGAGGCCTCGGCCATGCCGGGGATCCCCTGGTCCATCTGCCAGGCGCCCCGCCAGTTCATCACCTTCAGGGCTTCGAGCTCGGCGTAGACCTTCGCCAGGTTCTGCTGGACCCAGCCCTCGTCGAGCATGCGCCCACCGCCGGGCCGCTCGGTCTTCTCGGCCCAGGCGAAGACCTCGTCGAAGAGGCGGTCGAGGCTCGCCGGCATGGCGAGGGTGATGCGCTCGAGGTTGAGCTGACCGGTGATCAGGCCCCAACCGCCGTTCTCGGGACCGATCGTGTTCGAGAGCGGAACCCGGATGTTCTCGTAGAAGGTCGCGAACGTGATCTCACCGCCGATCGTCCGGATCGGGGTCGCCGAGAAACCGGGATCGGAGGTCGGCACGAGGATGATGCTGATGCCGGCATGCTTCTTCGCGTCGGGGTCGGTGCGGCAAGCGAGCCACACGTAGTCGGCGTCGCCGGCGTGGGTCGTGTAGATCTTCTGGCCGTTGATCACCCACTCGTCACCGTCCTTGACGGCGCGCGTCTGGAGGGAGGCGAGGTCGGTGCCGGCCGAGGGCTCGGTGTATCCGATCGACACCAGCAGCTCGCCGTCACGGATCTTCGGCAACAGCAGATCCCGCTGCTCCTGCGTCCCGTGCTGCATCAGCATGGGCCCGACGGTGTTGACCGTGATGACCGGCAACGGCGCGCGGGCCCGGTAGGTCTCGTCCCAGAAGATGAACTGGTCGACGTGGCCGCGGCCCTGGCCGCCGAACTCCTTCGGCCAGCCGAGCACGAGCCAGCCGTCCTTGCCCATGCGGCCCATGGCCTCGCGGAAGGCGGGACCCCCGAGCTGGTCCCACTCGTCGTCGAGGCGCTTGCGCAGGTCGCCCTGCAGCAGCTCCTGGTAGTAGGCGCGCAGCTCCAGGCGAAGCTGCTGCTGCTCCGGGGTGAAGTCGATGTGCATGGCCCGCCCTCATGCGAGGGGCTCCGCCGCGAAGGGGAGCCGAGACGGACCGAATTGAAACACGTTCTAGTTTTACTCGCAAGCCCTCCCCCCAGGGGAGTGGGTCCGCGGGTGCTAGCGGGAGCGGCGCAGGCCGAGGGCGGCCAGCAGGGCCACCAGGGCCAGCCCCTGCGGCTCGGGCACGGCCGCGCTCAGCTGCCAGCCGACGTCCTGGAGGGCGGCCCAATCGAGCGGAGACAGGAGCTTGCGAAGGCCGGGAGCCAGGCTCGGGTCGAGCGAGACCTCCTGCCCAGCCGAGAGGGTGCCGTCCGCGAAGTGGCCCGGATCATCGTCGAGGCAGACGGGGCCTCCGTTCACGGCCATGGCAGCGGCGCCCATGAAGGCGAGCCCGCTCGCGCAGCCGCCCGAGATGCCCACCTGGAGATCCCACGACGCCGCCGCGCCGAGACCCAGGACATGGGCGATCTCGTGGATCGCGACCGAGAAGAAGTCGGTCATCGAACCCGGCACCGCGGCCGACCCGCCGAAGTACCAGTTCGTCCCGAAGAGGTCGAAGCTGACCGAGCCGCCCCAGGGAGCAAAGTCCGTCGTGCCGACGCCCGTCTGACCCCGCGTGTCGACCGCGTTCACGAAGGCCGTCTGACCCGTCACCGAGTAGCCACCGAAGCCGCCCTGGCCGAGGATGCTGCCGCCCAGATCCCGTGCCCCGGCGAAGACCAGGATCTCGTCCGCCGCGATGGACAGGTTCGAGCTGGCGCTGTTGCCGCCACTGCCCGGGTGGGTGAAGAAGGCGTTCCAGCTGTCTCCAGCACCGGGGACGATCGGCAGCAGCGGGTCCAGGAGGCTGCTGGAGAACAGGTCGGCAGCTTCCTGCATGCGCGTCCGCGCGAGGAAGCCCGCGCTGGTCGTCGGGTCGAAGAAGCCGGCCGAATCGAAGCGGTAGTCGATCGTGACCGTGATCGCTTCCGCGCCGGCCGGCGCGAGGCCGAGCCATGTGGCCAGGGCCAGGAAGCAAAGGGTCGAGCGGATCGCGGGAAAGGGCAAAGGGAAGTCCCCTCCTTTGGACAGTGGGTCGCGTATCGGACAGCTGAGTGACGCTACGTCGGAATCCTGCTCACATCCTGCCTTTTCGGTGCCGGAGGAACCTCTAGGCTTCCCCGGTGCGCGCACCCATCCTGCTCCCGATCCTGCTGATGCTGGCCGCACCGGCAGCCGTTGCGCAGGACGTCGGCAAGTGGCTCGCAGACGGGGATGCGGCCTACGAGCGCCGCGCGGAGGGCCAGGTCGAGGGGCAAGCGGCTCCGGGCCCGATCGGCGAGGCGGTTCGCGCCTTTCGTGCGGCGGCCGAGCTGGCACCCGAGCGGCTCGACGTCCAGTGGCGGCTGCTCCGCGCCCTCTACTACGAGGCGGACTTCGCCAGCAGCGACGCCGACCAGGAGCGCGAGCGCTATCGCCGCGGAGCCGAGCTTTCCGAGCCGGTGCTCGAAGGGATCGCCGCGCGACTCGGTGTGCTGCTCGACGGCGTGCCGGTCGAAGAGCTGCCCGCCCGGGTGGACGCCGCGGGCCTGGCCCGCGAGGACGTCGCGCGGGTCGCCTTCTGGTCGGCCGTCCACTGGGGCGGCTGGGCCCGGGAGGCCGGCCTGTTCCGCGCCGTGCGCGAGGGCGTGGCGAACCGGATGTTCGGCTCGATCCGGGCGGCGATCGCCCTCGACCCGGGCCTCGAGCGCGGAGGACCGCTGCGGTTGCTCTCGCGCATGCACGCCGAGCTTCCCCGGGTGCCGCTGATCACGGGATGGGTGGATCGCAGCCGCGCCCTCCCGCTTGCCGACCGGGCGATCGAGGTGCTCGGGTCGGACGTCGGCAACCGCTACCTGCGCGCGCTCACCCAGCTCGAGCTCGCGCCGGATCGCGCAGAGGAGGCCCGCGGAACCTTGCGCGAGGTGGCCGCGAGCTCTCCGCGGCCCGAGCTGGTGATCGAGGATCTGCTTGTCATCCGCGCGGCTGACAAGCGGCTGCAAGAGCTCGCGGCCGAGAGCTGATCGGCCGGTCCTCAGCGACCCCGACGGATCGCGATCCCGTGCTTCTCGACCAGGCGATAGATCGCGGGACGACTTCGTGCCATGCGCTGCGCGGTCTCGGCGACATTGCCGCCGGTCTGCTCCAGATGTTGCATCAGCTCGGCCCGCTCGCGGCCGCGCTCCCGATCGCGGAAGCCCTCGAGGGAGGGCCGCAGCTCGTCGAGCTCCTCCTCGACGGCGTCGACACCGATCGCGCTGGACCCGTGAAACGCCACCAGCCGTTCCACGACACGGCGCAGCTCCGCAAGGTTGCCGGGCCAGGGCTCCCGGGCCAGTCGGCGCAGCGCTCCCTCCGTGAAGCCGACGCTGTCCCTTCCGAGCTCACTGGCGACCATCCGCCCCGTGCGCTCGACGAGGGCGGGCAGATCCCCGCGCCGCTCGCGGAGCGGCGGAAGGCGCAGCACGAAGCGCTCGAGGCGGGCCGCCAGCTCGGCGTCGAAGCTGCCACGGATCGCGAGCTCGCCGAGAGGCGTGCTGGCGATCGCGATCAGCCGCGCGCCCATCCGTTGTTGGGTGACGCGTCTCCGCCACCAGAGCTGCGTGTCGCGGGGCAGCCGCTCGACGTCGGGCAACAGGACCGTGCCGCACAGCGGCAACGCGGAGGGCGGGGAATCGCTCGGCGCGACCACCTGGGCTCCGCCGCGCTTCAAGAGGCCGGCCGCGGCGCGACGCCCGGTCCCCGGCTCGCCGCAGACGAGCACCGGGGTGTCGAGCTCCGCGAGGGCGCGGATCCGCTCGCGAACGCGGCCGATCTCACGGCTCGGACCTTCGAGAACGGCAGGCATCTGCGGGTCAGGGGGAACCACACGCGACGGAACGTCGTGGGCCATGGGTCACCTCACGGTTCAAGGGGATCGAGGCGAGCCTACGACGGGCCGCGGCGACCGACCCTCAGGAGTCGGTCAAGAGACTGCGGACGCCGTCTCAGCTCCCCGGCAGCAGCTCGAACGCATGGGCCGGCTGCTCGCTCCAGGCCTCGCCCACCTCGAGGCGCAGGTCACCATCCCCCTCGCGGCGGGCCGCCACCTGGCCCGCACGATCGAGACGCCTCGCGCCGCCGAAGGGCACGTCCACCAACGTGACGACCCGACCCTCCGGAGTTCCCAGCACGAAGGCGAAGACACGATCGCCGCGAGAGGTGAAGCGCACCGGCAGACCCTCCCGGGTGCGCCCCTCCGCTCGGGTCCAGGGCCGCGTGCCGCGGATCGCCTCGCCCGAGGTCTCGAGGAAGCTGCCGAGCCAGGCCAGGCGCTCGAGCTGGATCTCGGGGATCTGCGCATCCTCGCCGCGGGGGCCGACGTTGAGCAGCAGGTTGCCGTTCTTGCTGACGATGTCGACGAAGGAGTGGATCAGGTCCTGCCGGGTGAGAAAATCTTCGGGCAGCGAGTTCCGGTTGTAGCCGAAGCTCTGGTCGATTCCGCGCACGCACTCCCATTTTCGCGATTGGATCTCGTCGAAGCTGGTGTACTCGGGTGTGCGGTAATCGTAGACCGGCGGCGGCGGCGGGGCGCCGAGCCCCCCCTGCTTCTTGAGCTGCCGCGCCAGCAGCCACTCCGCGAGACGCAGCACGGGCGGGAAGCGAAGCACCGGGACCCACCAGCTGCGGGTCAGCCAGCGGTCGTTGATCACGCCCTCGGGAACTGCGTTGTAGTAGTCGGCGAGCACCGTCCAGAGCTGCTCCTTCACGTCGGGCCAGCTGATGTCGTTCCAGAGCACGTCCGGCGCCACCCGCTCCACGAGCTCGCGCACCTGGGCGGCGGCGTAGTCGGGATACGGTGCGTCCGGCATCCCGGTGACGACGTCGACCAGACCCTGCAGCGGTCGGTCGTCGAAGGTCCAGTCGAGCCCACCCGAGTAGTACGTACCGAAGCGCAGCCCGCGGGCCCGGACGGCCGTGGCGAGCTCGCCCACCACGTCCCGGCCGGTGTTCCAGTCCTTCCACCGTGGGTTCGGGTGGGGCACCTCGGAGGGCCACAGGCAGAAGCCGTCGTGGTGCTTGGTGACCAGCACGACGTAGCCCGCACCGGCCCGTTCGAAGTGCTCCGCCCAGCTCTCGGGTCGCCACTGCGCCAGACCGGCGCGGAAGTCATCGGCGAAGGTCTCGTAGGGGCGATCGCCGTAGGTCTTGCGGTGGTGCTCGGCGACCGCACTGCCCGGAAGCTTCAGCGAGTTCCAGTACCACTCGGAGTAGGGCGAGTCGCCCTGCTCGGCCTCGCCGGCGAAGATCGCCTCGATGCCACCGCGTGGCGCGAAGGCCGGCACGCTCGACACGCTCCAGTGGATGAAGATCCCGAGCTTGGCGTCGTGGTACCAGGAGGGAACCTGGTGGCTGCGCAAGCTCTCCAAGGTGGGCTCGAAATGCATGGACGCGATGGCACCGCAGGCGGGGCAGCGGGGCAAGCCCGACCGCGCGTTCGTCGGGGGGCCCGTCCTGTTGGGGCGGGCCCCCGGTTCCCTAGCCTTGCCGCATGCGTGTGAGGATGCGGCCGACACTCCTGGGGGCGACGGCCCTGCTCGCCCTTTGGGCCTGCAACGCGGAGCCCCCTGACGGCGAGTTCCGCCCGCTGTACGTGGCCGATCGCGAGCTGCTCTCGGTGAACGACCGATGCCCGGTCATGGACGACCGGTTGAGCGAGCAGGTCGAGCCGCTCTACGTGAACGGCCGGCCCCTGGGCTTCTGCTGACTGCCCTGTCCGGGGACCTTCGTGCAGGGTCCCGAGGCCTTCCTGGCGCGACTGGGGATCGAGTTGCCTTGTCCGGTCTCGCCCGGCGAGCCCGCCGCCCTGCGGCCCGAGCTCCGGACCACCGTGAACGGCCACTTCTTCTGGGTCTCCAGCACGGAGCGGCTCGAGACGTTCCGGCGCGAGCCTGCGCGCTTCACCGGTCCGCTGCTCGATCCGGCGACCCATGCCTGGTTCACGCCGACGATGGACTCGCCGCGCCTGGATCGCGAGGGCGAGATCCTGCTCTTCGAGGAGCCGGCGAGCCGGGACGCGTTCCTCACCGCTCCGACGGCTGCGGATCGCCACGGGCATGCCGAGCGTGTGCCGGGGGGCGTCGGGTGGGAGAGCCGAGGCGAGGCGGGAGCGCTAGCGGGCCGGTGAGGACGGTGCGAGATCTTCCGTCCCGGCCAGCGGTGCTTCGGCCAGCGGGGCCAGGAACTCGACGCCGAGCCCGATGTGGTCGTCCCGCCCGCCCGCGACCCGGATGATCTCGCCCTGCACCCGCACCGGCGCCTCGAAGCCGGGCGGTCGGAAGACCAGCTCGATGGCGACCTCCACCCTGGCTCGCTCCTCGGTTCCGATGAAGCAACCCTGGCCACTCAGATCGCGGATCGTCGCGAGGAAGCGCCTGGCGCCGATGCGGCACTGCACTTCCACCGCGACGGCCACGCGGTGGTTGCCGCGGAGATCGAGGTCGGACATCTGTCCCGTTTCGTCCGACCGCCGGAGCTCGTTGAGCGGCCAGACCCATCGGCACTCGCTCGGGAGTCGCACCTGGGGCAAAGCCCCGAGCGGGCCCTCGAATGGCGGGGCCGGTCGGCCGAAGAGCGCCTCAGGAGGACGAGGACATGACGGCACGCACGGGTCTGCTCGCGATCCTGGCCCTCGCGGCGTTCGCCGCCTGTGGGTCGGAGCCAGAGACCCCCGAAGCCCAGGTGAGACGCACACTCGCTGCGCTCGAGGCGGCCTCCGAGGCGGGCGACGTCGGCGCCTTCAAAGAGCACGTATCGGAGCGCTACGCGGATGCCAGAGGCCACGACAAGAAGGCTCTCGGCGCCTACGTCACGTTCCACGTGATGCGGAACGCGAACCGCCACGTGGTGCTGCGCATCCGCGACGTCGTCGTCATCGAGCCGGGCAAGGCCGAGGTCGTCGTGATCGCGGGCATCGCCGGCAACACGCCCGGCGAGACCCTCGGAGGCTTCCGCGGCAACGTCTACCAGATCGACGCCGACCTCGAGGACGAGGGCGACGGCACCTGGCGCCTGGTCTGGGCCCAGTGGAAGCCGACCGCCCCCGCCGAGCTGCTCTGATCGAAACTCCGCCCGATCACCCGTTTCCCGGCCCGGCCCTTTTCTTGGGTTGTTCGGGCTCCGGTCCGTCGAGTTGACCGAGAGACCCGACCCCTTTGTCAACTCGGGTTGAGTTGGGCGCAGGTTTCGTTGAAGAACTGGAGGGTGGAGCGCTCGTCCTGGGCGATGGTGCGCAGCAGGCTCTGGGTCTCGGGGTCGTCAGCGAGCCGGTCGGCCAGATCGAAGATCGGCTGCAGCGCCTTGTCCACGTCGCCGAAGCGCTGCACGAAGGCGAGGACCTTCTTCGCGTCGCTCTTGCTCGCATCGCCGGCATCCTTCATCGCGGCCTCGTGCAGGCGCTCCGGAATCTCGTAGGAGCAGGACCCGCCCAGCTGCTTGATGCGCTCCTCGAGGAGGCGGGCGTGCATGCCCTCGCGCTGCTGTACGACGCGCAGTCCACCGCGCACGCAGTCGACGTCCGAGACCTCGATCCATGCGCCGGTCGTGGCCTCGCCGAGTGCCTCGCCCGCGCGGAACTGGTCGAGGAAGCGGATCACCTCCTCGCGGGTCGCAGCACCTCCGCCCGGGGCAGCACCCGCCAGCGCGTCGACCCGCGCCGAGAGGGCCGCGATCTCACCGCAGATCTGCTCGAGAGTCTTCTCGATCCGGGACAGGGCCTTGTCGCTCATGGGGGGTCTCCTTTGGGGTCGGCGGGCCGAGGCGGGCCGTCTCACGATGGTAGAATGGATGGACGATGCCGCCCCCCCGACGATCCGCCCAGGAGACCCCGGGCCCCGAGACCGTGGCGCGGCGCTGGGCCCTCCTCCGCGACCTGATCGTCTTCGTGGCCAAGGCGAGCCTGGAGGCCCTGCGCGACATCGCCCTGATCCCGGCGGCCCTGGTCGCGGGGCTGGCGGGCCTGCTCATCTCGCCCTCCCAGCCCGATCGCTACTTCCAGGAGATCCTGAAGATCGGCGACCGCTTCGACGACTTCGTCGACCTGTTCGGCAAGGAGGCGCGGAAGCGCCGCCGGCCCGGGCTGCTCGGGCGCCGCTCCAAGGACCTGCGGGCCGACGACGTCTTCGATCGCATCGAGAGGGTGCTGGTCGACGAGTATCGCCGCGGAGGCCTGACGGCCCAGGCCAAGCAGGCCATCGATCGCGGACTCGACAGCGTCCAGGAGGCGCTGGGCAGTACCGCCGTCCCGGACCCCGCCCCTCCGGAGGCCGACCCGCCTCGCCGATGAGGGCCCGGGGGCGACCCCAGCCGGCTCCCGACGGGAAACGTCCTATCCTCCCGCCACACCTCGTCCCCCACTGCCGTCGACCTGGCCCGCCCGGAGAAGCCCCATGACCGAGAAGCACGTCGAGACCTACGAGACTCCGATGGAGATCGCCTGGCAGTTCGACTACGAGATGGACATCGAGAAGCTCCGGAACCTCTACTCGAAGTCCAAGCGACTGCAGTGGGACGGGGAGCGGGACCTCGACTGGTCCATCGAGGTGGACCCGAGCAAGCCGATCATCGACGACGATCGCTTCGGCCTCTCCGAGATCCCCTTCGTGAAGCGGCTCTCCCAGAGCCAGCAGGAGACCTTCCGCGCCCACGTCGGCGCGCAGCGCCTCTCGCAGTTCCTGCACGGCGAGCAGGGCGCGCTGATGACGGCCGCCACGCTCACCCATGCGGTGCCGGACTACGAGGGCAAGCTCTATGCCGCCACCCAGACCATGGACGAGGCCCGGCACGTCGAGGTCTTCGAGCGCTACGTGCGGAAGCTCGCTCTCGTCTACCCGATGTCCCCGTTCCTGCGCGAGCTGATCGACGTCACCCTCAAGTCGGGGCACTGGGTCAAGGTCGCGATCGGCATGAACATGATCGTCGAGGGTCTCGCGCTCGGCGCCTTCCACAACATGCGCCGCGCCACCTCCTGCGACCTGCTGCGCAGCCTGATCGAGGGCGTGCTGCGGGACGAGAGCCGCCACGTGGCGTTCGGCAACGTCTATGTCGGCAAGACCATCTCCGACATGCACCCGGACGATCGCGAGGACGTCGCCGACTTCGCCTTCGACGCGCTGATGATGATGGCGCGCGCGACCGGCCGTCGGGAGGGCGAGCGCCCGGCTCCCGACCCGACCTTCCTGGCCGTGCTCGAGAACTCGGAGATCGACCCCAAGGACTTCGTCGCCGGCATGCGCGAGGCCCGGGAACAGGGCATCGAGTTCGACCAGCCGCCGGGAACGATCCACGCTTTCAAGGATCTGATGATGCCGGCCCTGGTGCGCGTCGGCGCGATCACGGACCGCACGCGCGAGAAATTCGAGGCCGAGGGCATCCGCATCTTCGAGGACGCCTCCGTGCTCGAGGCGATGGAAGACGACGACACCGGCACCCTCGACTTCGACGAGGCCCTCGCCAACGCCAGCTAGCGAGCCATCGTCGTCGAAGGACCCGTCGCTCCTCGGGACGCGATGGACTGGCGACCGAGTGGAGTTCGTCGAGGAGCCCGATGCCGATTCGCGAGACCGATGCCTGGCGCGAGCAGTACTTCGAGCACGCGCAGTGCCCTGAGGACGTCTGGATCCCGACCGACGACGGCGACGCCTGGGTCTGGTATCCCGAGCACCGTTGGATCTACGACAAGCTCGCCGTGGCGGAGAGCCAGGGCCTGCGCTGCGCACCCCACGGTGTCGAGCCCGACCGCTTCCCAGTGTTCAGCAAGCCGCTCGTCAACCTGCGCGGGATGGGCGCGGGGAGCAGGGTGCTGCGCACACTCGAGGAGTACAAGCGCCGCCAGCGACCCGGCCACTTCTGGATGGAGATGCTCGAAGGAGAGCACGTCAGCACGGACTGTGCCGTCGTGGAGGGCAGGATCCGCTGGCTGCGACACGCGATCGGCACACCGCTCGAAGGAGGCACCTTCGACCATTGGACGGTGCTTGCGGACGCACGACCCGAGATCGACGGCTATCTGGCCGACTGGGTCGCCAAGCACATGGCGACCTACGTGGGCATGCTCAACTTCGAGACGATCGGCGGGAAGATCATCGAGGCGCACATGCGCTTCGCCGATCAGTGGCCGGACCTGTACGGCGCCGGCTGGGTCGACGCCCTGGTCGGGCTCTACGCCCGCAAGGAATGGGACTTCGCCGACGCCGATCGGCGCGACGGCTTCAGCGTCGTGCTCTTCGGGGCCCACGGCGTGCAATATCGACATCCCCCCGCCGAGCTGGTCGACCGGCTGCGCGCTACCGAGGGCGTCTCGAGCATCCAGATCACCTTCCACGAGGACCGCCCACCGACGACCCACTCGATGCCGCCGGGCGGCTTCCGGCTCGCGATCGTGAACGGCTTCGACGTCGAGGTCGGCCGCAGCGTGCGACAGGAGCTGGCGCTCTCGTTCTGGTCGGCCCAGGAGCTGCTGCCTGCGAGCCGGCGCGGCAGCCCGTGAAAGGTCGAGCGAAGGCCGCGTCTCCGGGGGCATCCGCCGCCCCGCAGCCGTTCGCCGAGCACCTCGGATCATGAGCGACGGCGTCGAGGTCCTCGAGAACGTCTGGATCCCGCTCTCGGACGGCTGCCGGCTCGCCGCGCGTCTCTGGCGACCGGTCTCCGCGCACGCGGAGCCCGTACCCGCACTGCTCGAGTACCTGCCCTACCGCAAGCGCGACTTCATGCGTGCCCGGGACGAACCGATGCATCGCTACTTCGCACAGCAGGGCTACGCCAGCGTGCGCGTCGACCTGCGCGGCTCGGGCGACTCCGAGGGACTGCTCGCCGACGAGTACACCGCGCAGGAGCATGCCGATGGCGCCGAGGTCATCGCCTGGCTCGCTGCACAGCCCTGGTGCAGCGGAGCGGTCGGGATGTTCGGCATCTCCTGGGGCGGCTTCAATTCCCTTCAGATCGCTGCGCTTCGGCCACCTGCCCTCAAGGCGATCATCACCCTCTGCGCGTCGGACGACCGCTACAGCGACGACGCCCACTACATGGGCGGATGCCTGCTGACCGAGAACCTGCAGTGGGGCGCGATCTTCATGCTCAACCAGGCGCTGCCGCCCGACCCCGAGCTGGTGGGCGAGAGCTGGCGCGAGCAGTGGCGAGCGCGGCTCGAGGCCCTGCCGAACTTCCCCGAGCTCTGGATGCGCGAGCCCTGGCGCAGCGACTACTGGCGCGAGGGCTCGGTGGCCGACCACATCGAGCGGATCGAGGTTCCGGTCTATGCGATCGGTGGCTGGGCCGATGCATACGCGAACGCGGTGCCGCGGCTGGTGGCCTCGCTGCGCTCACCGGCCAAGGGCCTGATCGGCCCCTGGGCTCACGCCTTTCCCCATCTCGGTGTGCCCGGTCCCGCGATCGGCTTCCTGCAGGAAGCCCTGCGCTGGTGGGACCGGTGGCTGAAGGACGTGCCCAACGGCATCGAGGACGAGCCCGCGCTGCGGGTCTGGATGCAGGAGGCGGTTGCGCCCCAGCCGCAGTACGCGTCGCGCCCCGGTCGCTGGGTCGCCGAGGCCGACTGGCCCGCGAAGGACCTGGAGCTGCGCAGCCTCTACCTGAACGCGGGCGGGCTCGCGCGCGAACCCGAGCTGGACGACGGGGGAGAAGCGCTGCTGCTCGCCTCGCCGCAGACCTGCGGCCTGCGCGGCGGCGAGTGGTGCGGCTTCGGCAGCGACGGCGAGATGCCACGGGATCAACGCCCCGACGACGGTTTCTCGCTCTGCTTCGACACGGAGCGACTGCGCGAGCGCGTCGAGCTGCTCGGAGCACCCACGCTGAGGCTCCGCCTGCGCGCCGACCGGCCGACGGGCAATCTGATCGCGCGGCTCTGCGACGTGGCGCCGGACGGCACCTCCCTGCGCGTGAGCTACGGCGTCCTCAATCTGGCGCACCGCGACGGGCACGAGGCGCCCGAGCCCCTCGAGCCGGGCCGCGAGTTCGCCGCCCTGCTGCAGCTGAACGACCTGGCCCATGCGTTTCCGGCCGGTCACCGCATCCGCCTGGCGCTCTCGACGAGCTACTGGCCGATCGTGTGGCCCTCGAGCGAGCCGACCCGACTGCAGCTGCACCCGGGCACCGGCTGCCTCGTCCTGCCGGTGCGGTCGCCTCGCCCGGAGGACGAGGCCCTGGCCGCCTTCGAGTCACCCGACATGGCCGCGCCCCCGGCCATGCGGGCCGTGCGCAAGCACGACTTCCGTCGCCGCCTGGCGGTCGACCTCACCAGCAATCGCTTCCAGTACCAGCTCGAGGGCAGCGATTTCGACGATGCGAGCCTCGTGCACTTCGAGGACATCGATCTGCGCGTCGGCTACACGCTCGGCAAGCGCTTCGAGATCGACGAGGAGGATCCCCTGTCGGCGCTCGAACGCGTCGAGCAGCGCGCGACCCTCGCCCGGGGCGACTGGCGAGTGAGCGTTCGGCTGGCGATGCAGCTCACGGCGGACACCGAGACCTTCCGGATCGAGGGCCACCTGGAAGCCGAAGAGGGACTCGCCGGAAACGAGCAGCGCTTCGCCCGGCGCGACTGGGACGTCAGGCTGCCGCGCCGGCTCGTCTGATGCGGGCCCAGGCGATCGCGACCAGGCGCTCGAGCAGCTGCGCGTAGGACCAGCCGGCGTGCCCCGCCATCACGGCGAGCTTGCCGTCCCAGCCCCAGGCCGGATTCGGGTTCACCTCCATCAGGCGGACCGTTCCATCGGCCGCCGTCCGGAAGTCGAAGCGGCCGTAGTCGCGAAGCGAGAGCCGCTCGAAGAGGCGTCGGCAGCGCGCCGCGAGGTCCTGCTGATCCTCCCGCGAGAGCGTGGCGGGGACGAAGCGCACGTCGTTCCAGTAGGGCGAGTCGGGCTGCGTCTTCGACTCGAAGGAGAGGATCGGCGCACAGTCCGCGGGCAGCGCTGAGAAGTCGACCTCGAGCATCGGCAGCGGTTCGAGCTCTGCCTCCGGATTGCCGAGGATGCCGAGACCGTACTCCGGGCCCGGCAGGTACTCCTGGATCAGCACGTCGCGCCCCGGCAGCTCCGTCGCGAGCCAGCCGAGATAGGCGCCCGCCTCGCGGAGGTCGTGCACGACCGCGTCCTTGGTGATGCCGACGCTGCCATCTGCCATGTTCGGCTTGATCAGCGCGGGAAACCGCGCGACCCAGGCGCGGAGACGATCGTCGGCATCGGCCGAGGCGAGACCCGCCGCGAGCTCGTCGGCCGGCACGAAGCGCTCCTCGGGCACGGCCATGCCCAT
>JAJDAR010000362.1 GCA_029261775.1 Deltaproteobacteria bacterium | reverse complement strand
CTTCTCGATCGGCATCACCGAGAGCCGCGATTGCTTCACGAGCGCGATCCCGGAGAGCTTCGGGTCCGCCTTGATCTCGGCGAGCGTCACGGCCTGCTTCAGCGGCTTCACCGGCGCCAGGTCCACCACCACCCAGCGTTCGTCGTCCGTCGTCGGATCCGCGTAGCTCTCCTTCATCACCTTGGCGACGCCCACCACCTCCTTGCCCTCGTTGGAGTGGTAGTAGAGGACCGCGT
Organism: Deltaproteobacteria bacterium; assembly: GCA_029261775.1. Classification (GTDB taxonomy): domain Bacteria; phylum Myxococcota_A; class UBA9160; order UBA9160; family UBA6930. The sequence goes on along the minus strand of JAJDAR010000362.1, from coordinate 8,517 downwards.
CCCCCTTCTTCATGGCCTGCAGGTTGTTGCGTGCCGTGTAGTTGCGAACCCCGTCCCAGTAGGTGGAACCTTCCCGGACGAACTGATCCCAGGAGTACTTGGCGGGCTCGGACTTGACGAGCCAGTAGCTGCGCGCTCGGGCCAACGGACTTCCTCCGTGCGACAATCGGGGCATGGACGATACCCCTCCGCTCGAGGATCTCGACCTCGGCCACACGACCGTCCTCTTCGGTGAGAAGCAGGGCAAGTATCCCCAGGGCAACTCCATCCTCGTGCGCGGTACCGAGGAGTCTGCCGTCATCGATCCGTCCCTCGGCCTGCTCCCGCGTCGGGATCGCCTGCCCGATGTGGACCGCGTGATCCTCAGCCATTGCCACGAGGATCACGTCGCGGGCGCCTTCCTGTTCGCCGACCGCCCGCTCCACGTCCACGAGGCCGACCTTCCGGGCATGCTGAGCCTCGAGGGCTTCATGGCCATCTTCGGCTTCGACGGTCACCCGGAGGTCGCGACGGCGTGGAGGAAGGCCGTGCGCGAGCAGTACCACTACCGCGAGCGCCCCGATGCGCAGGCCTTTCGGGACGGCGACGTCTTCGACCTCGGCGGCGGCGTCCGCATCGAGGTGATCCACACCCCAGGGCACACACGGGGGCACTGCGCGCTCCACGTGCTGCCGGATGACGTGCTCTTCCTCGGCGACATCGATCTCTCGAGCTTCGGCCCCTACTACGGAGATGCCTGGTCGGATCTCGAGGACTTCGAGCGCAGCCTCGCTCGCGTGCGCGAGATCGAGGCCCGCCACTACGTCACCTTCCATCACGTGGGCCGAGTGGACCGGCCCACCTTCCTCGAGCGCCTCGACCGCTTCACGGCCAAGATCGCGGATCGGGAGACGCGGCTGCTCGAGTTCCTGGCCGAGCCCCGCACCCTCGACGAGGTCGCCGCCCACCGCTTCGTCTACCGGCCAGGCGACGCCGTCGCCTTCGCAGAGCCGGTAGAGCGCCGCAGCATGGGCCAGCACGTCGCCCGCCTGCTTCGAGACGGCCGGCTGAGCGAGGTCGGCCCGGGCACCTTCCGCGTGGCCTGAGGCGCCCTTGCGGGCGGTCCGGACGAGGTGTTCCGGGGCCCGGCGATGGGGTATAGATTCGGGCTCTCGCGGCCGGCCTGGCCGATCCGGGGCCCGACGGAGCGAGAACGGAGGACACGATGAAGGTCAAGGTCGACTGGGACCTGTGCGAAGCGAATGCCGTCTGCATGGACGTGGCGCCCGCCCTCTTCAAGGTGGACGACGACGACAACTTCCATCACCTGGTGAAGGGTGACGAAGAAGACGTGTCCGGCGACGTCCCCGCGGATCAGGTCGACAAGGCGAAGGAGGCGGTCCGCCTCTGTCCGCGCCAGGCCCTGTCCATCATCGACGGCTAGCCGCCGACCGGGCTCGACTGCCGAGGACGGGGCGCCTACGGCCCTTCGTCGGGATCCGCGGCCTCATCGAGCTCGAGCGCGGCGGAGTTCATGCAGTAGCGCTGGCCCGTGGGCGCAGGCCCGTCCGGAAAGACGTGGCCCAGGTGCCCGCCGCAGGCGGCGCACACGACCTCGGTGCGGGCCATTCCGAGGCTCTGGTCGCTGTGCTCCTCCACGGCGTCCGGGGCGAGGGGCTCCCAGAAGCTGGGCCAGCCGGTGCCGGAGTCGAACTTGGTCGTCGAGCGGAAGAGCGGCGTGCTGCAGCCGGCGCAGCGATAGATCCCCGGGGTCTTGCTGTCGTGATAGGCACCGGTGAAGGGCCGTTCGGTCCCCGCCTGGCGAAGGACGGCGTAGCGATCGGGGTCGAGCTCGGCCTTCCACTCGTCGTCGGTCTTCTCGATCTTCTTCGGCATTCCCGCTCCTCCCTAGCCCTCACCGCAGGCGCGCAGGGCGGACATCAGCATCGCCACGACCGCCGTGAAGACCCAGATCAGGTTCCGGCCCCGCCCCTGGAGCTCCACTTCCTGGGCCTGGTCGTCCGGCTGGAAGGGCTCCGGGCTGAAGCCGCCGTCCTGGGGGACAGGCTCCGCGCGCTGGAGCATCGCGAGCAGACCGCTCTGGCCGAGTGGCCCGCCACAGTGGACGCACTGCTTCCACTCGGGCGCGAACGAAGTCTTGCAGCGCTCGCAGCGAACCTCGACGACTCCGGTATCAGCCATCCAGGGAGGGTAACGAAGCCTGGACCCTCCCGTGCAGGCCCGCCATTCGGCTCCATTCGGCTCAGGAGGGGATCTGGAGGGCCTCGGGGAGGGCGCCTTCCATGAAGGCCTGGTCTTCGCGTCGCTTGGCGATCCGCCAGCCGTCGGGCGTGCGGACGAGCTCATCGACGTAGTAGGCGCCGACCGTGAACTGGTGCAGGGTGCCGTCGGGGTTCGCGAAGCCCATCGGGTTCAGGACCGCGGTTCGCGCGCTGGCGCGATCGCCGTCGAGAATCACCTCGGAGTTCGTGACGTAGTGGACCGTCATCGGGAAGGGGGCGAGGGCCTTGGCGAGCCACGCGCGCGCCTCGGGGTAGGGACCCTTGATGCCGCCGGAGGAGACGTAGTCGACCTCGGCATCCGAGGTGAAGCACTGGTCGAGGAGCTCCCAGTCCTTCTCGTCGATCGCTTTCGTGTAGCGCACGAGCAGATCCTGGATCTCGATCCGGTCGGAGACTTCCTGCAGGGAAAGCGCCATGAGCGGCTCCTACTTCTTGACGATCACGGAGGAGCCGTGACCGAAGAGGCCGTAGTTTGCGGTGATGCCGAGCTTGGCCCCGTCGACCTGCCGGCCTCCGGCCTCACCGCGCATCTGCCAGGTCAGCTCGCAGACCTGGGCGATCGCCTGGGCCGGGATCGCCTCGCCGAAGGCACCCAGACCACCACTGGTATTGACGGGGATGCGCCCGCCGACGCTCGTGTCGCCGTCGCGCACCAGCTTCTCCGCCTCCCCTTCCTTGCAGAGCCCGAGGATCTCGTACCAGTCGAGTTCCAGCGCCGACGAGAGGTCGTAGACCTCGGCCAGGTCCATGTCCTCGGGTCCGACGCCCGCCTGCTCGTACGCGTACTTGGCGATCGACGGACGGAACGGCACGTCCGGAACCGACAGACCCGCGCCCGAGTCCGTCGCGAAGTTCGGCATCTCGATCAGCTGGTTCGGGTACTTCGGCGTCACGTTGGAGACCGCGGGGATCGTCACAGGATCCGCCGTGTGCTTTCGCGCGTACTCCATGCTCGTCAGGATCAAGGCGGCGCCTCCGTCGCTGGTGGCGCAGATCTGCAGCAGACGCAGCGGGTCGCTGACCATCGGGGAGGCGAGCACCTCGTCGAGGGTGAACGACTTCGGGAAACGCGCGTTCGGGTTGTGCACCGCGTGCCGGCTGTTCTTGACCTTGACCCGGGCGAAGTCCTCCTCGGTCGCACCGAACAGCTCCATGCGCCGGCGTGCCCAGAGACCGAAGTAGACCGGGTTGGTCGCTCCGACGAGCCGGAAGCGCAGCCAGTCGGGGTCGCGGCTCCGGTCTCCACCACCCGAGGGAGCGAAGAAGCCCTTGGGCGTCGTATCCGCCCCGACCACCAACGCGACGTCGCACAGCCCCGCCAGGATCTGCGCCCGCGCGGTGGCGATGGCCTGGGAGCCCGAGGCGCAGGCGCCGTAGCTGCTCGCGACCTGCGCGCCCTGCCAGCCCAGGGCCTGGGCGAAGGTCGCGCCCGCCACGTGGCCGGGATAGCCGTTGCGGATCGTGTCCGCGCCGGCCACGAACTGCACGTCCCGCCAGTCGACGCCGGCGTCGGCGAGAGCGTCCTGGGCGGCCTTCACGCCGTACTCGACGAAGTTCCGGCCCCATTTGCCCCAGGGGTGCATCCCCACCCCGAGGATCGCGACTTCGTGTGCCATCGGTGGCTCCTTCACGCTGCGGCGGCCGTCGGCCGCCACTTCCAGACGAGGAACTCGTTGTCGTCGTCTTCGAACAGGGTCTCCAGCACGAGCTCCATCTCCATGCCGGCCTCGAGCTCCTCTACCGAGACGCCGGCGGTGACCTGGCCCATCACCACCATCTTCTCGGCCTCGAGCTCGACCGCTGCGATGGCGTAGGGCTCGAAGGGATCATCAGCCACGAAGGGCTCCGGCGGCGCATAGCAATTGTTCGTGAAGGACCAGAGCCGGCCGGTCCGGGAGAGCTCGATCTCGTCGAAGTCCGTCCCGTTGCAGGCTGGGTTGCGGCAGTAGCTGGTCTCCTTGGGGAAGAAGACGTTCTGACAGCTCTTGCAGCGCGTACCCAGCAGATGCGGTCGCTCCCGGTCCATCGTGAACCAGCCTTCGATGGCCGGTGCCTCGGTCTTGCTCATCGTCGCCTCGCCGATCGGGGATGCGGCGGCTCGCAGGGGGCCGCCGGGTGGTGGTTTATCACACGGGCGCGGCGGCGGCCGCCGAGCGGCCCGCCAGGCGCCCGAAGAAGGCCCCGTCGCCCAGGGAGATCCCGCTGCCCGCATAGCCGCGCCCCGAGAAGAGCGCGGCCGTCCGGCCGGCGGCGTAGAGGCCCGGCACCACGGTGCCGTCCGGCCCGATCACCTCTCCGCCCGGCCGGGTCGCCAGTCCACCGAGGGTCATGCAGGCGTAGAAGCAGCTCTGGGTGCGCGCATCGAGCAGGGCGTAGGGTGGACGATCGAGGGCTTGCGTCATCCCGGGACGCTTCCCGAAGACGGGATCGCGACCCTCCTTTGCGTAGCGATTGTAGTGCTCGACGGTCGCCTGCAGGGCGCCTTCCGGGAAGCCGCCCGCGGTCTCCAGCTCCGCCATGCTCTCGGCGACGTGGGCGGGCTGCATGCCCACCATGTTCACCTCGAAGATCGCGTCGTCCACCAGCAGCCAGACGCGGCCGTGCTGATGGAACAGGGCCTCGATGCCGATGTGCCCGTAGTAGGTGTCCTCGTTGATGAAGCGCTGGCCGCGCTCGTTGACGAAGACGCCGCGACCGAGCCGGTGCGGGATCGTGACGGGCAGTGCCACCTCGGCCTGGTCCATGCGCAGCAGGGTGCCGCCCGCGGCCTCGCCCATGCGGATCGCGCGACCGTCATCGCCCTCGGTCGCGTTCTTCGGCCGGCAGGGTCCGAGCTGCGGCACGTGGCGCGACACCATCTCGGAGTTGGTGGAGAAGCCGCCCGCACTGAGGATCACCCCACGGCGCGCCCGGAAGATCCTCTCTTCACCGGCAGTCCGCGCGACGACCCCGACCACCCGCCCGTCGGGCTCGACCACCAGCGTCTCGCACAGCGTGTCGAGCACCTGGCGCGCAGGTCTGCGCGCGGTGGCCGCGAGGATCCGCTGCATCAGGAAGGGACCCGCCTTGCCCTCCGTGCGGGGCTTGTGACCCCGTGGCGCCGGCCGCGCCACGCTCGCGAACGGCGCCGCGTCCTCGCCGCCCGAGAAGACGAGGCAGTCGTCCGTCGGCGACTCCATGCCGGGCTCGGGATGGAAGCTGCGCTTGAAGGGCAGTCCCTGGTTCTCGAGCCAGTGGAAGAGCTCGACGCTCCCCTCGCAGTAGGTCCGGATCTTGTCCTCGTCTGCGCCCGGGCCCGACGCCGCGACCAGGAACTTGAACATCTCCTCCGGCGTGTCCTCGAAGCCGGCCGCCTCCTGCACGGGGGTTCCGCCGCCCAGATACACGAGACCCCCGGAGTTCGCGGAGGTGCCGCCTCCGCCACCGGCGCGCTCGATGACCAGGACGTCGGCCCCGGTGTCGCAGGCCTCCATCGCCGCACAGGCTCCGGCGATCCCGAGACCGACGATCACGACATCGGCCTCGTCGTCGGTCCGGTTCACAGCGCGGGCGTCTCGCAGCTCGGTCGGCAGCAGGCGATCCATGTCCCCATGCTAGCCCGCCTCGGTTGCCGCACGGATCAGCGGCTCGCGACTCCCCGAACCGCGGCGAGGGTGGCGTAGACTGCTCGCTTCCGAGGAGAACGCCATGAACGACCTGGCCCGCCTGCTCGCCTACCAGGAGATCCGCCAGCTGGCCTCGCACTACGCGGTGCATCTCGATGCGCGGGATCTCGAGCGGCTCGTGGCGCTCTTCGTCCCGGACGTACGCGTGGGTCGCGAGGCGCGGGGGCACGCGGCGCTGCGCGAGGACTTCGATCGCCAGCTGCGACGGATCGGCGTCTCGTTCCTTCACGTCGGCAGCCACGCCATCGAATTGCGGGACGCGAACGAGGCGAGCGGCATCGTCTACTGCAAGGCGGAGATCCAGGACGGGGAGCGCTGGATCCACCAGGCGATCCAGTACCACGACGAGTACGCGCGCCGCGACGGGCACTGGCTCTTCGTGCGCCGGCGCCATTTGCTGGTCTACGGCGAGGTCCAGGCGACCCACCCGCTGCTTCAGGAGCCAGCCGACTGGCCCCGTCGCCAGCACGGTCGCGGCAGCGTCCCCGACAGCCTTCCGACCTGGCAAGCCTTCTGGGGCCGCGACGGAAGCGAGGGGAACTGACCACGCTCGTTTCGCAACGCGGGAACCGGACCGCACCCCCGAACCGCGGCCCTGCGTGACGGCGCGGTGAAGACCACCCGACTTGGTGCGCGAGATCACTTCGCGTTGGGTTCGCGTCTGCTGAAATGCCTCACATGGGGGAGAGTTCGATGGGCGACGCGGCCCAGGACCGCGTGGCCGCGCATTTCGGTGAGCTGGACGTCGAGGCGCGGCGGCTCGGCCGACGGCTGGGGCCGCACTTGCGCAACGCGGTCAGTCACGAGGAGCTGGTGTCGTGGGGGTCCTTCGGGCTGTGGGAAGCCGCTCAGCGCTACGACCCCGAGCGCGGCATCCCGTTCGAGCACTACGCGCGGCATCGGGTGCGCGGCGCGATGTTCGACGGCCTTCGCGAGTCCCACGAGACGCCCCAACGCCTGTGGCGAGCGCGCGTCGCCCGGCCCGAAGAGCAGGGCGCCAGCCGGGTGCTGGACCTGCACGCCGAGCGGGTGGAAGGTGCCCGCAGCGCGGGTTGGCTGTCGGAGTCCGGTTCCGACGAATGGGGAGACCCGGTCGCCCTCGCACGCGGGCCCGACCCGGAAGCCGTCGCCAGTGACCGCCAGATGACGGACGTGATCGAGGCCGCACTCGAGACGCTTCCGGACAACGAGGCGGTCCTGATTCGCGAGCACGTCCTCGACGACGAGCCGCTCGCCGAAGTCGCGGCCCGGCTCGGGCTCTCCGTGCCGCGGGCGAGCCAGCTTCGGGCACGGGCCTTTCGACGCCTGGCCGCCCGGCTGCGCGGACTGGCCCAACCCGACGGAGTGGATCTGCAGCCGAACGCGTAGGCGACGACGCGCATCCGGCTCCGAGGTTTCCGTTAGCATCCGCAGTCATGACCCCGAGGAGTCCTCGCACACTCGGAGGGCTCCTGGTCGGTCTGGCGGTGCTGCTGGGCTGCGGTGCTCCTCCGGCGCCCGCGCGGGTCGTCCTGGTGACGATCGACACCCTCCGCGCCGACCGCGTGGGTGTGTACGGCGGCCCGGCGGGGGCCACCCCGCATCTCGACGAGCTCGCCGCACGCGGTGCCGTCTTCGAGGTGGCTGTCGCCCCGACTCCGGTCACGCTGCCGTCCCACGCCTCGCTGATGACCGGCAAGCCACCGCCCTTCCACGGCGTGCGGGACAACAGCACCTTCCGGCTGGAGGAGACCCACGCAACGCTTGCCGAGCGGTTGCAGGCCGAGGGCTTCGCGACGGCTGCCTTCGTCGGCGCCGCCGTGCTGGACAGGCAGGTCGGCCTCGCCCGCGGCTTCGACGTGTACGACGACCACATGACCCTCGACCGCTCGTCGGGTGCGGGTGGGTTCGCCGAGCGCACGGCCGATCACGTGGTCGAAGCGGCGCTCGCCTGGCTGAGCCACGCACCCGATCGCTTCTTCCTCTGGATCCACCTGTACGATCCGCACCACAGCTATCGGCCCCCTCCCGAGTTCGCGCAGCGCTTCCCGGGCGATCCCTACCAGGGCGAGATCGCGTTCGCCGACGCACAGCTCGGGCGGCTGCTCGGCGCCCTGGAACGGCGCCATTCCGACGGGCGGACCCTGGTGGCCGTGACCAGTGATCACGGAGAGAGCCTCGGGGAGCACGACGAGCCGAGCCACTCCTATACGATCTACGACGCCACGCAGCGGATCCCGTTGCTCATGGCGGGCCCGGGTTTCGTGGCGGGCGAACGCAGCGCACGCCTGGTCCGACTGATCGACGTCGCGCCGACGATCCTCGCGCGTCTCGGTCTGGGCCCTCTCGAGGGTCCTGTCGGGCGCGACTTGTGGACCGACCTGCGGGGGTCCACCGAACCGGGAGACCCGCCGAGCGCGTACCTGGAAGCGCTGGCGGGTCGCATCCATTTCGGTTGGAGCCCGGTCCTGGCACTTCGCACGGAGCGCTACAAGTTCATCCGCACCCCGCACGCCGAGCTCTACGATCTCTCCGTCGACCCGGGCGAGCTCGTCAACCGGGCGGCCACGAACCCGGCGCTCGTCGCACGC
>JAJDAR010000361.1 GCA_029261775.1 Deltaproteobacteria bacterium | reverse complement strand
TCGAGGCTGATCAGATCGATGCCCTGCACGTCGAGATCGCCGACCTTGCCGCGAAACTCCAGGGCCAGCTCGGAGCCGTCCTGCCACTCCCGGAAGTAGCTGAACCCTTCGATCGTCTCGATGATGATGGAGAGCAGGTGGTGGACGATCGGCCTGCCGGCGAGCGGCGTCCAGTAGGGGGGCGCGCCGATCGTCACGTCCTCGCGGAGGATCTGCTCGAGCGCGTCCAGATCCCGGTTCGCGACGATCCGGTGCCACTCCTCGAGGAACGATCCGACGCTCACTCGGCTTCTTCGGTCTCGCGCCGCAGCCCCACGCCGCGCAGGATCCCCTCGCGATCGAAGAACAGGCTCAGGTCGTCGCGACGCGACTCCCCCGAGGAGTAGTAGAAGGCCTTCACGTAGACGGGCAGGATCGTGATCGAGCGGCTCCGGGTGCGGATGCGTCGCCAGGTGTAGAGGTCGCCATCGAACTGCCGCTGCACGAGGCGTGGCGGCCCGAGCGCACTCAGGGCTTCGGGCTTGGTCGTGCTTCCCACGACCAGCCCTTCCGCAGAGGGCAGGGGGCCGCCGATCTCGGCGGTCGTGAAGGCGCAGCCGGACAGCAGGAGGAGCAGCGCGAGGGCGAGCCGGCGCATCATTCGTCGTCTCCTGCCGTGGCGCCGGATTCGTCGATGTTCCGCATCAGGCTCTGGCCGCGCAGGCGGCCCTCGGCGTCGAAGAAGATCATCAAGGTGTCCTCACGGCCCGTCGTTGCGCTCCGGAAGTAGATCGGGATCGGCACCGTCGGGCCGAAGCCCGAGACCATCGACGGGTTCAGGTTGACGACGTTCGTCTCGCGGGCGCGACGTCGGTAGACGAAGATGTCTCCCCGATCCTGGGGGAGTACCTGGATGGGCGGGCCGAGGGTGGCGAGCACCTCGCCCTTGCGGGTCGTGCCGATCCGGCGGATCGCCAGGAAGGCCGCGAAGTCGGCGTCGGTGTAGGCCGCGTGGCTCTGCATCGAGACCCGCGAGAAGAGCGCCTCGGCACAGCCCGTGAGGAGGAGCGAGACGAGGAGGCTGCCGAGCACGCGGCGCATCGCTCAGCGACCTCCGCCCGCCGGGCCGTCCCGGCGGTAGGCGTGGTAGCGGACCCGCCCCTGCGGGTCGAAGAAGATCGTCAGCGTCTCGGTCGAGGCTCTGGCTTCGAGCGAGGCGAAGAAGATCGGCACGAACCAGAGGGTCGAGTCGTTCTGGATGAATCGGTAGGTGTACACGTCGTCGAGGATCGGCCCCGAGGAGGCCGTGATGTCGTCCTCGTCTTCGAGCACCACGTCGAGGAAGGTCGGGTTGTAGAGTGCAGACGGCGGGCCGAACCAGGCGTGGATCTCGGCGCGAGTGGTCGCGCCGTCGCGGATGTCCTGGATCCTCTCCGCCGGGATCGGCGTGCCGAACTTTCCGCTGAAGGAGATGCAGCCGCTGCAGAGCATGCCGAGCGCCGCAGAGAGGAGCAGGCTTCGCCCGAAGCCTCCGCCGCTCACGGCCGGCCCGTCGCCGCGCGGAAGGAGACCTCGCGCACGCGATCCTGCTCGTCGAAGAACACGACGAGGACGTCGCTCTCCACGTCGGCCTGGAAGGTGTTGTAGAAGATCAAGACGTGACCTCGGCCGGCCAGCGTGTCGCGCTGCCAGCTGAACGCGTCCTGCGCCCGGTTGCCGAGGGCAATGGCGCCGGAGACCCGGGTGGTCTCGTCGGCCAGGGACTCGACCACCTCGGAGCGCAGAAACTCCTCCGGGGGTCCGAGCCAGGCGAGCACCTCGCGCTTGGTCGTCTCGCCGGGGACGATGCGGGCCACGGTGGCCGGATCCAGCTCCGGTCCGAACGAGCCCGAAGCCGAAACCAGCAGACAGCCGGACACGAGGAACGGCAAGGCGAGCGAGCCCGCAAACCGGAGCACGGTCCTCTTCACTTCCTCTCCTTGGTTTCGTCGACGTGGGAGACCGATCGGACGACGCCTTCGGCATCGAACTCGATACGCCAGAGGTGCTCGACGAAGCGCGTGTTCGAGACCTCGAGCACGGAGGGGCCGCCCGGGATCAGGGCCAGGCTGGTCGTACGGCGGCTGGCCGAGGCGTAGGTGTAGGCGTCGTGGCCGAAGACCTGGCCCTCTTCGAGGACCCGGCGGTGCTGAGGAGTGATCGGCCGTGCGCGATCGAAGGTGGCGGGTCGGCGCAGCTCTTCCGGCGGGCCGAGGCGCTGCAAGACCTCGCTGCGTGTGCTCACCCCGGGGCGGATCGACGCCAGGAGTTCTGCAGACGGCAGCTGTCGGAAGTCCAACTGTGAGGTGGAGCAGGCCGCGCCGAGAAGGGCAGCGACCAGGGCGAGCCCGATCCGCTGTGGCCGAAAGCCCACCTGATTGCCTCCTCCAGATCCTCGTGGGGAGTAGCAGCTGGGGACGGCACAGCGCCAGCGAGCCCCGAGCCTTGCCCCGCTGCCCGTCCACCTCGGCCCCAGCTTCACATCTCCGCCCGTCGACCTCGGCCCGAGCTTCACCCCTCCGCCCGTCGACCCGATGAGCCGCTCTCGAGCACGGGATCGGAGGGTGTGTCATGGGATCGATGATGAAGGTGGGCCTGGCGGCGTTGGTGCTGTTCGGAGCGTGGAAGCTGTTCCTCGCGCCGAGCACGATCCAGGCCGATGTCGCCTATCCGCTGCAGTACCGCACCCACGTCGTCGGCCCTGCCGGCTCGGGCGACCGGCTGCCGCTGGTGATCGTGCTCCACGGTGCCGGCGCGGACGAGAAGGACCTCGACGGCGTCTTCGCCGAGTTCACGGTGCCCGTGCGGCTCGTCTCCTTTCGCGGGCCCGAGCGCTCCGGCGGCGGCTACGTCTGGGACTTCGGCCGAGGCGCCAACCATGCCGAGGCCAAGGCCGCCCAGCTGCAGATGTTCCGGGACGTCGCGGACAGCCTCGTCGCGGGGGCCGACGAGGTCGCGGCACGCTACCCGACCGAGGGCAAGCCGATGGTGTTCGGCTTCTCCCGCGGCGCTTCCATGGCCTGGTACCTGGGCGCCCACGCGCCCGACCGCTTCGGTGCGATCTTCGCGGTGGCGGGGTCGCTGGAGGAGGAGCTGATGGACGGGCTCTCCCCCGGACGACTGCCCCCCTTCTTTGCGTACCACGGCCGCAAGGATCCCGTCATCGGGCTGGCGCGGGGCCGCCGCACCGCCCAGGCGATCGAGGCGCTGGCGGGCCGCGTGCGCTTCGAGGAGTTCGACGGCGGCCACACGGTGGCGCCGTCCGTACGGGCGGACGTCGAGCGGCAGATCCGCGCCCTGCACGGAGGCTGAGTCCTCCGGCGGTCCCGGTCCGCGCTCAGTAGCCGGTGAGCTGCGCGAAGCGCTCCCGGTGGAAGCTCGCGTCGCCGAAGCTCAGCTCGGCAGCCTTTGCGCGCTTGAGGAAGAGACCGATCTCCTCCTCGTCCGTCATGCCGATGCCGCCGTGCATCTGCAGGCCCTCGCGGGTGACGAGGCCAGCGGTGTCGGAGCATCTCGCCTTGGCGGCGCTGACGATGCGCTCGCCATGGGGCCGCTGGTCGTCGACGGCGCGCAGCGCCTCGAGGACGATCGACCGCGAGAGCTCGACCTCGCAGAACATGTCGGCGGCGCGGTGCTTCAAGGCCTGGAAGCTCCCGATCAGTACGCCGAACTGCTCGCGCGTCTTCAAATAGGCGATCGTGCGCTCGAAGACCTCGCGGCTGATGCCGAGCAGCTCGGCGGAGACGGCCACCGTGGCGCGTTGCACCAGTGCGTCGAGCAGGTCGGCGCCGCGATCGGCCTCTCCGAGGACGGCGTCGGATCCGACTGCCACGTTCTCGAAGCGCACGCGCGCCGCGTTGCGGCTGTCGACCATCTGCGTGCGCGTGACGGTGACGCCCCGCGCGGCCGGGTCCACGAGCAGGA
>JAJDAR010000360.1 GCA_029261775.1 Deltaproteobacteria bacterium | reverse complement strand
ACCCGCGAGGCGCAGGACGAGTACTCGCTCGAGAGCCAGCGGCGTACGGCGGCGGCGCAGGACGGCGATCTCTACGCGCACGAGATCGTGCCGATGGACACGACGATGATCGTGAAGGACAAGGCGACGGGCGAGACCTCGACGGTCGACTACACGGTCACGCGCGACGAATGCAACCGGCCGAGCACCACGCTCGAGGGTCTGGCAGGCCTGAAGCCGATCCGCGGCGAGGAGCACTACATCACGGCGGGCAACGCCTCGCAGCTCTCGGACGGCGCGGCGTCGGTGGTGATGATGGAGGCGGCGGAGGCCAAGAAGCGCGGGATCGAGCCGCTCGGTGCGTTCCGCGGCTTTGCGGCGGCGGGCTGCGAGCCCGACGAGATGGGCATCGGCCCGGTCTACGCGGTGCCCAAGCTGCTGAAGCGCGCCGGCCTCAAGGTCGACGACATCGACCTCTGGGAGCTCAACGAGGCGTTCGCGAGCCAGTGCCTCTACTGCCGCGACACCCTCGGCATCGACCCGGAGAAGTACAACGTGAACGGCGGCTCGATCTCGGTCGGCCACCCCTTCGGCATGACGGGCGCCCGCTGCGTGGGCCACCTGCTGCTCGAGGGCAAGCGCCGCAAGGCCAAGTGGGGCGTGGTCACGATGTGCATCGGCGGCGGACAGGGAGCGGCGGGGCTGTTCGAGATCTTCTAGGCGGATCCCCTACCTGCCCTGCGCCGCCCCGCGCTCCAAAGCCTTCGCCCGCTCCAGCTCGCGAAGCGCCTCCTCGGTCCGCCCGAGCTTCTGCAGCACCTGCGCCAGCTGCTGATGCGCGGCGGCGCTGGGCCGGCTGCGGGTCTGGCGGCCGAACACCTCCACTGCCTGCTCGAGCCTCCCCTCCGCGACCAGGATCTCGCCGAGCTGCTGGTAGGCGGCCGTCTCCTCGGGCTCGGCCGCGATCGCCGCCTCCAGCTGCTCGACGGCCTCGTCCACCCGCCCCTGCTTCCACAGCACGAACGCGATGCCGGCGGAGGCCCTGGCACCGGGCCCCTGCTCGAGGGCGGCCCGGAAGTGGCGCTCGGCGGAGGCGAGGTCGTCGCTGCGCGCGAGAGAGGCGGCCAGGTTGTGGTGCGCCGAGGCCGACTCGGGATCCAGCTCGAGGGCCTTGCGGTACTGCTCGGCCGCCTCCTCGTGCAGCCCCTGCCGCTCGAGCACGAAGCCGAGATCGTTGTAGATCGGCGCCTGCGGCTCGATCGCCAGCGACTCGCGGTAGTGGGCTTCGGCCACCTCGAGGTCTCCGAGGTCGATCGACGCGAGCGCCATGTTGTTGTGCGCCTTCCAGTGCTCCGGGTCGATTTCGAGCGCCTTCTCCAGGGCCTCGACGGCGCCCTCGCTCTCGCCCTGCTGGAACAACGCGAACCCCATGGCGTTCAGCAGCTCCACGTTCTCGGGCGCGACCTCGAGCCCCCGCTCGTAGGCACGCACGGCGCCCGGGTAGTTGCCGGTGCGCTCGTTGGCCATGCCCGCGCGCAAGAACGAGTAGGCGTCGAGGAAGCGCTCCTGGATCTTCGCGATCGCGCCGGCCGGCAGCGGCACGAACTCCGGGATGTTGGCGGCGCGGTCGCTGCCGGTGAAGCGCTCGAGCACGACGGGCGGCGTGGAGCGGCCGTCCTCGTCGATGTGTGTGAGGAAGAGCTGGGTGTAGGGGGTGTTGGCCTTGGACGAGAAGACCAGCCAGCGGCCGTTCGACGAGAAGCTGTGCCAGGAGTTCATGAGCGGCGTGTTCGCGCGCAGGCGCCGCGCCTCGCCCCCTTCGGCCGGCACGATGTAGAGCTCGCTGTCCGGCATCAGCAGCATGTAGTTCTCGGCCTTGCAGAAGACGATCCACTTGCCGTCGGGTGAAAACTTGGCGAAGAAGTTGCTCTTGCCGTTGTGCGACGCGCCTTCGATCGGCTCGGCCGTGCCGCCGCGACCCCCGTTGAACGGCACGCGGTACAGGTCGAACTGGAAGGGCTCCTTGTCCTCGACGAACTCGGGGACGTCCTTCTCGTCGAGCAGGATCGCCGTCGCGCCGGCGATCTCCTTCTTCTGGTAGACCTTCGTCCGCGCAAAGACGACCGACTGGCCGTCGGGGCTCCACGTGGGGTTGCTCTGCACGTAGGCGGGGTCGTCCGCGCCGGGCAGCGGCGCGTAGGTGCCGGTCTGTGTGTCGTAGACGACGAGGATGCCCTTGATGGGGAAGAAGAGCTGCGAGAACGCGATCTCGGGCGTCGCCACGAACACCGCGCGGTCCTTGACGGTGCTGATCACGTAGCGGCCATCGGGCGAGACCTGGGAGAGCAGACCGAAGGTCAGCTCGTCGTCGTCGCGCTCGTAGTCGCTCCAGGTGATGATCTTCTCGTCGTCCATCACCATCTGCTCGGCGACGGGCAGGATGGCGTAGCCGCCCTTGTCGTTGCCGTAGTCGATGTCCAGGCCGAGCACGCTGCCGTCGCCCGAAAAGGAATGGCAGTTGCCGCAGACCGGCAGGTCCTCGAGCACGATGGGCGGCGCGGTCTCGGAGTCGACCGAGCCGAAGCGCCAGCGGATGCGCGAGGGATCCTGCACGGCTTCGATGAACGGCAGCGGCACCTCGCGGTAGAAGATCGAGTCGCC
>JAJDAR010000359.1 GCA_029261775.1 Deltaproteobacteria bacterium | reverse complement strand
CCCTGCTGGAACAAGTCGCGGACACGCGATGCGCCCACGCCCACGAACATCTCCACGAAGTCCGAGCCTGAAATCGAGAAGAACGGAACGCCGGCTTCGCCAGCCACTGCCTTCGCGAGCAGCGTCTTGCCGGTACCCGGGGGGCCCACGAGCAGGACGCCCTTGGGAATCCGGCCGCCCAGACGCGTGAACTTCTTCGGGTCACGCAGGAAGGCGATGATCTCTTCGAGCTCGGCCTTCGACTCCTCGACCCCCGCGACGTCGTCGAAGGTGACGCGCTGCTGGTTCTCGGTGAGCAGGCGCGCCCGGCTCTTGCCGAAGCTCATCGCCTTGCCGCCGCCCGATTGCATCTGGCGGACGAAGAAGACCCACAAGCCGATCACGACGATCAGCGGCAGCCACCAGATCAGCATCTGCTGCCAGACGGAGGGCTCGCGCTTGGGCTGGCTCTTGATCGCGATCTCGGGGTGGTCCGCGAGCTTCTGGTCGAGGGCCTCGTAGTGGATCTGGTGGACGTAGCTGGCGAACGGCGAGCCGTTCGTGAGCTTGCCCGTGATGTGACCCTCTTCGAGGGTGACGCTCTCGATCTCGCCGGCGTCGAGCCGGGTGAGGAACTCGGTGTAGGGATACTCGGTGGGGGTCGCCTGGCCCTGACGGAGCACCGTCACGAGCAGGATCATCATGAGGAGCAAGACCACCCAGAGGGCCATGTTCTTGTAGAACTGCTGGTTCACTTGTGCTCCTGGTCCGGCCTCTCCCGGATCGTTCGGGGCGCAATCCAGAGACCCGGGGGGGTCTCGCAACGAAGCTGCGCAACCGAGTGCTTTTGCACCCGATTGTGACCCGAAGACCAAGTTCTCCAGAACTCACCGGAGGTTAGCATTCGCCCTCGCCCTTGCCCGACGGTGGAGTTGCGCTCAACCGACGTTTCGGCACAGGAGGTGCCGCGCCTGAGGGGCGATGCTGCGCCCGTTGGCTCCGCATCATCGAGGGATGGGACCCCCAAGCGGACGGGTTCGTTCACAGGGGCGCCAGGCCTTTGCCCGGGGTCGCGCGGCCGACCTGCACCGTCGTGGCACCGCGCTCGAGCACGAGGCCGCCGGGCCACTCGAGCCGGCCGCGCGCCTCACCCGCCGCCAGGAAGCCGAGCGCCCGGTCGAGCTGCTGCCGACTGACGTCGCGCCCTCCCCCGAGCGCCCGCCAGACACGGGCCAGGAGCCGCCGCGCTAGCGCGGGCGGCAGCTCGGCCCAGCCCGACCGCGGGAGCACGAAGCCCTCGCCTGCCGGCTGGAGCCAATGCGTCGCCGCCTCGTCCACCTGCTCCGCCAGCCACTCGCTCTCGCGTCGCTGGGCCTCGGCGAGATCGGCGAGTGCGCGCTCCCAGCCGGGGTTCAGGTCGCCGGCCAAGGCGCGCAAGCCGTGGCGCAGACGATTGCGCGCGTAGCGGTCGTCGGCGTTGGACGCGTCCTCGCGCCAGGCGAGGCCACGCTCGCGGGCGAGCTGCTCGATCGCCGCGCGCGACACGCCGAGCAGCGGCCGCACGAACCAGCCGTCGGGCGAGCGCTCGGGAATGCCTCCGAGCCCCTCGGGCCCGGTGCCGCGGAACAGGCGCAGCAGCAGGGTCTCGGCCTGGTCGTCGCGTTGGTGGGCCGTCGCGATGCGCTGGGCGCCCCGCTCACGGGCGAGCGCGATCAGGGCATCGCGGCGCAGGCGGCGGGCGGCCTCCTGCACGGTCGGGCGGTCCCGACTGGTGCCGCCCTCGCGCAGGGCGCCGGGCTCGACCCGGCGGCTCGCGAAGGGCAAGCCCAGGGCGGCGGCGCTCTCGCGCACGAGCGCTTCGTCGGCATCGGCGGCCACCGCGCGCAGGCCGTGGTGGATGTGAGCCACGGCCAACTCGAGCCCGAGCGGGCCGCGCAGCTCGACCAGCACGTGCAGCAGCACCGTCGAGTCCACGCCGCCGGAGACAGCCACCAGCAGCGCGCGCCCGCGCAGGTCGAGCGCCTCGCAGCTCCGCGCCACCTCGAGCGCGATCTCGTCGGCGCGTTGCGCCATCAGGCAGCCGATCCTTCCGGTCCGAGCCGGCCCGGGGCGGGCGCGGACCTAGCGCAGGGCGCTGGCATCCCCGAGCAGCACGCGGGTGCCATCGTCCTTCTCCACCCACACGTCGCAGTGGACGCGGGTGCGGGTGCCCTCCGGGTGCTCCTCGCGCACGCGGCCGTAGGCCGTGACCCGCTCGTCCACCCACAGGACGTTCGTCAGCTTGAGCGACATCTTGCCGCCGCGCAGGAAGCCCTCTTCGAAGTGGTCGAGCATGACCTGGGCCGCGAAGCAGGTGGACATCATCCCCTGCACGACGATGTTGGGGAAGCCGAGCTTCTTCGCCTGTTCAGCGTCCGTGTGATAGTTGGCGCCGGGGCCGGAGAACATCCAGCAGCGGCGCTTGTCGATGACCTTGCTCGTCGGCTTCAGCTCCTCGCCGGTAGCCGTCGGAAAGGGCGGGCGCGGCTGCTTCTGCTTCGCGGTCTTCTCGTCGACGACGAAGCCTTCGCCCTGCGACTCCTTGGGCGGCAGGAAGGACTGGTGGGTCCGCCCCCGGACCCGCAGCTCGCCGGTCTCGGCATCGTTGACGTCGGTCTCGTTGACGACGTAGTCGCGGCCGCGCTTCGCGTAGCGCTCGATGATCGTCGAGCGCGTGCGGACCCGCGAGCCCACGGGGATCGGCGAGAAGAGCTCCCAGTCCTGCTGGGCATGCAGGTTGCCGAACAGGTTCTTCAGGTACCACTCGCCGACGAAGGCGTAGCACTCGGAGTGGTACAGGAGCGG
>JAJDAR010000358.1 GCA_029261775.1 Deltaproteobacteria bacterium | reverse complement strand
GCGAAGATCGCATCGGTCGTGAACGAGAGGCGCTCGGTGACGCGGACGTCGAGGCCGCCGCTGAAGCGCCACTCGTGCTGCTGCTTGCCGCCGCCCCGGACCAGGATGCCGACGTTGGCGTGGGGCGAGAGCCGCCCGTAGGTCTTGGAACCGGCGATCAAGAGGCCGGCGGCCGGCTCGCCGAAGCCGCGCAGGTCATCCTCGTTGCCGGTGGGCAGATAGAGGTCCAGGCGTGCCGCCATGTCGACCCACTCGGTCTCGAGGAAGCGTGCCTTGCCCCGCACGACGATGTCGCCGAGGCCGCTGGCGCTGTCGCTGTCCTCGGTCCGCAGCACCGTGCCGTCTGAGAAGCGGGTCGTGACCTCACCGTCGAGCCGGACGTCGAGGTACGGGATCACCACGCCGACGTCGATCCGGTCGGTGACGCCGTAGTTGACGAACAGGGTCGAGACCTTCGAGCGGACCCGCGCGTCGAGACTCGCCTGCGGGGTCGGCGAGTCGATGTCGAGGGTGTAGACGCCGTCGCCGAGGGCGCCGCGGAAGCCCGTCTTGCCGGCGAAGCCGCTGCACGGGGCGGCGGCGAAACCGCCACAGTCGTTGACGAAGCCGCGCGAGATCTGGCCGCCCGGTGACGTCGACGCCTGGATCGCACCTCGCGTGTCGAGCGTCCAGCCCCCGCTGTTGGCCGGCGTGCTGCCGGAGCCCACGGCGTACTGCGCGTTGGGATCCCGGAACGGCTGCGTGGTCTCGAGATCGATGTCCAGATCGTCGAGGTCCTGGCCCTCGAAGACGTCGAAGTCTAGGTAGGCGAAGGAGAAGGCGATGTTCAGCTTGCCCTTGCCGGTGGTCTCCGCGCGCTCGGAGAGCAGCGGACCCATCGCCTCGGTGGAGCGGTCGAAGACGTTCCGCGACGGATCGAAGGTGAAGGCAAACGCGCTGACGGAGGACCCGATGGGGAAGTCCGGCGACTGACCGAGCACCCCGTCCTGCAGGTTGACGATCGCGTCGGTGTCGTCGAAGCGGATGGTGGCGCGGCCAAAGCCCCGCGAGGTCGGGAAGCGCACGGCCCCGACGCCGGCGGGAGCGCCCGAGCCACCCCGCGGTCGGTAGGTCAGCGTGGCTTCGGTCGAGACCGGCACGCCCCGCGAGATCAGCTCCTCGAAGAACACGTCGAGGTCCCTCGCGAAGCTCGGCATCGGTTGCAGAGCGATCGCCCATGCGGCCGCGATCCCCGAGATTGTCCGAATCCAGAGCCAATGGCTGGCCATCGCCTTCCCCCTCCTCACGAAACGTGTTGGCAGGACCACGACAGCCTGGCCCGGCGACGGGATGCTACCGGTGGACGAAGTGGCGGGTCATCACCTGATCCCGTGACCCGAGCCCTGCGGCCGCACCCTTCGCCCCCGGCGGCTCCGCAGGAATACCTTCGTTCACCTCGGTTCGCACCCCCGTCAGGCCCCGGGACCGGATTCCGGCATCCTCGACCCGTGTGACCTCGCTGACGGAGTGGACCGGCCCCTTCAGCTCGGGGATGCCCTGGGCGGCGAACCAGGCGAGCTGGCTCTCGAGCTCGGGGCGCCGCTCCGGCGAGGCGACGAAGTAGACGTGCTGGATGCCGGTGTATGCATCCAGCCCGTACCAGCCCTCCGGACCCGGCAGAAAGACCTCGGTTCCAGCAGCGGTCGGCGACGCGGGCGCCGGATAGGCCATGGGATGGAGGGGCTGGACGCGCCCCACCGCGTCGACGGCCACGACGTACACGAACGCGTCGGCGCGGGTGCGAAAGGCGACCCGCAGCGCGTCCGCAGGCTGGGGGTCGTCGATGCCGTCGAAGAGGATCTCGCCATCTTCGATCGGGACCGCCCGAGACCCGTCGCGCTTCAGCAGCGCGACGTCGATCGGGACCGGACCCGCCGGGGCGAGCCCCTTGGAGGCGATCCCCATCCCGTCCGCTGCGTAGCGGTCTCCCCACGGAGAGGCGCTGGAGGCCTGGGCACCCGGGATGTCATCGGCAGAAGCCCCGGGCAGTGGGGCATTGCCGGCCGCCCAGTCGGGATTGCCCTCGGGTGCGGCCTCCCAGCTCGGTGCCGGAGCCTGCTCCCCTTCCTTCAGGGCCTCGTACTCGACGGCGATCTCCGCCTCGAGCGCCTCCACCCGGGCCAGCTCCTGCTGGCGTGCGCGGTAGTCGAGGTAGTTCTCGCCTGCGGCGAGCGCGACGCTCGTCATCGTGGCGATCAGGCCCGAGACCGCGGTCAGGTACTCCGGCTGATCGATGAACTGGTTGACGGCAACGACCTGCAGGACGGCTCCGCCCAGCAGGATCGTCGACGGAAGCATGGTCTCGCACGCCAACAGGAAGGCCAGGACCGCGACCAGCGACCTGCGGCGGATCGTCGTCCTCAATCGTCCTCCCCCTCGGCCCGGCGGCTGAACACCACCCTCGTGACGAGCCCGCTCTTCGGCGCGTAGTAGATGGTCGCGTCGTAGTCCCGAACCGGTTGATAGACGAGGTACTCGGAGACCATCTTGTAGCTGCTGATCGCCAGCGTGATGGCGACCGCGGCCATGCTGCGCCCGACGACGAGCTCGGGATCCGGCACGGCCTCGACCGAGCCATCGCTCTTCGAGACGACGTAGATCCACTTGTCGAGGCGGGCCGGCATCGAGTTCACGGTCACGTCGGTGCCCGTGAAGCCGACCGTGATCGCTGCGTGGTCCGACGCCAGGCTCGTGCGCAGCTTGTCGTCGAACACCTGGGAGTCGAGGAAGATCAGACGGTCCGGCGGCGGCACGTCGGAGGCGCAGCCCGCAAGGACGAAGATCAGGACGAGGACCCCTGCGACCCCCGGCTTCGCGTTCATGGTGATCCTCCTGGGTCGGATGATGCTAACGGAATCGTCAGCGCCGGACATGGATGTGGAGAGTCGCCGCGGCCCAGTCTGCGCCGGGCTCCGCGCTCGCGAGGGCGGGCTCGACCTTGGCGCTGGCAGCGTCATCCGACGCCGCGCTCTGGGCGGGTTCCGCC
>JAJDAR010000357.1 GCA_029261775.1 Deltaproteobacteria bacterium | reverse complement strand
CCCGATCCGTCGGATCGGTCGTGCGCAGTCGTGGGTGCTCAGCCCTGTGGTGAACCGATTGCTCGACGTCACGACCACCTCCAGCATGCTCGTGCTCGTGCTGAACCTGGTCGGGTTTCCGTGGAGCCCCGGCTTTCCGCTCTACTACACCAGCCTGCTGCTCGCGTTCGTCGTGGGGTTCGTGATCTTTGCGGACTCTGTGCTGCTCGAGGATGCGAGCGGATCCTCGCCGGCCGAGACCTGCTGACACTGAGGGCGCGGGCGAACGCTGGCGGCGGTGCTCGGGCGCGCCGTCGCGTAGACTCGCGAGATCGCGTCGGAGAGACCGTCGGGTGTGAGCGCTCGCGGGATGGAGGCCTGGACTCATGCGCGCCGCTCTGGGGCAGCACCGCTCGCGCAGACGAATGCGGGGAGCAGCCCGCTGGCCCGCGCTGCTCCTGGCGTGCTGCGTCGCCCTCGTGGCGTGTGCATGGACGGCTGGCCCGGAGCAACCGTTCGCCCTGCTCTACAGCACCAGCGGCTACGAAGCCGCGGGCACGAAGCGAGCGCTGGTTCGGGCCCTGGGCTCCTCGACAGGACCGGACGATCTCGACGGAGCGCGTTGGCGCCTGCTCGCAGCGGGTGGAGGCGTGGTCGCCGAAGGTGCGCTGCGCCCGCGGGGTGTGACCTTCGGGGCCCCGCTCTGGGAGATCGACTTCAGCGAGGCGGGCGCGGGCGAAGAGCGGCGGCTCGAGGTGCTGCTTCCCGGCGGCAGCGGCGCGGAGACGAAGGGGCGGGCCCTTCACAGCTTGCCGTTCCCGATCGAGACAGGCCTGTTCACGAGACGCATGGCCCTCGCTCTGTCCGTCGAGAACGCCGCGCTGAGGCGGGCTCCCGAGAGCCAAGGGGGTGGGTACTACGACTGCAACTCCCAGATGGGCGAGGCCTACTCACACGCCATGTTCGCCGCGGGGCTGATCGAGTTCGAACGCCGTCGCGGCGACCGCGTCGGCGCCGCCACGCGGGGCCGGTTGCGCGACGAGATCCACCGCGCCGTCGACTATGTCCTCGCCCTGCACGACGAGCAGACGGGTGAGATCGCCAATCAGCACGCCTCCCGACCTGGCGGCAACGAAGGAGACTTCAACACCCAGGAAGGCGTCTACGGGCTGGTGCAGTACCTCGCGTTGGGGCCCGAGGCCGATCCCCGGCGCAGCGCCGAGATCGCCCGTCGCGCGCGCACGTCGCTCGGCTACCTCGCGAGCCGGGACGCGCTCTATCCGGAGCTCGGCGCAGCGGTCTGGGCCCGCCTCTACGCACACAGCGGTGAAGCTCCGGACCTCGAGCAGGGTGTTCGCTACGCCGAGGTGCTCGCGAGCAGCTTCGAGCCGCAGACCCGATTCCGCCACCCGCTTCGCGGAGTCCCGTGGTTCGAGGGCCTCGTGCTGCTCTCCCCAGCGGTCGAGCCAGCGCATCGCGATCGATGGCGTGAGCAGGCCCGCGGTTGGGCCCAGGCCCTCCTCGGCGCCGCTGCGCGCAACGGTTATGGCGTCGTGCCGGCCCTGGGCGAAGCGGAGTGGAACGACATGGCCGGCGCACCCGTCTCCCAAGTCGACGAGGCCTTCTATGCCAACGCTCACTTCCTAACGACCTCCGTCGACGCGTTGCTCCTCGCGGAGTGGCTCCCGGAGGCCGGGCTCGAGCGGGTCGCCGCGAGCGGCCTCCAGTGGGTCACGGGGGTGAACCCGGGCTTCCCCGCGGAGGTCGTGACGCAGCCGGAAGCCGGGCCCGCCGAGCCGACGTGGATTGCAGCCTCCTTCGTGACGAACGGTCCCGGCCGGCACGTACGGCCGTGGGAGCGCTGGTGGTGGGAGGGCATTCGCAGCGATTCCCCAGCCCAGACCACGGTCAACGGCTTCGTGGCGCCGCCTGGGCGCGGGCTGGTCTATGACACCCGCGAGTGGCAGCCGGCGGAGACGTTCATCCGCACCGACGGCCTGCTCCTCCGGGCGGCGCCGCACTACGAGGACTATCTCGAGCGGCGGGAGTGAGGCAAGCCTTCGGTCTTGTCCTGGCGGGTTGACCATCGAGGCGCTGCGACCGGCCGGCGTCCCGGTGCCTTCTCGACAGAAATCGCCGCCTCGACGCGCTAGCGTAGCCGGCGTGGAGCTCCGGAGAGCGTGTCGATGCTGCAGCTGATTCGAATCGTGTTGGGTTTCCTGGTGCTCGTCGGTGTGAGCTTCATGCCTCGCGCGGTCCTGGCCGCGGACGGCGTCATCGAGATCTCGGCGGCCTGCGTTGCGACCGGCTGCTTCCCCGGCGACGGCCCCGGGTACCCGGTGACGATCGTGAGCCGCGGGAGCTACCGCTTGACCAGCAACCTCGAACGCAACTCCCTGTTCAATGGCACCGTCGACGGCAATTCGATTGCGATCCAGAGCAGCGAGGTGACGTTGGACCTCGGCGGCTTCTCCATTCGCTGCTCCGCCTCGGCGCCCAGCAGCGACACCTGTCCTGGGAACGCGGTCGGTATCTTCGTGGGCAACGTGCAAGCGGTGACCATCCGAAATGGGACGATTCGCGGCATGCCGAGCTTCGGCGTTCTTTGCAGCGCGACCGACAGCGCCATCGAGGACCTGCTGGTGACCCAGAACGGCCGCGGCGGGATCGTCAGCCAAGGCGCCCGTTCGATCGTGCGCCGGACCGTGACGACCCTGAACTTCGGACCCGGCATCACGATGGGCCCCGACTCACTCGTCGAGAGCTGCGTGTCGTCAGGGAACACGGGAATGGGAATCGATGCCAATCACAACCCGATCAAGGTCGGTTACCGGGGCTGCGTCATCGACTCGGTGGAGGTCGGGGTCGCCAACCTCGGTGGGAACGCGATCTTCCCCTGAGCCGCGTGTTGTTGAAGCCGCCGCGATGGGACTGGCGAGACCGGTGCGGGCGGTGGAGACGACGACGGCTTCTCTCATGGGATACGCCCGCGAGGGTGGGAGCGGGCCGGATGCTCGCGCTCCTTCCAGTTGATCTCCCAGGACGACGCAGAATCTCACGACAGCCGCGAATGACCTGCTCGGATCACGTGGGCCCGGCGAATCCCTTCAGCACGAGCTGGTCGTAGGTCACGATGCCCTTGATCGAGTCGCCGTCGAGGACGGGCGCGGCAGAGATCCCAAAGCGGTCGAAGAGCCGTGCGCAGTACCGGATGTCCATGTTCGGCTTCACGGACAGCGCGGGCTTGGACATGATCTCGTAGACGTTCGTGCGCTCGGGCGAGCGGTTGCGGGCCAGCACCTGCTTGGCGATGTCGGAGACCATCACGACGCCGAACTCGTCGTCCTCGTGACGCTTGGCGACGATGAGGAAGGGTGTCTTGCGGTTTCGCAGGACCTCCAGCGCCTCCGCCACCGTGGCCGTTCCCTCGATGACCACATGGTCCGGCTCCATGACGTCGGCTACGCGTACGACGCTTCCATGGGTCACAGCAGCTCCTCCTTCTCCAGGCTCGGTGCGATGCTCTCGGCCTGGTGCGCGACGCCCACGGCGTCCTCGACGTCGATCTGGAACGCGATGCCCGTGCCCGGGCTCGAGTCGAACTCGCCGACCTCCCCGAGCGTCTCCAGGATGTGGCGCGCCCGGTGCTCCTCGACGAGCAGGAGGATCATGTCCCGCTGCGTCTCCAGATTGAGACCGAAGAAGGTCTTCTTCTTCTCCAGCCCTTCGCCCCGCGCGTTGGTGACCACCGTGCAGCCGGTGGCCCCCGCCTCCCGCGCCGCCGTGGTGACGGCCTCTGTCATGTGATCGTCTACGAAGGCGACCAGCAGCTTGAATCTCATGGTTGAACCTCCTCGGATGCTACCCGACTCGCGGGGTCCGGAGTGCCTGGCGACCCGCCGCGGGCAGAACGCCACTCGGATGCCTGGGCATAGGCCATCACGCTGATCATCGGAAAGAGACTGGCGAATGCGACGAGGCCGAAGCCGTCGATGATGGGGTTCCGACCGGGAACCGATTCCGCCAGCCCGAGCCCGAGGCCGGTGACCAGGGGGACGGTCACCGTGGACGTCGTGACCCCGCCCGAGTCGTAGGCGAGCGGAACGATGCGCTTCGGCGCGAAGAAGGTCTGGATCACGACGACGACGTAGCCGGCCATGATGAAGTACTGGAGCGGGACGCCGACCACGATTCGATAGACACCCAGGGAGATGCCGACCGCCACCCCGAGTGCGACCGCGACCCGCAGGCCCCAGGCGCTGATGGCGCCGGCCGAGAGCTCGTTGGCCTTGAGCGCGACGGCGATCAACGCGGGTTCGGCCAAGGTGGTGCTGAAGCCGATGGCAAAGGCGAAGACGTAGACCCAGCCGTAGGCCAGCGGGTCGACGGCAGCCAGCGCGCCTTCACCACCGGCCGCGAGAAACGACGGAGCCGTGAGCTGGGCGGCCATGGTCCTTCCCAACGGAAAGATCGCCTGCTCCAGACCCATGAGGAAGAGCACCAGGCCCGCCAGGACGTAGATCCAGCCCACGAGCAGGCGCCTGGGGTGGGGCAAGGGCCGGCGCAGCACGAAGAGCTGAAAGGTGACCAGGACGGCGGCGATCGGCAGGACGTCTCGCAGCGTCGCACCCAGGACCTCGAGCAGCTCCATGAACAGCGGCATCAGATCAGCAGCCCGTACGCCATGACGAAGATCATCGGGGTCAGGGAGGCGAATGCGATCAGCCCGAAGCCGTCGGTCACCGGATTTCGGCCCTCGATCGAGGAGGCGAGACCCACGCCCAGAGCGGTGACCAGCGGCACGGTGATGGTCGAGGTCGTGATGCCGCCGGAGTCGTAGGCGACCCCGATGATCTCGTCGGGGGCGAAGGCCGTCATGACGACCACGAGCACGTACCCGCCCGCGATCATCAGATGGAGGGGCCATCCGCTCAGGATCCGCAGGACGCCGACCACGAGGGCGACACCGACGGCCAACGCCACCGTGACCCGGAGGCCGAGGGCGTAGCTGCTGCGCGCCGCGCCGGTGTCGGCGATGACCCCTGCCTGGGCCGCCACCTGCGACGCCTCTTCGGCGATCAGGATGAGGGCGGGCTCGGCGGCGGTGGTGCCGAACCCCAGGGCGAAGGCAAAGGCGAGGAGCCACGGCAACGAGCCCTTCTGGGCGAAGGCGTGGGCCATGCTCTCGCCGAGGGGAAAGAGACCGAGGTCGAGGCCGCGCACGAAGAACGTGAGCCCGAAGAGGACCATCACCAGCCCCACGAGGGCACTGCCGAGATCAGGAAACGGCTGGCGAAGGACGGCCAGCTGCATGAAGGCGATCACCAGGACGATCGGCGCGAGATCCCGGGCACTCCCCGTGACCAGGCGCAGCATCAATCGGAGCCAGGTCATGCCGGCGACACGCGTCCTCTTCTCCCACAGGTGGCGCGACGAAGATACCGGACCTTCGCCGAGACTGGACTCCCGTGCGCGGGGCGGTCCGCCATCTTGCTCCCGTCAAGCGATCTCCCGAGACGAAGCGCCGGGCATCGGAGAGCCCCCGTCGCCACGCGCTCCACGGCTCGACCCTGAAGAATGGCCCGCGCCAGTTCATGCGCTGTGTTGCGCTGTTGCTGCAACTCCAACTTGATGCGCCGTGATGCGCTGTTGCTGCGACTCCACCTCGTTGATCAGCAAGGCGACGCGGGCGCCCGGTGGCGCTTGCTCGAGCCCGCCAGCCGAGGAAGTCAGCAGGGTCGCGAGGGCCGAACCGTTCGATCACGCTCTCGAAGTCCCCGGACGCGGGGCAGAAAGGTACTGCGGAGCCCTCTGGGGGCGGCCTGCGGGGTGAATGAGCACAGCGGTCGTCGCTGCTGCGATGTCGATGTGAACCACTTCACAGCCCTCTCCGGCTCCCTGCCCGACCCTCTTCCCATCAGCGGCCCCAGCTCCTCTCATGTTATTCTGGTGCCGAACTCTCCAGGGGGCACGCCATGTTCAAGGTCACTCTCACGAACCTGGCCGTACTGGTTCTCTTGTTCGGCATCGGACAGATCGACCAGTGCGATCAGTGCGACGACACCCGGATGGGACCGGCGGGCATGA
>JAJDAR010000356.1 GCA_029261775.1 Deltaproteobacteria bacterium | reverse complement strand
GCGCTTCGACGTCCTGCGCTCGAAGCTCGGCTGGGGCCGCTCGTGAGCTCGCGGCGGGCTGACGGGAAGGCGGGATGATCGAGCGGCTGCGCATCCAGCAGCTGGCCCTGGTCGAGGAGTTGGAGCTCGAGTTCGGTCCGGGCCTCAACCTGTTGACGGGCGAGACGGGGGCCGGAAAGTCGATCGTCCTCGGCGCCCTCGATCTGCTCGCGGGCGCGCGAACCGACCGCGATGCGATCCGCGAGGGGGCCGACGAGGCGGTCGTCGAAGCCGTGTTCGACGTGACCCGGCTTCCCGACCTGGCCGCGGAGCTCGATGCGCGCGGGCTCGTGGCGGAGGACGGCGCGTTGATCGTGCGCCGCACCCTGCAGCGCCAGGGTCGCGGTCGAGCCTTCGTCGGAGGACAGCTGGTCCCGGTCGCGACGCTCGCGGAGCTCTTCCAGGGCCGCATCGAGATCTCCAGCCAGCACGCGTCCCAGGCGCTGCTGCGGAGCGAGCACCAGGGCCGCCTGCTGGACGAGCACGGCGGTCTGCTGGCCCAGCGACGCAGCGTAGAGGACGGCGTGCACGGCCTGCGCGCCCGGGCTGCAGAGCTCGAGGCGCTGCGCACCGAGGCCGAGGAGCGGGTCCGGCGCGAGGACTTCCTGACCTTCCAGGTGCGCGAGATCGACGAGGCCGAGCTGGCCCCGGACGAGGAGGACGCGCTCGCTGCCGAGCACCGCCGGCTCGTGCACGCGGAACGCCTGGGTGGCGAGAGCCAGGCCGTGGTGGCCAGTCTGGCGGGCGATCCGACCGGCGACGAGGAGCGCTCGGTGGGCGACCGGCTGGCCGAGTGCGCGCGCCAGCTCGAAGGGCTCGCCCGCCTCGACGAGAGCCTGGAACCGCTGGCCGAGCGGCTCGACGGCGCAAGGGCCGAGCTCGACGACCTGGCCGGGGATCTCGAGCGCTACGCAGCAGGCATCGAGACCGACTCCCGTCGGCTCGACGTCGTCGAGGAGCGCATCCGCCGCCTCGAATCCCTTCGGCGCAAGTACGGGGCGCGGGTCGAGGACATCCTGGCCTTTCGCGACGAGGCCGCGAGCGAGCTGGCGCGCCTCGGTGGCAGCGACGAGCGCATGGCCAAGCTGGCGGCGGAGCAGGCGGCCGAGGTGGAGCGCGTCGAGGCGTTGGCCAAGCGTCTGAGCCAGGGCCGGCGCAAGGCGGCCAAGGCCCTCTCGAAGGCCGCGCAAGCCGCGGTCCGCGAGCTGGCGATGGAGGGCGCGGTCGTCGAGGTCGAGCTTCGGCCCGTCGAGCCCGAGCCGGGCCTGCCCTGTGGTCCGACCGGTGCCGAGACCGTCGAGATCCAGTTCTCCGCGAACGCCGGCGAAGCGCCCAGGCCGCTGCGGCGCGTGGCTTCGGGCGGCGAGCTGTCGAGGGTCTTCCTCGCCTTGAAGAACGTCCTGCGAGCCGAAGCCGCCGGCATGGTGCTGGTGTTCGACGAGGTGGACGCCGGGATCGGCGGTGCCGTGGCCGAGCGGGTGGGCGGCGTGCTGGCGACCCTCGGCGGAAACAACCAGGTGCTGTGCATCACCCACCTGCCACAGATCGCCGCCCAGCCGGGCCGGCACTTCCGCGTGCTGAAGTCGGAGGCCGGCGGGCGCACCCGCACCGGGGTCGAAGCCGTGGAAGGGCGAGCCCGGGTCGACGAGGTGGCCCGGATGGCCGGAGGGGAGGCGCCGGGCGACGAGACCCGTCGCCACGCCGAAGCCCTGCTGGACCATGCCAAGCCTGCGCCCCGGTCCGGAAAGCCGTCCCGCCGCCGCAGCTGAAGCCAGCCGGCCGCCAAGGGGTCCCCAAGGGGAACCCTTTCAAGTCGCTCCCCGTCTCCACCGATGAGAACCAGGGCCTCCGCCTCGCGCGGAGACCCGCTCCGGGGTGCTGCGGCTACGGCCCGCATCCCGGCTGAGGCAGGGGGTGGACCGGGCACATGGGTGCGGCGGCGATCGAGGAAGGAAGATCCGGCGGGAGTCGGGGCCG
This sequence comes from Deltaproteobacteria bacterium, assembly GCA_029261775.1. Classification (GTDB taxonomy): domain Bacteria; phylum Myxococcota_A; class UBA9160; order UBA9160; family UBA6930. Next base: position 652 of record JAJDAR010000356.1, on the reverse strand, counting down.
GGAGCCTGCGGGCGGCGGTCAACGCGTGCCGGCGGGCGCCAGCGTCACCGTGCTGCGCGGCTTCTACGAAGGCCTCGAGATTCCCGTCGAATCCGACTGGTTCGTGATCGGCCGCGGTCGGACCGCCGACGCCGTGCTCGCCGAGCCGACCATCTCCCGCGCTCATGCCGCGATCGCGTGGAACGAGGTCCAGGGCTTCTACGTCGAGGACCTCGGCAGCACGAACGGCACCCTGGTCAACGGCAAGCGCCGCGACCGGCAGAAGCTGAAGACCGGAGACGAGATCCAGATCGGCAAGCTGCGCTTCAAGGTCGTCCTGCCCCGGACCTGACCCGACCCCTTCCCTCGACTGGCCCGATGGGCAGAGAGGCCCTTCATGAGTGAGCACCAGGAACATTTGACCCTGATCGTGGTGGCGGACGAGACCTCGCCGATGCGGCGGGTCCGCTTCCGGCGGGTCACGCTGCTTCGGGCCGCAGTCGGCGCGGGGCTCGTGCTGCTGGCGACCCTGGCGCTGTTCGCCGACTACACCCGCCTGCGCATCGAGCGGCCCGAGGTCGCCGCCCTGCGCGCCCAGACCGCCATCCAGGAGGAGGAGCTGGTCGAGCTGCAGGAGCGGGTGCGGAGTCTCCACGGGTCGCTCGACGAGCTG
>JAJDAR010000355.1 GCA_029261775.1 Deltaproteobacteria bacterium | reverse complement strand
GACTGGCGCAGCGTCGCCGTGGCGCGGGTCCCCACGCTCTTCGAGGAGGCCGAGCGGGCGGGGCTCGCGACGGGGATCGTCACAACGGCGCGTCTGACCCACGCGACGCCCGCGGCGGTCTACGCGCACGCGCCCCAACGGTTCTGGGAGAGCGATGCCACCCTGCCCGACGATGCCCGCGAGGGGGGATTCCCAGACCTGGCCCGCCAGTTCGTCGAGTTCGCTTTCGGGGACGGCATCGACGTCGCATTCGGCGGCGGGCGCGCGCAGTTCCTGCCGTCGCGGACCGAAGATCCGGAAGAGCCCGAGTTGCGGGGGCTGCGCATCGACGAGCGCGATCTGATGGCCGAGTGGCAGGCCAGGGCACCGGGCCGGCGTGCCATCTGGAACCAGGCCCAGTTCGATGGCCTCGACCCCGCGGCCACGCGTCAGGTGCTCGGCCTCTTCGATTCGAGCCACATGGAGTACGAGATCGACCGCGCCGCGGATCGGGGCGGCGAGCCCTCGCTGTCGGAGATGACCGCGCGGGCGATCGAGTTGCTCGAGGCGCGGGCCGGCGGCTTCGTGCTGCTCGTCGAGGGAGGCCGCATCGATCACGCCCACCACGCGAACAACGCCTACCGCGCGCTGTCCGAGACCGTCGAGTTCGCGCGGGCGGTCGAGGTGGCGGTGAAGCGCACCCGGCCGGAGGAGACGCTGATCGTGGTCACCGCCGACCACAGCCACCCGCTGACCCTCTCCGGCTACGTGACCCGCGGCAACCCGATCCTGGGCCACGCCCGCGAGAACACGCTCGAAGGCCCGCGCCCGGCCCGGGACGGAAGCGGTCGCCCCTACACGAGCCTGAACTACACCCTCGGCCCCGGCCACCCGGGCGCGAGCCCCCTGCAGCCGGCCGGCCCCAAGCACTTCCCCCATCTCGACCCGCGCTCCATCGAGCCCGCCCCCCGGCCCGACCTGACGGGCGTGCCGACGGACGGTCCCGGCTACCTGCAGGAATCCATGATCCCGCGCTACTCGGGCACGCATAGCGGGGAGGACGTGGCCGTCTACGCGACAGGGCCGGGCTCCGCTCTGTTCCACGGAGTGCAGGAGCAGCACTTCCTCTACCACGCGATGGTGCGGGCCCTCGGCCCCGGCCTGCGAAGGGTCGAGCCGCCGGCAGACCCCGGCCTGCGAAGGGTCGAGCCGCCGGCAGGAGGGGCCGAAGAGTAGACATGGGCCAGCTGGACCTCGGCATCGTGGGCAACGCCGCCTTCTCCGCACTGGTCGACGACCGGGGGCGCGTCGTCTGGTCCTGCCTTCCGCGCTTCGACGGCGACCCGGTCTTCTCGAGCCTCCTGGCGGGCGAGGGAGAGCCCGCGCACGGCTTCTACGACGTCCTGCTCGACGACTGCGTGTCGAGTCAGCAGCACTACGTGCGCAACACGCCGATCCTGCGCACCACGCTGACCGACGCGCAAGGCGGCGCCGTCGAGATCACCGATTTCGCCCCGCGCTTCCGCGAGCGCGAGCGCATCTACCGACCGCTGATGCTCGTGCGGCAGATCCGGCCGGTCGCGGGAGATCCGCGGATCCGCATCCGGCTGCGACCCGCCAGCGACTACGGGCTGCACCGCGCCGAGACCACCCACGGCAGCAATCACATCCGCTACCTGCTCTCCGACGCGGCGATCCGGCTCACGACCAACGCCCCGGTCAGCTACGTGCTCGAGGAGCGGCCTTTCGGCCTCGAGGAACCGATCCACCTGGTCCTCGGCCCGGACGAGACCCTCGACACCTCGGTCGGGACCTTCGCCCGGCGCAGCCTCGAGGAGACGGGCAGCTACTGGTTCGAGTGGGTCCGCACCCTGTCGATCCCCTTCGAATGGCAGGATGCGGTGATCCGCTCCGCCATCACGCTCAAGCTATGCAACTTCGAGGAGACGGGGGCCGTGGTCGCCGCGATGACCACCTCGCTGCCCGAGGCCGCCGGCACCGAGCGCAACTGGGACTACCGCTACTGCTGGCTTCGGGACGCGTACTTCACCATCGATGCCCTGAACCGGCTGGGGGCCACGCGCACGATGGAGGGCTACCTCCGCTACATCGAGAACCTGGTGCGCAGCTCGGCCGACGGGCACCTGCAGCCGGTCTACGGCATCACCCAGGAGGCGCGCCTCACCGAGCGCCTCGTTCCCCACCTGCCCGGCTTCCGGGGCCACGGGCCGGTGCGCGTCGGCAACCAGGCCTACGAGCACATCCAGAACGACGTCTACGGCAGCGTGATCCTGGCGGCGACCCAGGCCTTCTTCGACCAGCGACTGCTCTCGCCGGGGGGCGACAAGCTCTTCGAGCGGATGGAGCGGATCGGCGAGCGGGCGGCCAAGCTCTTCGACCAGCCCGACGCCGGCATCTGGGAGCTTCGCACGCGCTCCCGCGTGCACACCTTCTCCTCGCTGATGTGCTGGGCCGCGTGCGACCGGCTCTCACGCATCGCCGACAAGCTCGAGCGCCCGGATCGCGCCCGCTACTGGCGCGAGCAGGCCGACCAGATCCACGCCGTCATCTGCGAGAAGGCCTGGAACGAGGAGCGCGGCTGCTTCGCCGAGAGCTTCGGCGGGAGCGACCTCGACGCGAGCCTGCTGCTGATCGAGCACGTGGGCTTCCTGCCGGCCGACGACCCGCGTTTCGCGGGAACCGTGCAGGCGATCGAGCGGGAGCTGCGGCGCGGGCCGTACCTCTTCCGGTACCACGCCGCCGACGATTTCGGCACCCCGAAGACGGCCTTCAACATCTGTACCTTCTGGTACATCGACGCGCTCGTTGCCCTGGGACGCGAGGCCGAGGCTCGCGAGCTCTTCGAGAACATGCTCGCCCATCGCAACCACCTGGGCCTGCTCTCGGAGGATCTCGACGTCGAGACCGGTGAGCTCTGGGGCAACTTCCCCCAGACCTACTCGATGGTCGGCTTGATCCTGTGCGCCATGCGCCTCTCACGGAGCTGGCGCGACGCCCTCTGAGCCGTCGGGTCCGTCCGAGCCGCCCGCGCGCGGGCCGTCGCTGACCCGCACGTAGTAGCCGTCGGGGTCGTCGACACGGAAGTCCCGATCTCCCCAAGGCTGCAGTCGGATCTCTCCGGGCTCCGCTCCGGCCGTGGCCAGGGCCTCCCGCTGCGCCGGGAGATCGTCCACGTAGAAGACGAGCTCGGTTCCGAGCGGCGGCGAGCGCAGGAAGCCGAGCCAGGAGAGCGGCAACCAGGAGGGCAGCGGAGACAAGGCCAGGACGAAGTCACCGCGCCGAAGCGTCGTGTAGCCGTCGGGCTTGTGCTCCGTGATCGCGAATCCCAGCTGCGCGTAGAAGCCTGCGGAGCGCGCGGAATCCTCGACGAAGAGCTCCACCTTCGACTCCTGCGCGGCGGCGCCCGCGGCGAGCTGCACGGCGAGCAGGAGCGCTGCGATGCGACGGAGCATCGGGCTCACGCGCGTGCGTCGAGAGCGGCCAGCAGCTTGTCCCAGATCCCATCGAAGCCGCCGTTCGAGAGCGTCACGACCACGTCCCCCGGCTCCAGCTCACGGGCCAGGTGCTCGACGATGGCAACCACGTCGTCGCACGCGACGGCCGAGATCCCGCGCGCGCCGAGGTCGTGGGCCAGCCGCTCGGCCGACAGCCGCTCGCTCACCTCGCCCGTCGCGCTGTAGATCGGAGCGTCGGAAACCGCCGCCACGACCACGTGATCCGCCGCGTCGAATGCGCTGGCATAGGCCTGCTGGAAGAGCGCGCGGCGGCTCGTGTTCGAGCGGGGCTCGAAGACGGCGACGAGTCGGCGTCCCGTGTGACGAGCCTTCAGGGCGGTCAGCGTCTCGCGCACGGCGGTCGGGTGATGGGCGAAGTCGTCGACGACCAGCACACCCGCCGCCTCGCCGCGGACCTCCTGCCGGCGCTTGACGCCGCGGTAGGCCTCGAGCGCGGCAGCCGCCGTCTCGAGCGGAACCCCGCGCCCGTGCACCACGGCGAGTGCCGCGACCGCGTTGGCGACGTTGTGCGCGCCGACCATCGACAGACGGGCCGGCGCCGTCTCGTCACCGGGCCCCCTCACCACGAAGCGCGTACCGGCTTCGTCCACCCGCAGGTCGGAGGCGCGGTAGTCCGCCTCGACATCGACGCCGTAGCGGATGACCGGGCACGGCGAGGCGGACGCCACGCCATCGACGACCTCCTCCCCTGCGATCGCCACGAGGCGCCCGTCGGAAGGCAGGCCCGCCACGAGCTGCTCGAACTGCGCCCTGATGTGGTCGAGATCCCGGTAGATGTCGGCGTGGTCGAACTCGATCGAGGTGATCACGGCCGTATCGGCGTGGTAGTGCAGGAACTTCGGGGTCTTGTCGAAGAAGATCGTGTCGTACTCGTCGCCCTCGACCACGAACTCCGGTCCCCCTCCGTCGCGGAAGCTGGTGTCGAAGTTCGCCGCGATGCCGCCCACCAGCATCGAGGGGTCCCGCCCCATCGCGTGGAGGAGCGTCGCGATCATGCTCGTCGTCGTGGTCTTGCCGTGGGTGCCGGTCACGACGACCGAGTGCCGACCGCGAATCGCGTGCTCGTAGAGCGCGTCGGGAAAGGAGAGCACGGGGAGCCCACCGTCCAGCGCGGCCCGCGCCTCCGGATTGTCGGGACGCACGGCGTTGCCGATCACCACGAGATCCGGCGGCCGCCCCGCCAGCGGACCTCGCGCGAGGTTCTCGGGCGAGAAGCCTTCGAACACGGGGATGCCCCACTCGGCGAGGGCGGTGCTCATGGGCGGGTACACGCCCTCGTCCGAACCCGTCACCTGCCAGCCGCGCTGCTTCAGGAGACCGGCGAGCGAGCCCATGCCCGTGCCGGCGATTGCGACGAAATGGACCTGCACGCCGCCGGCCCCTCAGGCCGCGAAAGCCTCGCGGATCAGGTCGTGGATCTCGGCCCGAAGCGCGAACTTGCTCTTCTTGGCGATCAGGTGGACCCGCTGGGTGAGCATCACGATCACACAGTCGGCCTCCAGGTCGATCCAGAGCGAGGTGCCCGTGAAGCCCAGGTGACCGATCGAACGGGCGGAGAAGTGGCGGCCCGCCGAGGATCTGCCGGGGCTCGGCGTATCCCAGCCGAGCGCCCAGTCCGAGTTGGGAGGAAGGTCCTGCCGGGTGGCGAAGGTCTCCAGCGTCTCGCGGGGCAGCGCGTGACTGCGGCCGTGCCAGGCGTCGAGGATCGCCTGACCGAAGCGCAGGACGTCGTCGGCCGGTGCGAAGAGCCCGGCGTGGCCCGCGATGCCCCCCATCACCGAGGCGTTCGGGTCGTGCACCTCGCCCCACAGGATCCGACCCCGCCAGGGGCAGTTCTCGGTGGCGGCGAAGCCGCGTCGCACGGCCTCCGGGGCCTGCGCCTGTGCGAGGGGCACGAAGCCGGTGTGCTTGAGCCCGAGGGGCCGGAAGACGTGCTCGTCGCAGAACACATCGAGGCTCTGCTGCGTCACCGCCTCGATCACCTCGCCCAGCACGATCATGTCGAGGTCCCCGTAGACGGCGGCCGTCCCGGGCTCGTGGACGAGGGCCGAGCGATGGATCGACTGCAACACCCACTCTCGTGCTTCGGGCGTCCCGATCAGCTGGACCCCCTTCTTCTTCTCGCGTGCCAGCAGATCCTCGTGGAAGGCGCGCCAGGGCTTCAGGCCCGACGAGTGGGTGAGCAGATGGCGCAGCGTCACCGCCTCCTTGTCGCGCTCGCCGAAGGCAGGAACATGCTTGGCGACGGGATCGTCGAGGGCCACGCGGCCTTCGTGTACGAGCAGCATCAGCGCCGTCCCGGTGGCCATCACCTTCGTCAGCGATGCGAGATCGAAGATCGTCTCCCGCGCCATCGGGATGCGCTCGGGGCGCAAGACCGCGAGGCCGCGAACCGAGGCGTGCTCGAGCAGCTCCCCCTCGCGGCGTTGACTCGCCAGCACCACCGCTCCCGGCATCTCGGCCCCATCGATCGCCTTGTCCAGCGCCCGATCGACCTTGCCGAGCTTGCGGCGGATCACCGCATGCCTCATGAGCCCTTCACCCCCTCTGTACTCCGCTCTCCAGGAATCGCAGTGTTCCGCGGCCGCCGTCGAGCTCGGCGCGGATCCCCATCGGCCAGGTCAGGTTCGGGCTCCCATGCCCGAAAGGCAAGCCGAACACGAGGGGCACCCCGAGCGGTGCCAGGAGTTCGAGCAGAACGGTCTCGGCGTCCGGCTCGGCTCGCTTGCGATCCGTGCAGCCCTGCAGATGACCGATGCCGACACCGACGATGCCATCGAGCTTTCCCGCTGCCGCGAGCTGGGAGAGCATGCGGTCGAGCGCGTAGGGCTTCTCGCCGACCTCTTCGAGCAGCAGGATCGCGCCCTTCGTCGCGATCTCCCACGGCGTGCCGAGGCTCGCGGCGACCAGCGTCAGCGAGCCGCCCGTCACCCGCCCCCGGGCCAGGCCACGTCGTCGGCCCTCCCCCTGGAAGGGAGCCGGCACGCTCCCCGACAGCACGTCGGCGAAGGCTTCGACTTCGGCTTCGGCAGGGCCCTGGGGCGCATTGAACATGAGTCCGTGAAAGCCCACGAGTCCGGCGAGGCGCCGCTGCCACAGGAGCAGGGTCGTGACGTCGCTGAACCCGATCAGCGGCTTGGCCGCACGGCGGAAGAGCGCCGGGTCGAGACCGGGGAGCATGCGTTGGCAGCCGTAGCCGCCGCGGACGCAGAGGATCGCATCGACCGAGGGATCGCGGGCGAGCGCCGTGAGCTCCCGCGCCCGGGCGGCGTCGCTCCCCGCCAGGTAGCCGCGTCCGCGGGTCGGGTCGCGGCGGCGGCGGATCCGGAAACCGGCGGCGCGGAGGGCATCCGTCCCGGCGCGCAGCGAGGCGGCGTCGATCGGAAAGGCGGGCGCGGCGATCCCGAGGGTCGCACCGGGCCGGAGCGCCCGGGGCTTGATCAAGCGCGGCACCTGCCTCCCTTCCGAGTCTGGACCCGAGCAGTCTCGACCTGAAGGACCTGAGTGTAGAGAGCCGCGGGGCGGAGGCTAGAAGGGATCCTCTTCGTAGCCGATCGGACCGCCGCCGCCCTCTCCTCCACCGGGGTCGAAGCCCCCGCCGGCCGGCGTGAAGCCCGTGCCGGAGGGCAGGTCCGGCGCCTCGTCGGTGCTGCGATTGGCGAAGCGCGCGTAGCGACCCTCGAAATCGAGCTTGACGGTTCCGGTCGGGCCGTTCCGCTGCTTCTCGATGATGATCTCGGCGACCCGCGGGTCGGCGGTCTCCTTGTTGTAGACGAAGTCGCGGTAGATGAAGGCGATCACGTCGGCGTCCTGCTCGATCGCGCCGGACTCCCGTAGGTCGCCCATCATCGGGCGCCGCTTGTCCGGGTCCCGCTGCTCGGGACCCCGGTTCAGCTGAGAGAGCGCGATGACGGGCAGGTCCAGCTCCTTGGACAGCGCCTTCAGGCCGCGCGAGATCTCGGCGATCTCGAGGTCCTTGCGGTCGCGTTTGCCCGAGGCGTGCGCGAGCTGCAGGTAGTCGACGATCACCAGGTCGAGGCCGTGCTCGGACTGCAGCCGACGGCTCTTGGCCTTGATCTCCAGGATGTCGAGCGCGCCGGAGTCGTCGATCCAGATGTCGCAGTTGGTGAGCCGGTCGGCCGCCGTCTGCAGCTTCCGGTAGTCCGACATGGGCAGGAAGCCCTTGCGCAGGCTGGAGAAGTCGATCTGCGCCTCGGTGGAGAGCAGACGGATGATCAGCGAGCGGGTCGTCATCTCGAGCGAGAACACGGCGGCCTTCTTGCCGTGATTCACAGCCGCATTGCGCGCGATGTTCAGCGCGAAGGCCGTCTTCCCCATGCTGGGCCGCGCCGCGATGATGATCAGCTCGCCCGGCTGGAGCCCGCCGGTCATCTCGTCGAGATCGGTGAATCCGGTGGGGAGACCGGTCAAGTCCCCGCCCCGGTTCATGATGGCCTCGACGTAGTCGAAGGTCCCGGGCATCTCGTCGTGCAGGTTGGCGAAGCTGCTGCGGCTCTGGGCCTTGGAGACCTCGAAGATGCGCGACTCGGCGAAGTCGAGCAGCTGGTTGGCGCTGCCGTCCTCCTCGTATCCCGTCTCGGCGATCTCACTCGCGACGTGGATCAGCCGGCGCTTGACGGCCTTGTCCCGCACGATCCGCGCGTGGTGCATCACATTGGCGCTGGTGGCCGCGAAGTCCGCGATCTCGCCGAGCGCACCCGGCCCGCCGACGGCGTCCATGGTCTTCTCGGTCTTCAGATGCTCGGAGAGCGTGATGAGATCGACGGGGCGTCGCTCATCGTGGATCGCGAGCATCGCGCGAAAGAGGAGCTGATGGGCCGGGTGGTAGAAATCCTCGACCGCGACCTCCTCGAAGATCTCGTTAAAGACCCGGGGATCGAGGAGCAGCGACGAGAGGACCGACTTCTCCGCGTCGAGATCGTGGGGCGGGACGCGGCCGAGCACGCCGCTCTCCTCGCGACGCCTCTGGGAGCGCCCCCTTCGCGTTGCGTCGGGTTCGCCGAATGCGTGCGGAACTTCGCCCAAGGTCACCCCCCTCGCGCCGGGCTGCCGGCAGCCCCACCGACTCCAGACGCTGCATACCCGGACCGGGGCACCGCGCACTGGCAGGCCGATCGGGCCAGTCTACTCCCGGCCGGCGCGCATTTCACGACCTGCGTCGGCAGCGGCACCGAAAAGCGGGCCCTGTCCACCGACGCTGGCGCCGCAGCGGTCACTCCGAAGCGCTGACCACCAGCTTCAGCTTCGCGATGACCTCGCGGTGCAGCCGCACGGGGACCTGGTGCTCGCCGACCTCCTTGATCGGCTCGGCGAGCTCGATCTTGCGGCGGTCGATCTTCATGCCCTTCTCGGCCACGAGCTCGGCGATCTGCAGGGTCGTGACCGACCCGAAGAGCTTGCCCTCCTCGCCGGCCTGCGCGCTCACCTCGAGCTTGAAGCTCTCCAGGCGGTCCTTCGCAGCGCGCAGGTCCTTCAGCTCCTTGGCCACCTTCTCCGAGATCACG
>JAJDAR010000354.1 GCA_029261775.1 Deltaproteobacteria bacterium | reverse complement strand
TCCGATTGGAAACAGTGCGGCATCCGAGCCGGCCCTCCTGCCGGAATCGGATCTCACAAGCCCCTGATTCCATTCTCCCAATGCGGACCTGGCGATCTTGCTGCGATGCGTCGAGCGATCGCGGGTCGCCCATCGACGCGCCCGAGACTCCAGACCAAGGTGGACCGGTTCGCGAACGAGGGCGGCTTCGGGCCGTGGAGGAGCCAAGAGGAGATCGGGGGCCGTCGCAACGCGGCGCGCCCCGCTGCCAAGGTCAGGAGGGGCCGGGCGGCGCCCCAGAACAAAAGCAACGAGCGGAGCCTGCACGCATGCGGTCCGGCCGGAGAGTCCGGCCAGTACCCGAGCGGCGGGACTTCCGAGCGCGCAGACCGGTCCGGTCCAACCCGCGACCCCCGCGCCAACCGACAAGGAGGGTGAGAGGTGAGAAACAAAGACGACCTCTCCATCGAGGAGCAGCGAAGAAAGACCTGGCGCCGGATCGACCCGGGCAACGAGCTCGGAGCCGAGACCGATGCCCAGGCCGTGCGGGGTGCTCGAGCGATCGGCGGCGTGCGCGTCGACCCGAAGCGCCTGAACACGCAGAGCGAAAGCCAGCGCTCGAGCGAGCGCGGCGCGCTCGTCTCCTACTTCAAGGACATCGGCCAGATCGCCACCTTGAAGAAGGAGGAGGAAGTGGTCCTCGCCAAGGAGATCGAGGCGGCGACGCTCGGCTTCCGCGAGGGAATGATCCACGTGCCCTGGACCTCGAAGGAGGCCGTGCGCATCTGGCAGGGCCTGAAGGCCGAGAACCGTGCGACGGGCAAGATGTGCGAGTCCTTCGGCAGTGGCTCGCCGGAAGGCATCGATCTGGGCGCCCGCGTCGACGGCATCCTGTCGAAGCTCGAGCTGGCACTGCGCAAGCGCGAGGCAGCCCTCGAGGTCGGCAAGGACGTCGAGGTCGAGAAGCTGAACCGCCGGATGGCACGCCTGCTGAAGGAGGCCGACCTCTCGATGCAGCTGCTCGGGCGGATCCGGACCGGCCTGCTCATGCACCGCAAGGAGGCAGCGCGTCTGGTCCGTCGGACGGCGGCACTGACCTCGTCCAAGCGGCCGCCGCAGTCCGAGGCCGGCAAAGCCAAGCGCAAGCAGGAGCTGCAGAGCTGGCGGGAGCGCGCCGTCGAGCTGGACCTGGAGCTGGGCATGGCACCCACCGACTTCGTGGCCCACATGGGTCGCATCGAGGACGAGTGGGAGAGGCTCTCCGACGTCAAGAACGTCTTCGTCCAGCACAATCTCAAGCTGGTCGTTGCGATCGCCAAGGACTTCCGGAACATGGGCATCACCTTCCCGGACCTGATCCAGGAAGGGAACATCGGGCTGATCCGCGCCGTGGAGAAGTTCGAGTACCAGCGCGGGCACAAGTTCTCGACGTACGCCGTGTGGTGGATCCGCCAGGCGTTGATCCGGGCGATTCAGAACCACTCCCGGACGATCCGGATCCCGAGCCATGTGCACGACACGCTGCTCAAGTACTACCGGGCCTTCAATGCGCTCGAGAAGCAGCTCGGGCGCGAGCCGACCACGTTGGAGATCGCCAAGGCGATGGACATCGAGGAGGAGCGCGCCGAGCAGCTCCAGCGCATGGTGCGAGAGCCGGTCAGCCTCGAGAAGGACGTGCCCGGCACGGACTCCAAGAAGGTGAAGGACATCGTCGCCGACATGGATCCGATCTCGCCGGTGAGCGGGCTCGACCACGCGCGCCTCGAGAAGGCGAGCGACCAGTCGATCGCCCAGCTCTGCGAGCGCGAGCGCAACATCCTGCGCTGGCGCTTCGGCCTGAAGGGCGAGCGGGAGCACACGCTCGAGGAGATCGGCGGCAAGCTCGGTCTGTCCCGGGAGCGGGTGCGCCAGCTCGAGGCCCGGGCCCTGGCCAAGCTGCGCAACTCGGACAGCCGGGAGCGCCTCGAGGCCTTCGTCTTCGAGCCTCAGCCGGCGGCCTAGCCGTCCTCAGAGCCGCCTTGCGGCCGACCTGGACCCCAGCGGGCTCCGATCCTCTCCGGATCGGGGCCCGCTTCGTTTCCGCCCCCGGTCGTGAGCCTGGCGCCGGCCGCGGCCGGCTCCGGGCGGCTCAGTTGTTGAAGGCGGACAGGTCGTAGACGAGCTGCCCGGTGGTCTCGAGCTCGTCCCGCGCCCCTTCGAGCCAGGCCGTCTGCAGGCCCTGGCGGCGCTCGCGCACCAGCCGATCGCGTTCGGCAGGGACCCGCTCGGCGAGCTCCTCGTCGGTGGGGGACTTGCGATCGAGCAGCTGGATCAGCACGAACTTCCGGTCGAGCACCTCGAAGACGGTGGGATCGGACGGCGCCTCGGCGGTCAGTGCAAACGCCGCGCGCTGGACCTCCGGGGCCGCTCCGAGGCGCGGCACGAAGCCGTCGGGCCGACGCCGCATGGCGTCCGGGCGCTCGACGCTGAGCTCCTCGGCGCGCGCCGCGCCGATCAGGCTCTCGCCGCCTCGCACGCGCTCGGCGACGGCCTCGGCGCGGGCCTTGGCCGCCTCGAGCGAGGCCTCTGCGAGGGCGAGGTCGCGCGCGATCTGCTCCCGGGCCTGTTCGAAGGGCACGAGCTGGGCGGGCTTCTTCTCGTCGACCTGGATCAGGTGGAAACCGAAGCTCGTCTCGACGATCTCCGAGAGCACGCCGGGCTCGAGCGCGAAGGCCGCGTCCTCGAACTCCTTGACCATGGCGCCTCGCGCGAAGAAGCCGAGGTCGCCGCCGCGCTCGCTGCTGCCGTCCTCCGAGGCGTCCTTGGCGACGTCCTCGAAGCTCTCGCCCGCTTCGATCCGCGCTCGGGCATCGATCAGCTTCTTGCGGGCCGCCGCGGCGGACTCCTCGCTGTCCCCCTTGCGGATCAGGATGTGGCGGGCCTTCACCTGCTCCGGACGGTCGAACTCGCTCGCCCGCTTGTCGTAGGCCTCCTGGAGCGCGGGTCCGGGATCGGTGAGCAGGGCCTGGACGGCGGCCTCGTCGGGCTCCAACCCTTCGGGCACCTTCGCGCCGTCGAAGCTCACGAAGGCGATCTCGACCTCCTCCTGGGCGTAGCGCAGGGCCTCGCGAGCCTCGGCCTCGGAGACGTCGATGCTGTCCCACATCAGGCGCTGCGCCTTGAGCTCGAGGATCTGCTCCCGCAGCACGTCCTGGAAGGCACGCAGGCTGCCGAACTGGCGCTCCGCATAGTTCGTCACGAGCTCGGGATCGAGCGCTCCCTCCTCGTTGCCGAAGATGCCCCGCATGAACTCGCGAACCTCGCCCATGCTGGCGACGAGCCCCATGCGCTTCGCCTCGCGGGTCATGAGGGCGCCGCGCAGCACGGTGCCGGCGGCCTGTTCATCGAGGAAGGCTGCCGCGGCCTCGGCGTCGAAGCCGTCGCCCAGGTTGCGGGCCAGCTGGCTCTCCAGATTGGCGCGCACCCGCTGGACATCCCGGATGTCGTAGCGGCGGTCGCCGACCTTGACGACGACACCGTCCTCGCGGCTGGCGGCGAAGCCGCCCTGGAAGCCCAGGTACAGGGTGAAGACGAGGCCGATGGCTGCAATGAACAGCACCATCAGCCAGCGGGATCCTTCGCGGATCGCTCGGAGCATGAATGATCACCCCTTGGTGGGCCGCTCGGCGGCCGAAATGGAGCCCGGCAGGGTACGAGCAGGGCCCGGGCCGAGCAAACTTCGAACCCCCTCGTCGGCCAATCGAAACGGCGGCCTTTGTCCGGTCGCCGGGGGCTTTCCGCTTGCTCCCTTCCCGGGGGGCTGATACGCTCCCCTACGTCGTCCGTCCGCCAAACCTCTTTCAGTCCGGACACTTACGCTGATGGATGCACGCCTCGCCAGGGTCCCCGGGAACGCCGTTCGAAACGTGCTTCGGCGCCGCTCCGGAGCCACGTCCTCGCTGCCCTCGTTCCCTCTCGGTCGCCGCTCGCGCAGCGGCTCTGCAAGGAGATGCCGTTGCCTCTGAAACGGATCCTCGGCTGGTTCTCCAGCGACCTCGCCATCGACCTGGGCACGGCCAACACGCTCGTGTTCGCGAAGGGCAAGGGCATCGTCGTCTCCGAGCCGAGCGTCGTGGCCGTGGTAAAGGACGGTCGCGGACCCGACAAGGTGCGGGCGGTCGGTGAGGAAGCGAAGAAGATGCTCGGGCGCACGCCGGGCAACATCGTC
>JAJDAR010000353.1 GCA_029261775.1 Deltaproteobacteria bacterium | reverse complement strand
GCGCATCGCAGCGAGCTGGTGCGCCACGTGCGCACCGGCCCGCTCGAGCAGGCGGCCTCCCAGCTGCGCTCGCTGTGCCGTCGGCGGATGGTCGCTCCCGAAGCAGAGCATCCCTGCAAGCCCGACGACCTGAGCCTGATCCTGTTCCGGCCCAGCGCCCCGCGGCGCGCCGTCTAGCCCCCGACGGGCCGCAGCCCAGGTCCCGGCACTGCCACGCCTAGCCGGAGAACGAGCCGGCCCGGCGCTCGCGGCGGCCGCACCAGGGGCAGTGCCGCCAGTGCGCCCTCGAGACGGGCCAGCGGCAGCGCGGGCAACGGTCGTGCAGATGGGGATGCGACCACGGGCGACGTGGCTTCTGCTTGCACACGGGGCAGTAGCGCATGAAGGGGCGCAGCTGCCCCGCACAGCCGCGCCGCGGACAGGGCCGCTCCGCATCGGGATCGGGGCGGGGCGGGCGCCCGTTGCCCTCGAGCCGACCCGGATAGCACCACGGACAGGCCGTCCACTCGGGGCGCACGCCCCGCTCGCACTCGGGGCAGACGAGCGGGTAGGCGCTGATCTCGCGGAACGAGTTCTCGGAGCTGCCACACCAGGGACACCACGCCATCGCCTCGGCGATCGGACCGTCGCAGCGGTGGCACTGGTAGCGCATGCCGAGGGCCGTGCCGTGCTGGCGGCGGAACTGCTTGGCCTCGATCGCGAGCGGCGAGCTGGGAGGGCCGGGCTTGCGGCGCCGCGGCTGCCGCCTGGGCACACGCTGCGCCGCCTGCACCCGGTGGAAGGCACGCTCCAGGGCCTGGTGGTAGGCGATCGCATCGGCATGACGGCGGGTGGGCTCGAACGCGGCCGCCTTGCGCAGCACCGGCTGCACCTGCGGCGGCACCTTCCGCACGAAGTTCTCGTGACCCGGCGGGGGCCAGTCGAAGGGCCAGGACGGCAGCCGACCGGTCAGGATCTCGTAGGCGATCAATCCCGCCGAGAAGACGTCGGAGCAGAGCTTCGGGCGGCCATAGGCCTGCTCCGGGGCCATGTAGCCGAGCGTGCCCGCCTCGGTGTAGGTCGCCGTGACGGGCTTCGCGAGGCGCCAGACCCCGAAGTCGGCGACGACCGCCCGACGGTCCTTGAAGATCAGGACGTTCTCGGGCTTGATGTCCCGGTGCATGATGCCGCGCTCGTGGGCGTGGGCGAGGCCGGCGGCCACGTCGCGGATGATGCCGAGTGCGATCGGCCCCGAGCGACGAGCCCCGGCATAGTCGGCGAGGCTGCGCTCGGCGAGCTCCGTCGCCATCACGAAGGTGCCGTCGATCCAGTCCGCGTTGTAGACCGACAGCACGTTCGGGTGATCGAGCCGGCTCGCCACCCGGGCCTCGTGCTCCACCGCCTCGCGGCCGGCCTCCTGCACGTGCTGCGCGTCCGCCACCTTGAGCGCGACGAAGCGGCCTTCGACGGTATCCCGCGCCTTCCAGACCGAGCCGAAGGAGCCGCGCCCCAGGGCCTTCTCGATCCGGTACTTCCCGATCCGGGAGCCTCGCCGGAGCACGCGCGCCATCGCCACATCCTAACGACACGCAGGCGGGGGTCTACTTCTTGACCTTGAGCTCCGTCGCCTTTCGGGCCACCCGAACCGCCTCGATGGTCGTCTTGCGATCCCGGCCCGGGCCGAACACGTCGGTCTCCGACGTGATGGTGAAGCGGATCTTCCCGTCCTCGTCGACCGTGCCCGCCGAGGTGGCGTTGAAGGGGGGGAGGACTCTTCGGGGCACCATCGGCGCCGAGACGTCCAGCTCGGGAACCTGCCCGAGGACGGTCTGCACCTCACTCACGCCGGCGATCGACGAGCCCTTCAGGATCGCGTCTCCACGGGACGTGAACTTCAGAGTGGCCGGGCCGCCCTTGCCCTCGACGCGCTTGACGGAGGCCTCGAACACCGTGGTGAGACGGTCCCCATACTGCTTGACGACCATCTTCCCGGACATGTGGAAGCGGTCCCCGGTCTCTCCCACGACGGTCTGGCCCTCGATGTCGTAGATGCCGGCGAGGTCGAGAACGGCATCCTCCGCGAAGCCGGCGCCGGCCATCAGCAGCAGGCCCAGGGTCAGGGCCGCCGCGGAGCTCAAGGTCGATCGGGGAAAGGTGGTCATGTCGTACCTCCTGGGGCCGTCTATCGTGCTTCGCGCCCGGGCGCGGGGCAAGGGGATTTCGGGCACCCAGGCGAAAGGGCCCCGCCGGACGGTGCCGACAGGGCCCTGGATGCACTCACGGACGAACCCGGAGACGGACGCCTACATGTCGAAGTACATCTCGAACTCGTGCGGATGCGGCCGGACCCGGAGCGGATCCACCTCGTTCTCCCGCTTGTACGAGATCCAGTTCGCGACCGAGTCCTCCGTGAACACGTCGCCCTTGAGCAGGAACTCGTGGCTCTGCTCGAGCTCCTCGAGGGCCTCCTCGAGGCTGGCCGGCATCGTGGGGATGTCGGACAGCTCTTCGGGGCTCATCGCGTACAGGTTCTTGTCCAGGGGCTCACCCGGATCGATCTTGTTCTCGATTCCGTCCAGGCCCGCCATCAGCATGGCCGCGAAGGCCAGGTACGGATTGGCGGTCGGGTCGGGGTAACGGACCTCGACCCGCTTGGCCTTCGGACTCGCCGAGTACATCGGGATGCGGCACGAAGCGGAGCGGTTCCGGGCCGAGAGGGCCAGGTTGACCGGCGCCTCGAAGCCCGGGGTCAGCCGCTTGTACGAGTTGGTGGTCGGGTTCGTGAAGGCCGCCAGCGCCCGGCTGTGCTTCAGGATGCCACCGATGTACCAGAGACCCAGGTCGGAGAGACCGGCATAGCCGTCGCCCGCGAAGAGCGGGGTGCCGTCCTTCCAGATCGACTGGTGGCAGTGCATGCCCGAGCCGTTGTCCTCGAAGATCGGCTTCGGCATGAAGGTGGCCGTCGCGCCGTTCTGCCGCGCCACCTGCTTGACCACGTACTTGTACTTGGTCAGCCGGTCGGCCATGTCGAGCATGGTCGAGAACTTCATGTCGATCTCGCACTGGCCTGCGGTCGCGACCTCGTGGTGCGAGGCCTCGACGACCAGCCCGACCTGCTGCATGACCAGCACCATCTCGGTGCGCAGGTCCTGGAGCGAGTCGGTGGGCGGAACCGGGAAGTAGCCCTCCTTGGAACGGGGCTTGTAGGCGAGATTGCCACCCTCTTCCTCGCGACCGGTATTCCACACGCCTTCGATCGAGTCGACCTCGTAGAAGCCGTGGTTGGGCCCGGTCGAGAAGCGCGCGTCATTGAACACGAAGAACTCGGCCTCGGGACCGAAGAAGGCCGTGTCGCCGATGCCCGTCTGCTTCAGGTAGTTCTCGGCCTTGCGGGCGATGTGCCGCGGATCCCGGTGGTAGGGCTGCTTGGTGATCGGATCCACGATGTCGCAGATCAGCACCAGGGTCGGGTGGGCGAAGAAGGGATCCATGAACGCCGTCGAAGCGTCCGGGATCATCAGCATGTCGCTCTCGTTGATCGCCTGCCATCCGCGGATCGACGAGCCGTCGAAGCCGAGACCCTCTTCGAAGGTCGCCTCGTTGATCTCGGAGATCGGGAAGGAGCAATGCTGCCAGGTACCGGGCCAGTCGATGAACCGGAGGTCCACCATGACGGCGTTGTTCTCGTTGGCCATGTTCAGGGCCTGAAGGGCATCCATGGTTGGGTCGTTCCTCTGCTCGCTGGAGGTGGGGGTTGCCACTGCGGCGCCGCCTCCGTCGATCGGGGCCGCAGGGTGACGAAGGATCCGACAACGGTCGGATCCCTTCCGGGGGTGGCCTAAACGGCGTCGGGTCCGCGTTCGCCCGTGCGGATGCGGACCACTTCCTCCATCGGGAGAACGAAGATCTTGCCGTCACCGATGCGACCGGTGTTGGCGGCACCCACGATCGCTTCGACGACCTTGTCGGCCATGTCGTCGGCGACGGCGATCTCGAGCTTGATCTTGGGAAGGAAGTCCACGACGTACTCGGCGCCGCGATACAGCTCGGTGTGACCCTTCTGACGCCCGAAGCCCTTGACCTCGGTGACGGTCATGCCCTGGATGCCGATCTCGTGCAGAGCTTCCTTCACCTCGTCGAGCTTGAAGGGCTTGATCACCGCTTCGATCTTGCGCATCACGGCTCCTGTCGAATGGGCCCGGGCTGGGGTGTGGGAGGAGTGGGCCGAGGGCGCACGCCACGGGCTGGGCGCGCACGACCGTATCACGATTGGCCCGGGGCGTCGCCTGGGCTGAGCCTTCGGGGAAAGCAACCCCGGTGCCAACGCTGAGAGGGTCGGAGAAGGCCGCGCGGGGCAGGATCTGGCTTCGATGTGCCGGAGTTTGCCCAGCTCCTGGGCATCCCCTGCCCAGGAGCTGGGCAGTTGGCCCCGGATCCGCGCTCGCGGAGGCAGGAGAGGAGCCTAGAGGCTGGAACGTGCCTTGCACTTCCCGGGAGGTCAGGAGGCAGGTCCCCCATGTCGCAGAGCTATGTCCCGACCCAGCCGGGCCCCGCGCCGGAGCTGGACGATCTCTTCGAGCGCTTCCTCGCTCGCACGGCCGCCCGGAACGGCGGATCCGCTCCGGCGTTGCGCGAGTGGGTGGACCTGGCCGAGGCCTGGCGGATCGTCCATGCGCTGCGTCGCGCCCGCGGCAACCGCTCCGAAGCGGCGCGACAGCTGGGAATCGGGCGCCGCACCCTCTACACGAAGATGGACAAGCTCGGGATCGAGCCCAGCTTCACGCTGCGGCACGACTGAACGGTCCGATCGCCCCGGCTGCGCGTCGCCGGGCCAGCTTGAAAACAGAACGCCCGGAGCGGCCTGCGCCCCGGGCGTTCGTCTGTTCCGAGCCCAGCCCATGGCCGGCTAGAAGGTGTAGATCACCTCCACACCCGCGGTGAGCTGCTCCTGCTTGTCGAAGTCGGCCACGCCCACTCCGAAGCTGTTGTTGTCGACGAAGAGATCGCCGCCGTCGCTGATGTCGTCGTAGCGGATCTCGCCGCGCACCATGAGGTCGTCGGTCAGCTTGTAGTCGACGGTCGTCGTCAGGCCCCAGACCGACAGATCGCTGCCCCTCGCGAAGAAGTCGTCGATGTCGACGTACTCTGCCCGCAAGGACACGCCCGTCTTCTCGTTCAGGGCCAACCTGCCGGCCCACGCGACGCCGTAGCCGTCGATGTCGGTGCCGCGCGAGTTCTCGGTCTGGATGTAGTCGGCGTTGATGTAGGTCGTGAAGTTCTCGGTCGGGCTGAAGGAGAGGATCAGATCGAGGATCGTCTCCTTGTCGCCGGCCGGGGCGTCGAAGCCGAGACCGCTGTCCGAGCTTCCGTGGGCGCCGTTGAACGACCAGGAGAACGCATCACCGCCGCCCCCGATCGACCAGAGGATCGCCTTGTCCGTGTTCAGGTCGATGTCGGCCGCCGGAAACGAGCGGGTCTCGTTCACGAAGCCGAACGACACGTCGAGGCCCGCCACACCCGTCGAGGCCAGGATCCCCGAGTGCGTGATCGGCTGGAACAGGTTGTAGACGTGTCCCCGGGTGATGTTGAAGTTGTCCGGGGACTGGACCACCTCGGCGCCGATCAGGGTCGCGAACTTGCCGAACTGGAAGGTCACCCCCTCGCCGACCGGGGCCAGGTACTGGATGTAGGCCTGATAGAGCTCGAAATCGTTGCCGCTCAGACCGTCGCCTGCACCGAAGTCTCCCGAGAGCAGCCCCGCGTCCTTGCCGTAGGCCAGGTCGACACGGAAGCCCGCCCGGTTCTCCTCGCTCACCGGTCGCTCCAGCCAGAGCCAGAACTGGTCCAGCGAGAAGCTGTTGGCGTCGGGGCGGAAGGGATAGGCGAAGCCGCCCGTGTTCGCGCCCGCGAGCGCCCGCCCGTCCGGATCGTTGAAGTTGTAGAAGTAGCTTCCTGCGAGCCAGCCACCGATCTCGACGCTGTCCAGGAAACCGGCCAGGCCGGAGCTGGCCTTCTGGTCGAACTCGACCCGTTCGATCAGCGTCTGCTGAGCGCTGAGCTTGTCGTTGGCCGACTCCAGCTGATCCGTCGTCGCCTCGAGACGATCCTCCAGCTGGCTCATGCGGTCCTGCATCGACTTCAGCTGTGCTTCGACATCGTCTGCCGCGGCGGCACCCACGGGTACCACCAGTGACAGGGCCATCAGGCCCATCCGCCATCCACGCTTCATTCGGGAATCCCTCCTTTTTGATGCCCCGTGTGCCCCGGGCATCATTGCAACCTTCGTACCGTCTCGATCCGTGCCGCGATCGGCACGGGCGGGTCTCGCTTGGCTCTCTTGCGTCCGCCGGATGGCCAGCGGGCTCGACAGGGTTTGGGGGGTGCCCTGTTCGAAGGCTTCCGTGCTTGGGAATAGTGCACGCTGGGGGGACCGGCAAGCATGTCGCTCGAGTCCGTGAGAGCGTTCCTGACTAACGCGAACCCGGCCAGAGTCCGTGCTCGTCGAGGTAGGCACAGGTTCGCGAACACGTTCTCATTGCCTCGGGGGAGTCCCGGAGCAGCCGCAGATCGGCCGCCGTGTCGATGTCGAAGCCCCTGGGAAGCAGGGCTACCTGGAGGCCGAGGCCTCGAGCCCGTTCCACCGTCTGACGGAGCACGTCTGCGGTGCTCATCTCGTGATCGAAGAGACCGGCCACCGCACGCCGCGCCCCGACGAGGTTGTAGCCGCCGTCCACGTCCGGGCAGACGACGACGTCCACCTGCTCGAGAGCTGCGAGCGCACGGGCCAGGGGGACCTGCCCGAGCGCCGGGCTGTCGCTGCCGCGGATCAGGATCGGGCCATAGCCCTCCTGCCCGGCCGCCTGCATGGCCGCCTCCATGCGCTCCGAGAGATCCGCCCCCACCTGCGCGACGCGCTGGACCCGCGCCGGCACCTCGACGCCGGGATCCTCGACGCCCGATGCGGGATGGATCGCCAGGCGGAGGGTCAGGCCGAGCGCTTCCGCGGCGGAAACCGAGGCGTCGAGGACGTCGGCCAGCAGTCGCGCGTAGAAGGCGGCCGCCTGTTCGGGAGTGAAGGGGGGGCAGAGCCGGGTCTTCACCAGCCCCGCCTCGGGACGCTTGGCGAAGACGACCAGCAGGGGCCCGCGGGTCACGTCGTGAAGGGCAGCGGCGCCACCACCGCCGAGCCGTCGCCGAGGTCGAGCCGGGTGCCGGCGACGGCCAGGTCGGCCTTCACGAACCCGAGCCCGATCGGGCCGTGAGCGGGAGACTCCACCCGGCTGGTGAGCTCGCCGATCCGCCGCCCCTCGTGGGTCAGCTCCTGGCGCCCGCCCTCCGCCGCCGCGTCCGCCCCATCGGCCCGCTCGAGCCGCAGGCCGACCAGCAGGTGGTTGACGCGCCCGCGGCTGCGCATGCGGGCCACCACCTCCTGGCCCGTGTAGCAGCCCTTCGTCTCGGAGACGGCCTCGTCGAGCCGGACCTCCGCGGGAAGCACGCTGGCGTCGAGCTCGCGACCGAGCAGCGGCTGTCCGCCTTCGATGCGCAGACACTCGAGGGTCTCTGCATCGGCCGCGACCAGCCCGTGGGACGCGCCGCCCTCGAGCAACGCCTCACGAACCGCGGGCGCCTGCGAGGAGGGAACGAAGAGCTGCGCGGCCGGGAGCCCGGTCAGCGAGAAGCGGGCGGCCCGCAGCCGGACGCCCGCGAACTCGAGCGCGCTGAAGTTCCCTTCCCCGACTTCGTCCGCCGAGCCGGTCGCCGCCTTCAGCAGCTCCCACGCCGCCGGTCCCTCGAGCGCCAGCCGCGCGACCGGCGGCTCGGGATCCCGGAGCGTGACGTCGTCGGCGATGATGTAGCGGTTCAGGTGCTCGAGAAGCTGCGCGACGCCGGAACGGGGCAGCTCCAACAGGTAGGCGGAATCGACACACAGCACGCGCAGGTCCGCGACGATCCGTCCCTGGTGGGTCAGCAGCAGGGCGCGGCAGCCGGAGCCCGGGCCCGCGGCCTCGAGAGCCGCGACATCGTTGGTGATCATGCCGTCCAGCCAACGCGTGCGGTCCTCCCCGGCCACCTCGAGCACTGCGCGTTCGGGGAGCTCGAAGAGGCCGGCACCCCGACGCACGGCTTCGCAGGATTCGGCGAGACTCACGGTTCCTCCCGTTCCTCGGGCTCCATCCACAGCCGCACGTCGAGGGTCGGCAGGGCGGCCGGCAGGGCAGGTGGTCCGTAGCGAGCCGCGACGGCTGCGAGCTGCCCGCTCCTCCATTCGTCGTAGCGTCGCTTCATGACGTCGTAGTCGCGCTCGTTGTCGATGTCGACGGCACAGCCGCCACCCTCGGTGACCACGAAGCGGAAGTGCGTGTCGAGCAGGGCGCTGACCGCACGCTCGACCCGGTCCACCGGCAGGGCACGACGCAGGAGGTCGGCGAGCCGCCGCCAGCCGCGCCGATCGACGACACCGGCCAGGTGCATCAGACCGTAGAAGAATAGCACCCGCACGCCCCCGCCGTCGTCGGCAAAGATCGTCCAGGCCAACCGCACGGCGTTGCCGAGCTGCTTCTGGTAGCGGTGCTCGTACATCTCCTCGACGTACTGCCGTTTGCCCAGGCGCGGGGGCCGCACGAGGTGGAGATTGCTTTGTCGCAGCCGACCTTCGGCGAGATTGAAGTAGGCCATCTCGATGCCGGGCTCGTCGTCGCGCGGGTAGAAGGGCTCCATGCACGCTTCCGTGACGAGCCCCAGGGAGTAGTCACAGTCCTGGGCGAGCCCCTGCCGGATGAAGGCCGAGATCTCCTGCCCTGTCGCCAACGGGATGTCGCAGGACAGGTAGAGGACGGGCAGATCCAGCTCGTCCGGCTCGGGGTCCCGGCCCTCGAGCCCGGCGCCGGGCAGCAGGCGCCGGTAGGTCTCCCACACGTTCTCGAGCAGGTTGCGGAACTGCGGCACCACCGTGAGAGGCTTGGTCAGCCGGCCCTCGAGGTCCCGGCGCAGCGCCTCTTCGAGGCGAGAGGCGTTGCCGACCACCCAGACCTCGCTGACCTCGGGCACCTGCTGCAGGACGGCCACCGCGTGGCCGACCAGGCTGCGCCCGTCCATCTCCAGATAGGCCTTGTTGTCCCCGTAGACGGACTTGGCTGCGCGCCCGTCGCCCGCCGCGACGACCGCAGGCACCTTCACCTCCACACCGCCGCGCGCCCCGGCCTGCGGGGCGTCGCTCTGCCGCGTGGCTGCTCCATCGGCCGGAACCTTCAACGATGTCACTCCGTTCCGAGAGCCGAACGAGAGAGGGTACCCTGGGGGGCATGGAGGGGAAAGCGAGGCCGGGCTGGGGTTGGGGGAGCCTGGCGGATGCGCTGACCTGGTCCGGTTGGGCGGTCGCTTGCACCGCTGCCGCGATCACACTCGCCGCCTCCCGGGTCATGCAGATCCCCGCCGATCCCGCCGTGCTCGGCCTCGCGCTCTCGGGCACGCTCTGCGTCTACACCCTCGATCGCCTACGGGATCTGGATCGGGATCGCGCGACCTCGCCCCGGCGCAGCGCGTTCATCGCCGCGCGGTCGAAGGGGTTGCGGACCCAGTGCGGCTTGGCCGGCGCCGGGGCCCTCGCGATGGGCATGCTGGCCGGCCCGGCGGTCGTCGCGCTCGCAGCCGGCGTCGCTGCCCTCGGCCTCTTCCACCGCAGGCTGAAGGGTCTCTGGCTGCTGAAGGCCGTGTACGTCTCCGCGGCCTGGACGGCGGTCACGGTCGGCATGCCGGCCTTGCGCGATCCGACCGCGCAGCACGTCGCCTGGGTCGGCGGAATCGTCGCAGGCACCGTCGGCTCCAACGTGATCCTCTCCAACCTCCGCGACCGGGAGGCGGGTGCGGCGCGCCTCGGCCCTGCACGCACGCTGAACCTGGCCGCACTGAACCTGCTGGCGCCGATCGCACTGGCCAGTCTGGGACCCGCTGGGATCCGACCATTGATCTGGCTGCCGCTCCTGACCGGAGCGGCGCTCGTCGGCTTCCGGCCCACCGAGCGCTACGGAGCGCTCGCCGTCGACGGCGCCCTGCTGGTCGCCGCCCTGCTCGCGTCCATCCGTTTTGGATGAAGCATCCATCCGGTTGATGAAGCATCCATCCGGTTGGGATGAAGGGGTTGGGACGAAGGTTGGAACCGGTTGGGATGAAGGTTGGAACGAGGAGGTTCCGGGGTGAGGGTGGTGGAGCCGAGCGGGATCGAACCGCCAACCTCCGCGTTGCGAACGCGGCGCTCTCCCAATTGAGCTACGGCCCCCCAATGGAAGGCGGAAAACGGTAGACACCCCCGGCCCCGCCCGCAAACCGGAGGCCGGATGGCCCGCCCGCGGGCCAGAGCTGCGTGCGACCTGCACGCACGACTCCGAAGCTGCTCGCTACCTGCACCTCGGCTCGGAAGCTGCTCGCTCCCTGCACGTCGGCTGCCTCCCGCGTGCGCCTCGGGGTGGGTTTCCGTCGAGAGCGCTCAAGTCTGACGGGGGCGGAAGCCGATGAGTGCCATGGACCTTCGTGTGACCGCCCGGGCCTTCGCCCGACCACCGGCGGACCGGAAAGGCAGACATGACCTCCCCCCTCCCGCGCCTCCTCGGCCTCCTGCTCCTGGCGATCTCGTTGGCGACACCCGCCTTCGGCGCACCGCTCGCCGCTTTCGGTGACCACACGGGTGAGGATCACTCCGGCGACAAGCACGACGCCGAGACGCTGAACGACATCATCCTCACGAGCGCCACGCTCGTGTCGATCGATCTCAAGAAGTCGGTGCTCACCAACGCCGTGGCCATGTCGGCAGACTTCTCCAACGCCAAGCTCGACGACACCGACTTCCGATCGGCGAACCTGACGGCGGCCGTCCTGTCGGGCGCCTCCCTCAAGCGCGCGGACTTCACGGGCGCGCTCTTCGACGGTGCCGATCTCTCGTCCGCGGACGTGAACAAGGCCATCTTCACCGGTGCCTCCTTCCTCGGAGCCGACCTCTCCGGGTTGAACAAGGCGGACAAGGCGGACTTCACCGGCGCCTTCTACAACGCCGCCACGATCCTCGACGCGAAGATCGACACCTCGGTGATGGTGTTCGTGCCCGAGGCGAGCGCCGCCACGCTGACCCTGCTCGCGGCGCTGCTGGCGGTTCGGCGCGCGAAGAGCGCCGTGGCCCGCTGTTAGGCGCGATGGCGCGGCTTCCGGTCGCGCCACGAACGCCTAGGACGACGACTTCTTCCCCAAGGCTCCTGCTGGATGCCGGGCGTGGTAGTCGGCGCGGCTGAAGCCCTGGCCCTCTTCGAGGGCGGCCGACAGGGCGGCCAGCACCAGCAGCTCGGCAGCCGCACTCGCGCGAGGGGCCAGCCCGAGACCTCCGCCCTCCTTCGCGACCGCGGCCTCCAGCACCACATCCGCCTGCCGGCCCAGCGTCGAGGACGGATTCGCGGTCACGGCGATGATCCGCGCGCCGAGGGCGCGCACGGCCTCGACCGCGGCATTGAGCTCGGTCTCCCCGCTGTTGCTGATCGCGACCACGACGTCGCCTGACACGACCTGCCCGGCGCTGCCGTGGACCGCCTCGGTCCCGTGCAGGAAGGTGGCCGGAGTTCCCGTGGACGAGAGCAGCGACGCGGCGTAGTGGGCCACGTGCTCCGGCTTGCCGAGGCCGGTGACGTGCACGCGCCCGCCATCGGCGCGAGAACGACGGATCAGCGACACCGCCGCATCGAAGGAACCGGCGTCGAGGCGACCCCCCAGGCTGCGGAGCTCCTCCACGGCCTCCCGATAGACGCGCAAGGCGCGGTCCGACGCCGCGACCTCGGGAGCCGCGAGTCCTGCGGGCAGGGCGAGCTCGATCGGCGCGCCGTCGTAGAGCTCCTGAACGCGGGCGAGCGCCGCCGCCGGGTCGTCGGGAAAGGCACCGAGCTTCTCGACGCAGGCGGCTCCGCAGGCATTGGCCAGCTTGCCGGCGTCCTCGAAGCCCAGCCCCGCGTCGAGGGCCAGGAGCAGGCCACCGAGAAAGGCATCCCCGGCCCCGGTGCTGTCGACGACCTCCTTGGGCGCGCAGGCCGGCACCCGCAGCGCCACACCGTCCGCCGCCACGGCACAGCCCCGGGCGCCGTCGGTCACCCAGACCGCCTGGCAGCCGAACCGGCTGCGCAGCGCCTCGGCGAGGGCGAGCGCATCCCCGGCCGCCTCGGGTGCGAGCTCCGCGCCGGCTGCCTTCGCCGGCTTGACGATGTCCGCGGTGCGGAGCACCGCCTCGAGCGTCTTCGCATCCCCCAGACCCGGAACGGCGTCGGAGGGCGGCACGTCGAGATCCAGCAGGGTCGGTACCCCGGCTGCGCGGGCCATCTCGAGCACCTCGAGCACCGCCGCCAACGGCAGCTGCGAGACCTCGGTCGTCACCCTCGCGGCATTCGCGATCCGCTCGGCATGGTGCTCCCGCAGGAAGGCCGGCGTCGTCTCGGCGGTCGCGCCGGGCGCCATGTAGATCGCGCGCTCGCCCTCGTCGTCGACGTAGATGTCGGCGAAGGTGCTCGCGGAGCCGTCGAGGACGAGGTGGTGCTCGATGCCGAGGCGATCCATGGCGGCTCGCAGGAAGCGTCCACCGGCGTCGTCCGCCTGCTTGCCGAAGATGCCGACCGGCAGGCCGAGCGCAGCCGCCCAGCCCAGGTGGTTGAGCACGACGCCGCCGACCCGTTCCTCCACGGCCGCGCCACTCGGCAGGTTTCGAAGGATGCCCTTCTCCTCGCGACCGAGGATCCGCGGCACCCGCCGGATCCGATCCACGGCCATCGAACCGATTCCGATCGTCCGTGCGCGGGGCGAAGACGGGCTCAACGCGCGTTTCCGACCCGGCCTTCAGCGAACCCGGAGCTGCCCGGATCCGGCGTGACCCAGGTGGGCACCAGCAGCTCCGCCGACAGACGGCGGACGTCCTCGAACATCGCGTCGAAGCGCTCGGCGTCGGGTCGCGCCAGGGCGGGCGTGCCCTCGGCCACCGCGTCCGAGCTGATCACGCCGCGTTGCAGCAACGCGCGCTTCAGGCAGGCGATGCTGCGCTTGCCTCCCGCAGCACGGGTTCCGATCCGGTAGGCGTCGACGACGCGCTGTGCGGACTCCATCCGCTCGGCGTCGCCCGCGCGGCACAGTTGCCAGGCGCGGGCCCACTCGCGCGGCAGCGCGTTGGCCGGGCCGGCGACGACCCCGATCGGCAGGCCGCCTCGCATCCGGTAGCGCTGCCAGTGCTCCGAGACCGAGCCGACCCAGCCGGGGCGGGGACGGAAGATCTCGAAGATCAGCATGGCGTTGCCGACGTAGATGCCGAACTCGCCGCGATCCCGGAAGCCGGCCGCCGCCTTGGTGTAGTTGCCGAGCACCTTCTTCGAGGCGCTCACCTTGATGCCGCGCACGAAGTCGAGCCGCGACAAGGCCTTCACCTGGCGCGTGCGGATGTGGGGAACGGCGGGGTCGGCCGCGATGTCGGCATTGTCGTAGAGGTACACCGGAATGCGTCGGGTGCGCGCATCGAGCAGGTCGGCCACGTCTCGCGCGACGAAGCGGACCGGATCGGCCAGACCTCGGATCGAGAGCGGCGCCAGCACGGCGGCATCGACGCCGGCCGCGATCGCCGCGTCGAGGTTCTCGAGTGTCTCCTCGGGCGTGTGTGCGGTGACGCCCGCCCAGGCCTCCACGCTGGCGCCCTCGCCGAGCCCGGCGTTCAGCTTGGCGACCTCCTCGGCGCACAGCTGGACGACGCGCCGCTGGGTGTCGGTCGCGATCCGATCCCACTCCCCGGTCGTGCCGGCTGCGAAGACGATGTCGGCCCCGTAGCCATCCTGGACGACGAAGCGGACCACGGAGCGCAGGTCCTCCTCGAGGAGCTCCCCCTCCGGCGAGAGCGGGGTCACGACCGGCACGGAGAGGCCCGGCCGGGGCCTGGTGGTCTCGACGCTGCGCATGGGCGAAGGGTAGCGGCCTGCCCTTGGGAGCGGGCCCGGCGGGCTCTGGACGCCCTGGAGCCGGGTCGTGCGCGGCTAGACCGCCTCGAAGAAGGCCCCGACCCGCACGCCGAGCGCGGCAGAGACCTTGTAGAGGGTCATCACCGAGGCGGCGCTCTTGCCGAGCTCGATCTGCGAGATCAGGCTGACGGAGAGACCGGTGCGGTTGGCGACCTGCTTCAGGGTGAGGGCCAGCTCGTGGCGGCGGGTGCGGATGCGCGAGCCGATCGCCGCGTTCAGGCGCTCCTCGGGATCCACGAGCAGCCCGTGCTCTCGTACCGCCGCATCGAGAACGGGGCGCAGGGCGTCGATGGCGACCGGCTTCTGCAGGTAGTCGAAGGCACGGTGCTTCATGGTCGCGACGGCTGCCTCGACGGTCGGCTCGTCGGTCATGCAGATCACGCACAGGTCGTCGTCGACCTGGCGGATGTCCTGCAGGAGGTCGAGCCCCCCGGTCTCGGGACGACCCAGATCGAGGATCACCATCTGGTAGCGGCCCGCCTTGACCTCATGGGCGACCCGGCTCGGCTCCTCGACGGCCGTCGTGCGGTAGCCCTCCTCCCGAAGAAGGTGGGCGAGCTGGCCCCGGCTGCGCGGATCCGGCTCCACCAGAAGGACGTTGAGCGACTGGGTTCCCGTCATGCGTGCCACCTCTCTCCGACCGGGCATCGGCCCCGGGGTGTCTCGTGGAAACACCCCATGATTCGGCTGGCGGTGGAACTTCTTGAGGGAAAACCCCGACCTGAAGCTGGAGTTTTTCCAGGAACCTGGGTGGAAAGCTGCAGGACGGGGTCTTCCAGCCCCATGGGGGCCGGGGCCGTTAGCGCAGCAGCCAGTCCGGACCGAAGGCGCCCGCGGGCGGGGATGCCGCACGCACGTCGAGGAACTCGAGCCGGGTCGTGGCCCCCGCGTCGCTCTGGATCTCCATCCAGCCCGGCCAAAGGATTCCGTCGAAGCTCTTCACGGGGCCGAGGCGGACCGCGCTGCCTCCCGGCAGATCGATGCGCGCCGGCAGCAGGCTCTCGGTGTCGATCCAGAGCGCGCTCCCCCCACGGCCGCCGAGCACGTAGGCATCGAGGGGGCCGTCGTAGCCGAGCTCGATGGCGCCGCCCGGTGCGCCGAGCGCCGCCAGCGCCTTCTGGAGGGTGGCGCCGTCCTTCGCCTGCAGCAGGTGCAGCGGAGGGAGGCGCAGCGGTGCGCGCGCCGCGGCCCGGCCGTCCCGGCTGCTGTCGAGGCGCATCCCGCGCCGCAGGTGGCGCTCGATGCCCTCAGGACCGACCAGCTCCAGGCGCGAGCGCCCGTCGGGTGCGGTCCACAGCGTCCCCTCAGCGACGGCTTCTCCGCCCTCCGCGCGGAGCAGCGCGACCCGGCACTCGAGGGCGCGATCGCGCTTGGCCGCGCGGTTCCCCTTGGCCACGGCGACCGCGACGCGCTTGGCGGGAGGGACGTAGGCCTCTGCGACCTCGGCGAGGCCGAGGGTCAGACCGAGGGCGAGGAAGACGAGGGCCGAGGGGACTCGGGCGCAAGAGCGCGCTTGGCGAGGGCTCGTCATGCGCCGACGATCGTCTGGCGACCCGCGTAGCGTGCCGCTTCGCCGAGCTCCGCCTCGATGCGCAGCAGCTGGTTGTACTTGCAGACCCGATCGGTGCGGCAGAGTGAGCCGGTCTTGATCTGGCCTGCGCCGGTCGCGACCGCGAGGTCGGCGATGGTGGTGTCCTCGGTCTCGCCAGAGCGGTGGGAGACGACCGAGGAGTAGCCGGCAGCCCGCGCCGTCTGGATCGCGTCGAGGGTCTCGGACAGCGTGCCGATCTGGTTGACCTTGATCAGGATGGAGTTGGCGACGCCGCGCTCGATGCCCTCGGCCAGGATCGCGGGATTCGTGACGAACAGGTCGTCCCCGACGAGCTGCACCTGGCGGCCCAGGGCGTCGGTCAGCTTCTTCCAGCCCTCCCAGTCGTCCTCGGCCAGGCCGTCCTCGATGGAGAGGATGGGGTAGCGCGCACACCAGTCCTTCCAGAAGGCGACCATCTCGTCCGCGCTGTGCTTGCTTCCCTCCGCTGCGAGATCGTAGACGCCCGCCTCGTAGAACTCGCTGCTCGCGGGGTCGAGCGCGATGCCGATGTCCTCGCCCGGCCGATAGCCCGCCTGCTCGATGGCGAGCAGGCACAGCTCGATCGCCTCCTGGTTGGAGCCGAGGTTCGGGGCAAAGCCTCCCTCGTCGCCGACGGAGGTCGCGTAGCCCTTGTCGTGGAGCACCGTCTTCAGCTTGTGGAAGACCTCCGCGCCCCAGCGCAGCGCCTCGGCGAAGCTCGCTGCACCGACCGGGTAGATCATGAACTCCTGCAGGTCGACGTTGTTGTCGGCGTGGGCGCCGCCGTTCAGCACGTTCATCATCGGCGCCGGCAGCAGGTGGGCGTCGTCTCCGCCGAGGAAGCGGTAGAGGGGCTCTCCGCGGTAGGCGGCCGTCGCGTGCGCGGCTGCCAGCGAGACGCCGAGCAGCGCGTTGGCGCCGAGCCGCGCCTTCGTCTCGGTGCCGTCGAGGGCGATCAGCATGTCGTCGAGGATCCGCTGCTCCTCGAGACTCTCGAGCTCGATGCTCAGCACCGCGTTCCCGATCTCCTCGTTCACGTTGCCGACCGCGGTGCGCACGCCCTTGCCGAGGTAGCGCGCCTCGTCGCCATCGCGCAGCTCGAGCGCCTCGCGCGCGCCGGTCGAGGCACCGCTCGGCACCGCCGCCCGCCCGCGGTGACCGCTGGCCAGGCCCACCTCGACCTCGAGGGTGGGATTCCCCCGCGAGTCGAGGATCTCGAGAGCTCGAACCTGAGTGATCGCCGTCGCCATGCTTCCTCCGAGCCGCGCAGAGTAGCCAGGAGTCGCCCCATCGTCCTGCACACGAACGAAACCCCCCGAAGAGGCAACAGGGGGAGCAACGGGGACGGGGGAGCAACGGGGACGTTCCTGTCATTGTTGCACCGGCGAGCCAGCTGCTCGGAAGACCCGTTTGCCGGTGCAACAATGTAAGGAACGTCCCCGCTCTTCCTCTTCCTGCTCTTTCCTCGCTCTTCCGCTTCGCGCTCTTGGGGTCGCGGTCAACTCGGGCGGGGGACGATGAGGGGGCCGGTGGGGTGGGAGAGCACGTCGGCCTCGATGTCGAAGACGTGGCGCAGGGTCTCGGGCGTGATGACGTCCGCCGGGGCGCCTTGGCTGTGGATGCGGCCCTCGGCGAGGAGCGCCACGCGGTCGGCGGCGCGCAGCGAGAGCGCGAGATCGTGGGAGACTGCGAGCGCCGACCGGCCCTCGGCGGCCCACTCGCGGAGCAGCGCGAGCAGCTCCAGCCGGCGCGCCAGATCCAGGTGCGCGGTGGCCTCGTCGAGGAGCAGGATCTTGGCGTCCTGGGCCATGGCCCGCGCGACCATCACGAGCTGGCGCTCGCCACCGGAGAGCTCGAGGATGGAGCGGTCGGCCAGGTGCAGCAGGGCCAGGCGCTCGAGCGCCTCGTGGGCACGCCGGCGATCCTCGGCGGACTCGAAGCCGAACCAGCCCTGGTGCGGCGTGCGGCCCATCAGCACGATCTCGTCGACCCGGAACGGGAAGGGCACGCTGGTCTCCTGCGGGACGAGCGCGAGCTCGCGAGCCAGCGCGCGGCGGCTCCAAGCCCGCAGCGGCCGTCCGGCGAGCTCCACCTCGCCACGGCTCGGGCTCACCAGACCACAGGCCGCGCGCAGCAGCGTGGTCTTGCCGACCCCGTTGGGCCCGGCGAGCAGCAACACCTCGCCCGGGTGGAGCTCGAGATCGATCCCCCGCAGCACCTGGCGATCGCCGAGTGCCACCTCGACACCGCGCAACACGAGGGGCGAGGCCATCACGACGCAAAGACCCGGCGGTGGTGGCGGCGCAGCAGGTAGACGAAGTACGGCCCGCCGGCGAGCGCCGTGATCGCACCCACCGGAAGCTCGCGGCCGCCCAGCACCGAGCGGGCGAGGGTGTCGCAGACGATCAGGAAGGCCGCGCCCAGCAGGGCCGCCGACGGCAGCAGCAACCGGTGGTCGGGTCCGAAGCGCAGCCGCAGAGCGTGGGGGATGATGAGCCCCACGAAGCCGATCAGGCCGGACACCGAGACGGCGGCGCCCACCATCAGCGAGGTCGCAACGAGCAGCAGGCGTTGGGTGCGCACGACGTCGATCCCGAGCTGCTGCGCGGAATCCTCACCCAGCGCCATGGCGTTGAGCGCCCGACTGAGCGGCAGGGCGCAGGCGAGGCCCGCGACGAGGAACAGCGCCACCCAGCCCATGGCGTCGGAGCGGACGTCCGAGAGGCTGCCGATCAGCCAGAGGAAGATGCGCGCGCCATCGGTCAGACCGGCGAGCGAGGCCAGGAAGACGATCGCGGCGCTTGCGAACGCATTGAACACCACCCCGGTGAGGAGCAGGTTCGTGGTCGCGACCCGGCCCACCGGCCCCACGACCGCGAACAGCAGCACCACCGTGACCACGGCTCCGGCGAAGGCAGCAGGCGGCACGGCGGCGTAGCCGAGCCCCAGCGCGCCGCCGAGCGACAGCGCCAGGATGCCGCCGAGCGCAGCGCCTCCGGAGACACCCAGGATGTACGGGTCGGCCAGCGGGTTGCGCAGCAGCGCCTGGTAGAGCGCTCCCGACACCGCGAGCGACGCTCCGACCAGGCCCGCCAGCGCGACCCGCGGCACCCGCACCCGCAGCACGATGTCGGCCACCGGCCCCTCGGCGTGACCCCGCAGGGCCTGCCACGCCTCGGCCAGGCCGAGGGAGCTCGGGCCCACCATGACGCCCATCAGGAGTGCGCCCGCGAGGAGCACCGTCAGACCCGACAGGGTGGCCACGAAGCGCCCGGGAGTCAGCGGCTTCAAGAGCGAGGCTCGTCGACAACCGCTGGAACTGCCTCGACTTTTTCCAGCGAACGCGTTCGCAAACTGGCCAGGGCCCCCGGGTGGACGACCTCGACCAGGGCGAGCAGGGCCTCATCGAGCTGGGGCCCGGGCAAGGTCACGAGGCCCTGCGGAAAAGCCACCACCCGGGACGCTGCGACGGCCGGGAGCGACGGCCAGCGCTGCCAGAAATCCGCCGCCGGCTCCGCATCATGGGCCGTATCGATCAGCAGATCCGGGGCCTCGGCGAGCAGCCACTCCCGCGCCACCCGCGGATAGCTCCCCGCGAGCTCACGGCCGAGGTTGATGGCGCCAGCGCTCACCAGCATGTCGTCGATGAAGTTGCCCCCGCCGATCAGGAACAGGGGATCGCGCTGCAGGACCAGGACGGTGCGGACCACGGGGCGCCCGCGCACCGCGGCCTCGACCTCGGCCTGGGTGGCCCGGATCGCATCGATCCGCTGCTGCGCGGCGGCCTCCGCTCCGACCCGACGACCCAGGGCGTCGATCGTGGACAGGACATCCTCGAAGCGCGACGGATCGAGCACCAGCCGCTGCACGTCGAGCTGCTCGAGCCGATCCCGGAAGCCCCTCTGCTCTGCGCTCGGCACCAGGACGACGAGATCGGGCTCGAGGGCGAGCACCGCCTCCAGGCTCGGGTTGTAGAGCCCGCCCACCCGGGGCAACCCCTGCAGGCTCGGCTGCTGGCGAGCCGAGTAGTCGTCGATCCCGACGATCCGATCGCCTGCGCCGAGCGCGAGCAGGATGGCGGTGAGCGACGGGTTCAGCGAGACGATCCGCCGGACGTCGTCTGCGGCGACGGACTGGGCGGCGGGCTCGCCAGCGTGTTGGGCGGCAGGTGCCCCGGCCGACTCGGCAGCGCGCTGGGCGGCAGGTGCGGCGGCCGGCTCGGCAGCAGGCCGGACGGCGGGCGCCTCTGCAGAGGCCGGCCCGGCCGCGGAGGCAGCGAGCAGCAGCGCCGCGAGCACCCACGGGCTCACGAACGCGCACCCACGGGGGCCGAGAGCCCCGACCCATGCGACCCGGAGCAGAAGCATGGGCCGGGGATAGCAGGGGTCTACTCGACCCGCAGGGTGGTCTTGCCGGCCGTCTTGACGAAGGGCCGCAGCTTGGCGAGCGCCGCCTCGCCGATGCCCTTCACCTCCACGAGCTCGTCGACCTTCTGGAAGCCGCCCCGCTGCTCGCGGAGCGCCATGATCGCCCGGGCCCGGCTCTCGCCGACCCCGGGAAGGAGGGTCAGCTCCTCCTGGCTCGCGGTGTTGAGGTTGAGCACGCCGTGGAGGTCGGGTGCTTCGGCCCAGCTGGGGCCGGCGAGCGGGACCGCGAGTGCGAGCGCAAGGATCGCAACACGGCCCAGCCGTTGGCGCAGGGTGCGCAGATTCATGGGGATGATCTCCCCGGGACCTCGGGGGGCGAGGCGACGGGCGCTAGCTGGCGCGCTGGACCGAGTAGTCGGCCGCGGCGCAGAGCGCCTCCTTGATCGGTCCGTCGGGGAAGGGCGCAATGGCAACGGCGGCGCGGCGCACGTGCTCCTCGGCCCGGCGGTTGGTGTCTTCGATGCCGCGGTGGCGACGCACCAGCTCGACGACGGGCTCGAGCTCGCTCGCCGTGAGCACCTGGTCGATCTCCACGGGGCCCTCGGCCTCGAGCTCCTGGGTGCGCTGGGCCGCCGTCTTGAGCGCTCGCGCGATCTGCTCGCGCTCGCTGCTCGTGCAGCGCTTGAGGGTCAGCAGCAGCGGTAGCGTGACCTTGCCCTCGCGCACGTCGGTGAAGGGCTGCTTGCCGAGCACGTCTGCGCCCGCCGCGTAGTCGAGCGCATCGTCGCGCAGCTGGAAGGCGAGGCCGAGCTCGCGACCGAAGTCGGCCACGCGTCGGCGCTCGGCCCGTGTCACACCACCGAGGATCGAGCCGGACTCGGCCGCCGCCGACAGCAGCGCCGCACTCTTGCGGTCGATCACCTTGTAGTACTGCGCCTCGGTGATCCCCGGGTCGAAGCTGCTCTGCAGCTGCAGCAGCTCCCCCTCCGCCATCAGCCGGATCGTGTTCGAGAAGATCCACAGGATGTCGAGGTCGCCGTCCTCGACGATCATCGTCGAGGCGCGCGCGTAGAAGAAGTCACCGACGAGCACCGCGCGTCGGTTGCCCCAGATCGCGCGGGCCGCCGCCTTGCCGCGGCGCAGGTTTGCGAGGTCGACTACGTCGTCGTGCAGCAACGTCGCGGTGTGCAGCAACTCGACGGCGGACGCGATCTGCACGCAGCGCGGCCCCTCGTAGCCACAAAGCTCGGCGGCGAGCATCACGAGCACGGGGCGCAGCCGCTTGCCGCCCGACGAGAGCACGTGGTCGCCGATCACGCCGATCAACGCCTGCTCCGAAGCGAGCTGATCGCGCATCGTGCGCTCCACCTGCTCGAGGTGTGGCGCGATGCGACTCAAGGCAGTGGCCAGGGCCGGAGGGGGGGATGCAGGATCGGCCATCGACCCGACGCTAGCGTGAGCGCATCGGGTCGTCAAAGGCGGTGCGGACGAAAACCCTTGATGTGACGGATGTTTACCGCCGTTCACACCTTGCGTGGCGGCGCGTTCTCGAGGAGCCAGCGCACCGCCTGCCCGACATTCTCGACACCGATCGCACCGGGGGCCGTCACCTCGGAGAGAACGCCTGCGGGCACGAGCACACGCCCGAAGCCGAGGCGACCCGCCTCGCGCAACCGCTGGTCGAGGCGACCCACGCGGCGCACCTCACCGCCGAGCCCGACCTCGCCGCACGCCGCCACGTCCTGCGGAAGCGGCCGGTCGAGCCGGCTCGACGCCAGCGCCAACGCGACCGCGAGATCCGCCGCCGGCTCCGACACGCGAACGCCGCCGACCACGTTCACGTACACGTCGCACGACAGGAGATCGATCTCGCTGTGCCGATCGAGCACCGCGAGCAGCAGCGCCACCCGCCCGTCGTCGATGCCGACGGTCGTGCGCCGCGCGGTTCCGTAGCCCGCCGGCGCAACGAGGGCCTGCATCTCGAGCAGCACCGGTCGCGTGCCCTCCATCACCGGCACGATGCACGAGCCCGGCGCACCCGGATGCCGCTCGGCGAGGAACAGCTCGCTCGGATTCTCGACGGCGATCAGTCCCTTCTCGCCCATCGTGAAGATGCCGACTTCCTGGGTGGAGCCGAAGCGGTTCTTGGTCGCGCGCAGCAGACGGAACGGCGTGCCCCGATCGCCCTCGAAGGTGAGCACCACGTCCACCAGGTGCTCGAGCACGCGCGGCCCCGCGAGCGTGCCCTCCTTGGTGACGTGACCCACGAGGATCAGCGCCGTGCCGTGACTCTTCGCCGTCGCGGAGAGCAGCGCCGCGCACTCGCGCACCTGCGCCACCGAACCCGCTGCGGACTCGACACGCTCCGTGCGCAGGGTCTGGATCGAATCGATCACCACCACCGACGGCCGGTGCTCGCGCCAGGGCTTGGCCAGGGCCTCGACCCGCGTCTCTGAGCTGGCGAGCAGCGAGCGCGGGATCTCTCCGAGCCGCTCGGCGCGCAGACGCACCTGCGCCAGGCTCTCCTCGCCGGTCACGTAGAGCACGTGCCCCGCATCGCGTTCGAGCTGGGCGGCCAGCTGCAGCGACAGCGTCGACTTGCCGATCCCCGGCTCGCCGCCGATCAGCACGACCGAGCCGGGCACCAGCCCGCCGCCGAGCACCCTGTCGAGCTCGCCGATCCCGGTGGCGACCCGCGGCGAAGAGTCCGCATCGACGTCGGCGAGCGCGACGGCCTTGCCGCTCTTCGCCCCACCGGGGGGCGGTGCGACGAGCGGAACCGCCTCGGCCTCGCCCCCGACGGGCTCCTCGAGCAGCGTCTCCCAGGCGCCGCAGCCCGGGCAGCGCCCCAGGTAGCGCGGCTGCTGGGTGCCGCACTCGGTGCAGCAGTAGACGGAGCGCGGCTTGGCCATCCGGGCAATGTAACCGGCGGGGAGAACCGATCGTGCAGATTCGGCGTACCATGCAGCCATGGGCCGCTTCTACGACTACTACGAAGACCGCATCTTCCCCCACGTGCTCGAGCTGGCGATGAAGAACTTCGGGCCTCAGCGCGAGCCGACCCTGGCCGAGGCCCGAGGCGACGTGCTCGAGATCGGCTTCGGGACGGGGCTCAACCTGCCCCACTACCCGCCGGGCGTGCAGAAGCTGGCGACCGTGGACCCGATGGATGCCCTCGAGGAGAAGGTCGCGCGGCGCATCGCGGCGGCGCCGTTCCCGGTCGAGCGCCACAAGCTGCCCGCGGACGGCGAGCTGCCCTTCGACACCGGGCGCTTCGATACCGTGACGGTGACCTGGACGCTCTGCACGATCCCGGACGTCGGCGCCGCACTCGAGGAGATGCGGCGGGTGCTGAAGCCCGAGGGCCGGCTGCTCTTCATCGAGCACGGCCGCAGCGACGACCCCAAGATCGCGCGCTGGCAGGACCGGCTGAACCCGATCCAGAACGTGATCGGCTGCGGCTGCAACCTGAACCGCGCGATCGGCCCGATCGTCGAGAGCGCCGGCTTTCAGATCCAACGCATCGAGCAGCTGATCGAGGGGCCGCGCATCTTCGCCACCCTGTATCGCGGAGCCGCCCTCCCGAAGGCCTGATCCGGGCTGTCAACCCGGCTCGACCCCCGCGGTTGACGGCTCCCGCTCGGCCGGTCTAAGGTGCGGCGGCCGCTGGCCTTTTCCGTTTCCCTTCATCGATCCGGCCGGCCGGCAGGAGGAACGGATGTTCGCGATCTACGAACGGCTCGCCGAACGCGCACTGGCCGGCGAGGCGCCGTCGGCGGACGACGCCGCCTGGATCCTGGATGGCGACGCCCAGCTGCTGCCGCTGCTGCAGGCCGCCTACCTGCCGCGCGAGAAGCACTTCGGCCGCCAGGTCATGGTGCACGTGCTGAACAACGTGCAGAACGGGCTCTGCCCGGAGGACTGCGGCTACTGCTCGCAGTCGAAGAACTCCGAGGCGACGATCCGCAAGTACCCGATGAAGAGCGACGAGGCGATCCTCGCCGAGGCCGAGGCGGCCGCCCGGGCCGGTGCCTCGCGCTACTGCATGGTGCTCTCGGGCCGCGGCCCGACGATGGAGCACACCCGCCACCTGGCCGAGCTGATCCGCTCGGTGAAGGAGACCCATCCGATCGAGGTCTGCCTCTCCGTCGGTCTCGTCGACGACGAGAAGGCCCAGGTGTTGGCAGAGGCCGGCCTCGACCGCTTGAACCACAACCTGAACACGAGCGAGTCGCACTACGGTGAGATCTGCAGCACCCACACCTATGCGGATCGCGTGGAGACCCTGCAGGCCGCCAAGAACCACGGCATCGGCACCTGCAGCGGGCTGATCGTCGGGATGGGCGAGAGCTCGGCCGACCTCGTCGAGGTGGCGTTCAAGCTGCGCGAGCTCGAGGTGCCGTCGATCCCGGTGAACTTCCTGATCCCGATCGAGGGCAATCCCGTGACCAGCGACGGCAGCCTCACCCCCGAGCGATGCCTGCGCGCCCTGTGCCTGGTGCGCCTGGTGAACCCCAGCGCCGAGGTGCGCGTGGCCGGCGGGCGCGAGGGACACCTGCGCAGCCTCGGGGCCTTCGCGTTGTGGCCGGCGAACTCGCTGTTCATCGAGGGCTACCTGACGACTCGCGGCGACGACGGGCGGGATACCTACCAGATGATCCGCGAGGCGGGCTTCGAGGTGGAAGGCAACCCGAGCTGGCAGGCGGGGCAGCACGCCGGGGCGGAGCAGGATCCCAAGCCGCAGGAGTTCCGCCTGCGTGGCGGTGCCGGTGAGATCCTGAAGCCCGAGATCGCCCGACCCACGCGAGGCTTCTAGCCCATGGCCGAAGCCGTGCCGCGACCGACGGCGAAGCTGCGACGGACGGACCCGGTGGCCGAGGTGGCGGCCGAGACCTTGGCCGGGATCCGCGCGCGCGGCACCCATCGGCGGATGCGGGTGCTCGACGGCGCCCAGGCGCCGCGCATGATCGTCGACGGCCGCGAGGTGCTGCTGTTCGCCGGCAGCAACTATCTCGACCTCGCCCACCACCCGGAGGTCGTCGAGGCCGCCGCCCGTGCGGCGCGCGACTACGGTGCGGCGGCGGGCGGCTCGCGCCTGATTACCGGCAACCTGGCGATCCACGAGGCGCTCGAGGAGGAGCTGGCGGCGTTCCTCGGCTGCGAGGCCGCGCTGGCGTTCAACACCGGGTACATGGCGAACGTCGGCGTGATCCCGGCCCTGGCGGGACGCGGCGACGTGGTCGTCTCCGATTCCCTCAACCACGCGTCGATCATCGACGGCTGCCGCCTGGCCCAGGCCGACACCCTGGTGTTCGCTCACGGCGATCTCGAGGCCCTGGCCGATCGGCTGGCCGAGGCGGAGCGCCGCTATCGCCGGGTGCTGCTCGCCGTCGACGGCGTCTACAGCATGGACGGGGACCTGGCCCCGCTTCCCGAGATGGTCGGCCTGGCGAGGCACCACGGTGCGATGGTGCTTCTCGACGACGCCCACGGGACGGGCACGCTCGGGCTCGCGGGCCGCGGCTCGGCCGAGCAGCTCGGCGTCGAGAGCGACGTCGACATCCTGATGGGGACGCTCGGCAAGTCGCTCGGCTCGTTCGGCGCCTTCGTGGCGGGGAGTGCCGCCCTGCGCGAGCTGCTCGTGAACGTGGCGCGCAGCTTCATCTTCTCGTGTGCGTTGGCACCCCCCGCGGTGGAGGCCGCCAGGGCGGCGTTGCGCGTCGTGGTGCGGGAGCCGTGGCGACGCGAGGCCCTCCAAGCGAACGCGACCCGGCTGCGGGACGGGCTCGCCGCCCTCGGCATCTCGTGCGCGCCGAGCAGCACCCACATCGTGCCGGTGGTTCTGGGGGAAAACGCCCGCACCATGGCCGCCTGCGAAGAGCTGCTCGAGCGCGGGTTCTACGCCCAGGGCATCCGCCACCCGAGCGTGCCGGAGGGCACGGCCCGCCTGCGCATCACACCGATGGCGACCCATTCGGAGGACGAGATCGACGCGCTGGTCGAGGCCGTGGCGCAGGCGATCGCTATTGCGTCATGAAGATCGTGACGCGTTGATGCATGCGTCAAGGTAGATCATGACGCGCGGCTGGTTCGTCACCGGAACCGACACCGGAGTCGGAAAGACCGTCGTTTCGTGTGCAATTGCAAGGGGTTGTCTCGAGCGCGGCATCGATGTCGGCGTGATGAAACCGAGCGAGACCGGGGTCTCGGAAGCGGGGCCTCTTGACGCGATCGCACTTCGTGACGCAGCCGACTGTGGCGACGCCCTCGAGCTGATCTGTCCTCAGGCCTTTGCGATGCCGGCTGCGCCGACGGTCGCCGCCTCGGCCGAAGGGCGCAGCGTGGAGGCCGGCGCCATCCGCACTGCGTGGGCCACCCTGGCTGGGCGCCACGAGGCGATGGTGGTCGAGGGCGCTGGAGGCCTGCTCGTTCCGATCTGGGATGGAGCGACGATGGCTGACCTGGCTGCGGAGCTCGGCCTGCCCCTGGTCGTGGTGGCGCGCGCCGCGCTGGGAACGATCAATCACACGCTGCTGACCCTGGAAGCCATCGAGCGCCGGGGCCTCGATCTCGCGGGCGTCGTGATCTCGCACGCGACAGGTGTGCTGAGCGACGCCGACGAGGCCAACCTGGGTGCGCTCCGTCAGGCGCTCGGACGCTGCCTGATCGGCGAGCTGCAGCCATTGCCCGAAGGCGGCCGGGCCAC
Source organism: Deltaproteobacteria bacterium (assembly GCA_029261775.1). Classification (GTDB taxonomy): domain Bacteria; phylum Myxococcota_A; class UBA9160; order UBA9160; family UBA6930. Next base: position 4,102 of record JAJDAR010000353.1, on the reverse strand, counting down.
GGCGGAGAGTGTGGGCCTCCCGCGACTTCTCGCCGCGGGAGACGAACCTGCGCGGCGTTAGGGTCCCGCTGCGACCGGCCGATCGCTCAGAAGGTCCTCCAGGGCACGACGCAACGGCTCCGAGCCCGGCGCGTGTTGGAGGGCGAGGCGAACGCGCTGCAGCGCATCTCGGTTGGCGCCGGCCTGTTGCTCGGCGCGCGCCAGGCGCAGCACCGGGCCGGGGGCGTGCTGCAGCCATCCGGGCAGCTCCGCGAGCAGTCGTTTCGCCTCGGCGGCCTGGCCGTCCTCGATGCGCAGCGCGGCCAGGCGCCAAATCGCCTCGGTGCTCGGCTGCCGGGCCTCCAGGGCCTGTTCGAAGGCTTCCTTCGCACCGGCCCGATCGCCGGCGGCCTCGGCGACCCGGCCCCGAGCCGCATACGGTTCGCCCGAGCTCTGGTCCAGCGCGAGCGCTCGATCGAAGGCGTCTTCTGCCTCGGCCGTGCGCTCCAGGGCGGCCAGTGCCTCGCCGACCTGGACCCAGGCGGGGGCGTAGCCGCTGCGCTCGGCGAGCGAGGCGCGGGCGTGAGCCAGCGCGCGCTCCGGATCGGCAGCGCGCAGCGCAAGCTCTGCCGCTGCCAGGTTGCTCTGTGGATCCAGCGCCTCGGGCGCAGCGAGCCCGGCGAGGGCCGCTTCTGGAGCGGCACCCCCGGCGCGAAGCTCGCGCATCGCCCGATCGATCGGCCCGATCTCCACGCTGGGATCGGCGCCGCCGAGGCTCTCCAGGCTCAGCGACCAGGCTGAGGTGGGCTCGCCCGCCACGTACCCCAGCGCCACGAGCCGAGCCTTCTGATCGTCGCCGGCCTCGAGATTCGAACGAACCGTCACTCCATCCGCCAGGCGCTTCGCCAGGATCGCCTCCAGCCGAGCGACCTCCTGCGGTTGGGTCGGCGCAAGGTCGTGGGTCTCCCGAGGATCTGCGACGACGTCGAAGAGCTTCGCGCGCGGCTCCCGGATCAGCTTGAAGCGCTGGGTGCGCAGCCCCAGCGCCGGGCTCCATCCGAAGTGCAGGCGACCGCCCAGCGCCTCGAGATAGGCCGGCGGTGACTCCGCGACCCGTTCCCCCTGCAGGCGGGCGGAAAGATCGACGCCTTCGATGCCCGGCAGCGGGGCAAGCCCGAAGCGCTCGACGAAGGTCGGCGCCAAGTCGATGACGCGGGCCATGTCGGGGGCCACCTGCCCCCGGGCGATGCCCGAGCCGGCCATCAGAAGGGGCACGCGCTGCGTGGCGTCGTAGACCGTGTAGCCGTGAGTACGCTCGCCGTGCTCCCCGCCGCTCTCACCGTGGTCCGCGGTCACGGCGATCCAGGTCCCCTCGCCAGGAAAGCGAGCCGCCAGGGCGTCGAAGAGCCGGCCCAGCATCGCATCGGTGTACGCGATCTCTCCCTGGTAGGGCGAGTGGCCGTAGAGCACGTCGAACGGCGGGGGCGGCTCGTAGGGGCCGTGAGGATCGTAGACGTGCACCCATAGGAAGAAGCTCTCACCTGCGGAGGCGAGCCACGCCAGGGCCTCGTCCACCACCTCGGCGGCTGGACGTTGGGCGTCGAAACGGCTCCCGTCGGCGCCCATTCGATCGCCGTAGACGCCGAAACCGCGATCCAGCCCATACTGTCGATCCAGAATCGCGCTCCCGACGAACGCGGCGGTTTCGAAGCCCCGCTCAGCGAAGCGCTCGGCAAGGGTGGGAATCGTCGGGTCGAGGCGGAACGTCGAGTTGTCCCGGATGCCGTGCCGCGTCGGATCCAGGCCCGTCAGCAGGGAGGCGTGGGACGGGAGCGTCAGGGGGGTCGGGGAGATCGCCACATCGAAGCGCACGCCGCGCGCTCCGAGCGCGTCGAGGTGCGGCGTCTCGACGGGTCCCCCGTAGGCGGCCAGCGCATCGGCCCGGAGGGTGTCGATGGTGACGAGCACCAGCCGCGTGGGCGAAGGGTCGGGCGCCGCGACGCGGCATGCGCCAGCCATCAGCGACATGCAGACAACGAGCACGACGGTGGCGCGCGGACGGGTCATGGCTTCAGACCCTAACTCAGCGTTGCAGAACTCGGACGAGCGCCGCATGTCGTCTTCCGTCGTTCGGCGGTCACCCGGACCTGCGGGGCCCTGTCTGGGACGGGCGCGCGCCTTCCGCGGTAAGGTGGCGGCATGCAGCTCTGGACCCTCACCTACTCCGATCCCGAGTTCGCGCGCCGGGTGGCCGTGCGCGCCGAGGCCGCCGGCTGGCAGGGCCTGGTCGTCGTCGACTCCCAGAACCTGGCTCCCGACTGCTACGTCGGGCTGACCGTGGCCGCGTTGGCCACGACGCGTCTGGGGCTGGGCACGGGCGTGACCAACAGCGTGACCCGCCATGCGGCGACGACGGCGGCGGCCGCCGCTGCACTGCAGCGCGTGTCGGGCGGCCGGATGGTCCTGGGGATCGGACGCGGCGACTCGGCCCTGGCGCACCTGGGCCGTGCGCCTGCCCGGCTCGCGGGCTTCGAGCGCTACGTGCGGACGCTGCACGCGTACCTCGGCCGCGAGGCCGTGCCGTTCGACGATCTGCCGTTGGACGACCGCATCGCGCCGCCGGTCGAAAGCCTCGGCCTGGCCGACCACCCGACGTCGAGCCGCCTGGCCTGGATCGGCGAGGCCGAGCCGCGCGTGCCCGTCGAGGTCGCCGCGACCGGCCCGCGGGTCATCGAGATCGGGGCGAGGGAATCGGATCGGGTGATGTTCACCTTGGGTGCGCACCCGGAGCGCCTGCGCTGGGGCATCGAACTCGCCCGCGCTGCGCGGCCCGACGTGGCACTGGGCGCCTACGTGAACCTGGTCTGCCATCCCGACCCGGAGACGGCCCGCGCGCTGGTGCGGGGCGGGCTCACCACGTTCGCCCGCTTCTCGGTCATGCACGGTCAGGCGCAGGGGCCGCTCGAGGCGGGCGAGCAGGAGACCTTGTCGCGGTTGCACGCCGGGTACGACATGAAACAGCACACCCGAGCGGACTCGAAGCAGGCCGATCTCCTGCCCGACGACTTCATCGACCGCTTCGCGATCGCCGGCCCGCCCGCGCTCTGCATCGAGCGGCTGGAGGAGCTGGCGGCACTCGGCATCGAGAAGGTGATCGTCTCCGGGCCGACGGCCGGCGTCGATGCCGAGCAGGCCCGGCGGGCCGCGATCCTCCTCGACGAGGCGGTCGTGCCGCACTTCGCCGCCGCACGCTGATCCGCGCGTCAAGCTGACGAACGGGCCTGCCGATGCGGGTCGCATGCTGCAGGTGTCTGCCAGTGTTCGGCTTTTCTTCTTTGCGATCGCGTTCGCAATGCTGGCGGCGGGCGCATCGGCCAGCACCTGGCAGCCGCTGACGGTCGGACACCGCTGGGCCTACAAGATCACCGAGAGCCAGGAGATCAAGCTCGGTGGGCAGGTCGTCGGCCGCGAGCAGAAGCGCGGTCGCTTCGTGCGCGACGTGGTCCGGGAGGGTCGACGAGCCGAGGTGCCGGTTCCGGTGTTCGTGCTGGAGGACGTCCGCAGCTGGCAGGGAGCCGCGACCCAGCGCTTCACCACCCTGACCGCGGAGCGCGGTGGCGCGGTGCTCGAGATCGGGGTGGACACGGGCGATGGCCTGATCGTCCATGACGAGCCGTTGGTGCAGGTCCCGGCCAGCGTCCAGGGCGGCCTCCAGTGGAATGTCGGCACCTTCACGCTCGACGGTCTGAAGGTCGAGATGCAGGGCGAGGTGCTCGGCCTGCAGAACGCCAGGACTCCGGCTCGAACCTTCGAGCGCTGTCTCAAAGTCCGCTACACCGGCAGCCTGAGCGGTCTCGTCGCGGTCCCCGAGGGTCGGCTCCCGGTCCGCTCCGGCAAGCTCGACGTGACCCAGTGGTACGCCCCGGACGTCGGGGTCGTGCTCTCCGAGGAGGCCCTCGACCTCGAAGTCCTGACCGCCCAGGGCGTGATGACGGTCCGCACCACCGACCACTACGCCCTCGACCGCTTCGAGCCAGGCCACAGCATCCCCGCCAGCCCCTAGCCCCCGGGACTGGGGGGGAAGGGGAGGGGGACGGGGACGTTCGTTTCATTGTTGCATTCG
>JAJDAR010000352.1 GCA_029261775.1 Deltaproteobacteria bacterium | reverse complement strand
CAGGTGCAGCTGGAGCGAGGTCGCCGCGCCCTCGTAGGTGACGTCGTGACAGCGCAGCGAGAGCTCGTCCTCGCCGCGGATCTGGAGCCGGAAGGGCTCCTCACGCAGGCGCCGCAAGCTGGCCGAGAGCGCCCGATAGCGCGGCGCATCGGTCATGGCGTCGGCCTCGAGATCCTCCCGGGTCAGCGTGGGCAGGATCCCGATCAGGGCCACGCCGGCTCCGCACACGGCGGCGGCGCGCGTCATCTCGTCCAGCGCGCCGCGCATCTCGTGGGCCAGGAAGGCGAAGGGCCGACCGCGCATGGGACCGTGACGAAGGTTCGACTCGAGATTGAACCGGTCGAGCTCGACGGTCAGCCGGGGATCGACGCTCGCGTCCAGCACCGAGTGATTGAGCGGCAGCGGCCGCCCGCCCTCGTCGACGAGAGAGACTTCGAGCTCCGCGCCGAGGCTGGCCTCACCCGACCCGAAACCCGGGGTCGAGAGCAGCCGATCGAGCACCTCGAGGGAGGTCTCCAGACGCGCACCGAAGCGCTCGTACTCCTCCGCTTCGAAGCTCTCGCGATCGATCTCGAGGCCCATGGCGGCGCGAGGGTAGCCGTCCGCCGGCGGCTGCGTCCCCGGCTGCCGACTCCATCCTCCAGATGGCCCGGCGTGTCGCGCCGAAGGTGTAGACTGGGGCGTGGACCTCCGGACGAAGCTCGCATTCGCCCTCGTCGCCATCTCACTGGCAAGCCTCCTTGCGCTCGGTGCGGTCGCCTACTCGGCGGTCGCCGAGCTGCTGCAGAATGCCTCTGTGCGGCAGCTGGAAGCCGTCGCCGCGAGCCAGGAGCGCGATCTCCGGAACGTTGCGGCAGGCTGGCGGGACCGGGTCCGGCTCGTGACGAGTCGCACGCAGCTGCGCGAGAGCCTGCGACGCTTTGCGGCGGGAGAGACGGGACAGAGCGCCCGGATCGGCCGCATCATCGACGATGCGCTCGAGGCCGCGCCGGCGCTGCGGGGAATCGCCCTCTTCACCACAGACGCCAAGCCGGTCGTGGTGCGCGGCGACGTCGAGACCGATCCGCCGTCCTTGGCGACTCCCAGAAGCGGGGATCCCCCCTGGGTCGAGCAGGGAGTCGAGGCCCACGCGCGTTCGGGCGATCTGGTGATCACCTTCCTGGCACCCCTCGAGTTGGACGGCGTGACGGTGGGACTCGGCCGGTTCTGCCTCGATGCCGGCGCGCTGACGGCCGTCGTCGGGGACGTCGCAGAGCTCGGGGGAACCGCAGAGACCCTCGTGGCCAGCAGGGGCCCGACGGGGAACCTGCAGATCATCACGCCCCGACGGCACCGACCCGGCGTGATTCCGGCACCTTGGAAGCCGACGCGCCCGCGGCACGACCCGGTGCTCGCCGCGGTCGAGCAGCGCGATGCCACCTGGCTGCACGCGATCGACGATCGCGGCGAGGCCGTCTGGGCCGTGACGCGCTACGTCGAGGAGATGGCCTGGGGCCTGGTCGTGAAGGTCGATGCGGCCGAGGCGACGTCGGAGGCCCTTGCCCTGCGCGAGACGATGATCCGCATGGCACTCTCCCTCTCGGCACTCGCCATCGTCGCGGGCATCCTGCTCGGCATCGCGCTGGCGCGCCCGATCACGGCCCTCGCAGAGGTCGCGAGGCGGGTCGAGGAAGGCGATCTGGATGCAAGGGCGGACGCCCGGGGTGAGGATGAAGTCGCCCGTCTGGCGCGGGCCTTCAATGAGATGACCGAACAGCTGGTGGATGCGAACCGCGAGCTCGAGAAGCGCGTCCATGCCGCGGAAGGCCACGGCCGGAAACGCAAGGGATGATCGACGCCCTCGAGCTGCTCGGAGGTCTCGTCTACCTGCTCGTCGCAGGGGATTTCCTGGTGCGCGGCTCTCTCTCCCTGGCCCGCCGCGCGAACATCTCGCCCCTGGCCGTCGGACTGACGGTCGTCGCGTTCGGAACCAGCGCGCCGGAGCTGGTGGTCTCCGTCCAGGCGGCCCTGGTCGGACACTCGGGCATCTCCCTCGGCAACGTCGTCGGGAGCAACACGGCCAACGTGCTGATCGTACTCGGCCTGCCCGCACTTCTGCGTCCCGCCCTCCAAAGGGACGTCTCCTCCCGCGCGGAGCTGATCCTGATGCTGCTCGTGAGCGTCGCTTTCGCCGTGGTCTGCACTGCGGGCCCCTTGCTGCGATCCCACGGATTGATCCTGATGGTCGGCCTGGTCTTCTACGTCGTGCGCGCCTGGCGCAGCGGCCAGCTCGCACCGGAGTCCTTCGGCGAGGGGGACGAGCTCGAGCGTCCGCTGGGGCTCCCGGTACGGCGTCGCATGATCACCGCATTCCTCCTCTTCGGCTTGATCGGCCTTCCACTGGGCGCCGAGCTGGCCGTCCACGGCGCCATCGGTCTCGCCGAGCGCTTCGGGGTGAGCGAGACCGTCATCGGGCTGACCGTGATCGCGCTCGGCACTTCCCTGCCCGAGCTCGCCACCACGCTCGTTGCGGCGATGCAGCGCCAGAACGAGGTGGGCATCGGCAACGTCGTCGGCAGCAACCTCTTCAACATCCTGGGCATCCTGGGCTTCACCGCGATCATCGCCCCGACACCGCTCGTCGTGCCGGCCTCCTTTCCGACCTTCGAGCTGCCGGTCATGGTCGGTAGCGCAGCGCTGCTGGTCTGGTTGGCCGGCGTCCGCGGTCGCATCGGTCGCAAGACCGGCGCCGCCCTCTTCGCCGGCTACCTCGCCTACGTCGGGTTGCTGCTCGGGGGCGTGGTCGGCGGCGGCTGACGCTCGACGCCCCAGCAGGCAGCGCGGTCCAGGCCAGGCCTCAGCCGACCAGGCTCCGCAGCTCCTGGAAGGCGGCCTCGAGATCCTCGACGAAGGTGTGGAGATCGGGCACGAGGTCGCGATCGGCGTTGACGCCCCAGTGCATCTGCCCGTCGTAACTGAGAAGCGCGATGCCGAGGCCCAGGTTGTCGACGAGCGGCACGTGGGGATAGACCTCGAGCAGTCGCGCACCCTGCATGTACATCGGCTGCTGGGGCCCCGGCACGTTGGTCACGACCGTGTTGAAGGGGGTCATGCGGGTCACGTTCCTCGCACCGAGGGAGAGCAGCGTCGACGGCGTCCATTCCGCCGCCTGGAGCAGCACGTCCGCGCCGATCGCCTGCTTGCTCTCCTTGAGCTCGGCTGTCGTGCGCCCGATCTCCGCGAGCTGCTTCCTCGGATCGGGCTCGCCGATCGGCAGCGGAAAGATCCAGGCCGAGACGCGGTTGCCGAGCTCGCCCCTCTCCGAGGCGCTGCGCACGCTGACCGGCGTCATGACGCGGAAGTCGAGATCGTCGAGGCGCACACCGCGGTCGGAGAGGAAGCGCCGGAAGGCGCCGGTCACCGCCGTCAGGACCACGTCGTTCAGGCTGCCGCCCAGGTTCTTGCGGACCTGCTTGATCTCCGCGATCGGCGTGCGCGCCCAGTCGAAGCGCCGGTGCGGCCCGATCGGGCCGTTGATCGGGGTCTCGGAGGCGGAGCTGAGGGTGGCGCCGAGCGTCTGGGCCACGGCGCCCAGCCGCGTACGCAGCTCGCGGCGCAGGTCCGTCGCCTGTTCGGCGAAGGCTCGGAAGTCCCGTACCGCCTGGAAGGGCAGGCTCACGTTTCGCAGCAGCTCGTCACGCAGCAACTCGGCGCCGCTGGGTGCGGGGCGCGGCACGTAGGCCGGCGGCGTCTCCAGCTCGGCGTCCGGCGTCGGGCTCATGATCAGCTGCATGATGTCCACACCGGAGATGCCGTCGATCATGCAGTGATGGACCTTCGAGATCAGGGCGAAACGGTCGCCGTCGAGGCCCTCCACCACCCAGGTCTCCCAGAGCGGCTTCGCCCGGTCCACGTGCTGCTGCATGATGCGCGCCGAAAGCCGCTTCAGCTGTCGATCGCTGCCGGGGTGGGGCAGGCTCGTGTGGCGCAGGTGGAAGTCGAGATCGAAGTGGGGATCGTCGACCCAGACTGGTTGGCCCGTCACTGGCGCCCACTGGAGGATCTGCCGGTAGCGCGGAATCCGGTGAAGGATGGCGGCGTGTGCCTTGCGGATGGCGTCGAAGTCGATGCCGCCATCCTCGAGGCGCAGCGGACCCGCCTCGAAGATCTGCGTCGACGCGACGTGGGTGTAGGCAGTCGGCTTCTCGAAGAGCAGGAAGGAGTTGTCGAGTGCGGACAGGCGATCGTAGTTGGACATCCGACCCTCCGAGGTGGGGCGTCAGAATACGCCAGACCCTGGACGGCGAAAGACGTCGCCATGGGGCATCGCGCCACGGAGTCGGGCCAGAGCCCCGGGTCGGGACCGTGCGCGCGTCGCTCAGGCGTCGGCGAGCGGCAGCAGCAGGGTCACGGTGGTTCCCATGCCCGATTCGGTCTCGATGCGCACGGCGCCCCCATGGGCGCGGGCGATCCCGAGCACGAGGGTCAGACCCAGACCGCGCCCCGCGAAGTGGGTCGAGAAGTAGGGATCGAAGACCCTGGGGAGATCGGCTCGCGAAATCCCGCGCCCCTCGTCCGACACCGACACGAATGCGAGCCGGCCGGGTTCGAGCTCCCCGCCGGTCGGCATGCTGTCCGCGAGCGTCTCCCGATCGACGTTCCGGGTTCCCACCCGGAGCGTCACGAGGCCACCCGCCGCCATCGCCTCGGCAGCGTTCTCCAGCAGCGCCCGTACCGCTCGCGAGGCGAGGGCGGAATCGACGCGAACGGGGATCAGCCGATGGGGACGATGGAGAGCCAACTCGACCGCGCGCGGGAAAGCCCCGCGGGCTCGCTCGAAGACGTCACCGACCAGACGGCCGAGATCGGCGGGCTCCAGGGTCGCGTTGCCCCGACCCGAGTAGATGAGGATGTTGCGGGTGAGCGATGCAAGCCTCCACCCCGCGTCCTCGATCTCCCGGACGACGACGCGATCGCTCCCACCTGGCGGAAGCCGCTCCGCCAGCTCTCCGGCCTGACCGAGGATGACGGTCAGCATGTTGTTGAACTCGTGGGCGATGCCGCCCGCAAACAGGCGCAGGCTTTCGAGCGTGGCCTCCGACGGCAATCGCGGCCCGTCCTCGGCGGCCGGCCTTTCCCGGTCGGCTCGATCGGTCAGATCCCGGTAGTTGATCACCAGGCCACGAACCGCCGGCTCGCGCGTCAGATTGTGAGCCGCGGCCTCGAGCGTCCGAAAGCTTCCGTCGCGACCGCGCAGGCGCATCACCTCGACGACCAGCTTGCCCGGGATCGCGAAGACCTCACCTAGAGAGGTCAGCACGCGCTCGCGATCCTCGGGGTGGAGGATCTCCTCCACGATCTGGGGCAAGGGCCGACCTGCGAAGTCCTTGCGCTGGTAGCCGAGGACGCGGCCCTCCGATCCCGGGCGCAGGTACTTCAGCTTCCCGTCCAACCCGACGATCGCGGCCCCCTCGAAGCCATGCTCGAGCAGGGCTCGGAACCGCTCCTGGCTGTCGTCGAGCTCCGCCCGCGCGTGCAGGGTGTCCGCCCGGGCGGCCCGCAGGTCTTCTGCGTGGCGCTTGCGCAAGACCTCGAAAGAGGCGGCGATCGCCAGGCTGACCATCACGAGCACGGCGCTGACATGGAAGCCGTCCTGGGGGCGGAGATGTGCGTCGACGCTGACCGGCGGTTGCCATCCCATCGCGGGAAAGAGCGACGCCGCGACCGATCCCGCAGCTGCGACGAGGCTCCAGCCCACGCCCCCGCGCAAGCCGCAGATGGGGATCGCCATGAGCGGCACGAAGATCAGCACGTAGAAGGCCCGGGTGTCGCCCAGGCTGGCGACGATCTTGGCCAGCGCATAGCCCACGAGCACGGCGAAGACGCCGTGCGCCACGAGGTGCGAGGCGCGGGTCAAGCGCAGCGCGACCCCCAGGAGCCCCAGAAGCCCGACGGCCAGGCCGGACATGAAGGCCGCCCCGAGCTGGCCCCGCACTGCGTGGACCGTCCCGTCCACGAGGAAGGCGAGCAGGCTGACGAGGGCTGCCACAGCCACGAGACGAGCTTGCAAGGGCTCCTGCTGGGTGCGCGAGGGAGCCCCGAAGATCCACCGGTCCAGCATCCACCTCTCCAGCCGCGGGGCGCCGCATCGTATCACCGACCGGTCGGTCATGGGAGACTGGGAGGACGTCGACAGGAGATGGGCGGTGCGACCCGCCCACATGTGCTCGTTTGCGCGCATCCAGCGGGGGCCGTTCCCATCGATCCGCTTGCGAGGAGCGCCGATTCAGGCCGCTAGGTCGCGAGCCCGGCGATCGTTACGATGGACACCCCGACATGAAGTTCCTTCCCTCGCAGCTCTCGTATCTGCTGAGTGAGCGCGAGACGCGCCGCAACATCCAGGCGCTGCTCAACTACCTCGGCGTCCTGCTGGGAACCGTGGTCCTGTTCTCCGTCCTGTTCCACGTGATCATGCTGCGGGAGGGCCAGGATCACTCCTGGGTGACGGGCTTCTACTGGACGCTGACGGTGATGAGCACGCTGGGCTTCGGCGACATCACCTTC
>JAJDAR010000351.1 GCA_029261775.1 Deltaproteobacteria bacterium | reverse complement strand
CACAGGCCGATCGACTGGTCGGGCCGGGGAGATTCGAACTCCCGACCTCCTGAACCCCATTCAGGCGCGCTACCAAGCTGCGCTACGGCCCGACCGGGGGAGAGGTAGCCGGCCCTGCCCTTCCTGTCGACCAAAGCGCCTGGAGCGGCCGCCGGAAGGGTCCTTGACGCTCAGAGACCGAAAGAGAAGTGGCGGTTCTCTCCATCGACCCGCCGCTCGGCCTCGCGGACGTGGCCGTCGGGGAAGACGAGGCGGAAGTGGTGGACGCCTTCTTCCAGGGGGACGCCTGCCAGGGGCGTGGTGCCGCGCTCGATGCCGTCGATCCAGACCGTGGCCCAGGGGCGGGCGTTGAGGTTGACCGGAACCCGGACGGCGGCGGCAAGCGGCGCATCGTCGAGCGCGGCGGGGGGGCCGGGTTGCGGCTCGGGCGCGAGCGCGGCGGGGGGGCCGGGTTGCGGCTCGGGCGCGAGCGCGGCGGGGGGGCCGGCTTGCGGCTCCGGCTCGAGCGTCGCGGCCTCCGGAGACCCCGGGATGGCGGGAACCGCGACGTCGGCAGGCACCCGGGTCCCCGGGTTCTGCGCGGCGTTCACCAACTCGAGCGCGTCGTCCTCGGGCAACGCCCGCTCCGCCACTTCGACTGCGGGCACGGCAGGCTCGAGGCCGGCCGTGTCTTCGGGCCCGGCCTCCGGCGCGGTCGGCACATCGACGTCCGCGACCGGAGGCGCGGCGGGCGCGAGCTCCGGCGGTGGCGCCGACGGTCGCGACAGCAGCCAGAGCGCGGCGAGCAGTGGGAGGCTGACGAGGAAGGCGAACCCGATCCAGCGGAGCCCTCCGCCGGTTCGAGAGCCCGCCGCCCGAATCGCCGCGGGACCGGCGGAGCGGACGTCCGGGAAGGCTCCCCGAGGTGGCGCGCCATCCACCGCGGCTTCGTGGTGGACTCCGATCTCGGGGGCCACGGGAGCAAGGCGCTCCGGCGGAGCAACCGCGCCAGTCTCCACGCCACGGGCGGTCGCAGGCAGCACCTCGATCACCGTCGGCACTTCCACGGGTTCGACCGGTTCGACGCGTTCGTCGGCCGGCTCGTCGAGCGCGTCTTCGCCCTCCACCTCGAGCCACTGCTCCCGCCGCGCAAAGGGATCGCCCGCGGGATCGGCGAGGCCGCGTTGGATGCGAAACGCCAGGTGGTGGAGCTCGCGGGGGAAGCCGCCCGATGCGCGGTGCAGCCAGCCGACGGCTCCCTCGTCGAAGCGGCGCGCGATCTCCGGGGGCGGCGGCTGCAGGGCGAGTCGCCCTGCGATGTACGCGGCCGTCTCGTCCTCCGTCATCGGCGCGTTCAGCCGCACCTCGCAGACGCCGCGACCGAGGGCCGCCAGCACGCGGCCCGCGCGCGGATCGTCGACGGGCACCACCACCAGGCGCAGTGCGCCGTCGGCCTCGGAGACGAGGCGTGTGAGCAGGCGGGCGGAGGCCGGCGGCAGACCGCTGGCATCGTCGAGTGCGAGCACCAGGATCCGGCCCTCGGCCGCCCGCCGCTGCGCCGCTGCGAGCAACGCCTCGCTCGGCTCGATCTCCGAGCCGCGCGCCAGCGGCTCGCCGAGCAGGCCGAGGGACCAGCGGCACAGGTCGTCGAAACCCAGACCTGCGTAGGGCAGGATCAGCACGTCCGCCTCGCCCTCGAGCCGCACCGCCAGCACGCGCAGCAGCTGGGTCTTGCCGATGCCCGTCGGACCCGTCAGCGCCAGCAGCTTGCGGCCCGCGTGCAGCTCTCGGATCAGCTCGCCGAGCGCCCGCTCGCAGGCCGGGCGAGGGACATAGGCGTCGGCGTCGGTCGTCGTACCGAAAGGATCGGCATCGCCGACGGGCGCGCTCACCCCGGCTGCTCCAGATCGTCGGCGGTCCGGACGTCGGGCCCGATCGTGTCCACGAACACCTCGCGCACCGGCGGCGAGAGCGAGGGGAAGTCGAGGATCCGCACGCGTGTCTCGACGCCGGGCGGCAGCAGCAGCGGACCGACGATCTCCGGGGGATCGAGGTCGATGGTGATCCGCACCGGGCCGGCCGGCAGCGCGATGCGCTCGCGGGCGGGAATCTCCGCCTCGCGCTCGAGCGCGCCGATCCCAGCCGCGATGCCGGGCGCGCGCACGCGGCTCTCGCGCCAGCCGACGCGCACGCGGGGGGCGGCGCCCGGCGGTGGCGCGGCCACGTCGACCGGACTCTGACGAGGCAGCAGGCCCGTCCAGCAGCTCGCGATCGGACGGTCGCCGACCAACAGCAGCTCCAGCTCCACACCCGCGGCCACCAGCGCCGACGCCTGGGCACAGGCCGCACGAGGTGCCGCGCATTGATCGCCGAGGTCGCCGACCACCACGACGCGCGTCCCGGCGAGATCCGCGCCCCGGCGCTCGAGGCGACCCAGCTCGCGAGCGAGCGAGCTCTCGGTGACACCCCCCAGGCCAGTCACCAGCTCCGCCAGGTCGAGGGCGTGGTCGTTGGGCCCGCCGATCGGAATCGCCGGCGTGCAGGCCGCGGGCGGACCCGAGGCCAGGCCCAGCACCGAGACGCTGGCCGAGCTCTCGGGAGCGACGTCCTGGAGGATCCGCGCCGCCAGGGCTCGGGCCATGGCGGCCTCACTGGCCGAGAGCGAGCTGGACAGGTCCAGGAGCAGGTGGACCGCGGGGTCCGGCTCTTCGGGTCGAGCCGGAGCGGCCCCGATCGCCACGTCCACACGCAGGTAGGCCTCGGGGGCCGGAGGGGTGGCGCAGGCGACCAGCAGAACGAGCCCCACCAACCCAAGGCGGCTCACGGTGTGCTCCCGGTCTCGGCGCGCACCCGGCTCAGCAGGTCGCGCAGCTTCGGGGAGTAGATCGCCGGATCCAGCTCGAGCGCGGGATCGGCGCTGAGCGCAGCTGCGAAACGCTTGCGGGCGTCGTCGGAGCGACCGAGTGCGAGCGACGCCGTCGCCGCCAGCACTTCGAGCTCCGCCCGCAGAGGCGCCGCGTCGGGCCCGGTGAGCTTCGGACGCACCCCATCGATGGCAGCCAGCGCCGCCTCGAAGCGGGCATCGCGCACGTGACCGCGCGGCTCCTTCAGCAGCGCCTCGCTCGGCGGCGCGACCGCCAGCTCCCGCACGAGCGCGAGCTCGGGAGCGGCCGAGGGCGGCGGTGCTGCGGAGACGTCCGGGAGGGGTCGGGGCTCCGGCCCGCGCGCCGGCGACGGAGTCGGACGCCGAGCCGCGACCCGGACCGGCTCGGCAGGGATCGGATCCGTGGACGGGGCGGGCGGCGCCACGCGGCGAGGCGGGGTCGATGTCTCAGGTCGACGGACGGGCGCGGTCGGGGGCGGAGTCGAGCGGGCCCCGGGTCGACGGGGAGGTTCGACGTTTTCCGGAACGGGAGAGCGGCGATCGCTTGCTGCCTCCGCCTCCGCTACGCCCACGGAGGAAGCCAGCGACGGGGCCGCGCCTGAAACGACGTCGATCCCCGAAGGCTCGAGCACCTGGGGGCTGGGACGGCGACCCTCGGCCCCGACCGAGGGTTCCGGTTCCCGAAGCGTCGGCACCACACCCGCATCGGGTTCCCGAAGCGT
>JAJDAR010000350.1 GCA_029261775.1 Deltaproteobacteria bacterium | reverse complement strand
CCGTTTGACCAGGTGCCATTCGACGAGGACCCGGATGTTGACCGACACGTTGCTCTTGCTCTGCTCGAGTTCGGAGGCGATCTCGTCCAGCGAGAGCGGCCCCTCGTGCAGGTAGAGGAGCGCGTAGATCCGCCCCTGCTGTTGGGAGAGGATGCCGGAGCTGGCCGAGGCGGCCCCGATTCCGTCGACGAAGCTGGCGACGGCGTCATGCATGGCGGAGCCTCCGAAGCTTCGCCTCGCGCGCGGCCAGGAGCGTGGCGATCGCGCCGCCCCCGGCGACGGCGCCCGCGATCCAGAGGCCGGAGTGGGCGAAGAGATGGGTGTGGATCTGGCGCAGGCCCCAGGCCAGGAGCAGACCGACGGCGAAGGCCAGCCACGGCTGCTCACGCCACGCCAGGGGCTGGCGCCCGCCGAGGATCGCGGCGAAGGGCACGATCGAGGTCTGGGCACAGTAGGCGTCGTAGGGAGCCCCGAGCTTCCGGCTGAGCTTGCGGTCCTGATGGAGTGCTCCCACGATGGCGTGCACCGCGAGCCCGCCGAAGAAGACGACGCCCGCCAGGGTCGGCACCAGCAGCACGTGTCCGAGCGCGAACGCCGCCACGCCCATGAAGAAGCCGTGCCGGCTGATCCGCGCCACGCCCCTCACCTCGCCGAGAGGGTTCGAGAACAATGCCATGGGTGACCTTGCGTAGCCGGCCAGGCTTCCGGCAGCGAGAGCGAATCCCGACGTCACGGCGGCCAGCGCCAGCGAGAGGACGCCCGGCAAGGACGCGACACCCAGCCCAGCGACGCCCTCGTGCCGGACCGCGGCGGTGATCGCCAGCCAGATCGCGAAGGTCGCCGTCGCGACCACGGAGAAGAAATGGACGAAGCGCTGCTCGCCTAGCCGGGCGACGAGCCGCCCGCGGACCGGCGCCGTGGCCAGCCCGACGTGAGAGCCGAAGAAGAGCAGGAATCCGAGCAGGACCAGGACGGCGGGTCGCATCGGGGGCTCCTGGCGCGCAAATGAACGAGGAACACCGAACGTTTAGTATATTTCGAACGTTCCGCAACCACAGATCCTGGCGGGGCCGCCCGAAGCCGGCCGCGAGGGGCCAGCCTCCCGCTAGATCAGGGCCGCCCTCGGAGCGCCGCCGCGCTGGTCGACCATCATCGCCGTGTCCCGCCAGCCCTGCTCGGTGCGCTCGGTGATCAGTCCGAGCCTCTGCAGATTGGGCACCACCGTGTGCATGAAGGCCAGGCTGTTGAACTCGGCGTAGTCGGGCAGCTGCAGGGCCATCTGCACCAGGCCCTCGGGCTCGATGTCGTACTTGGGCCCGAGGATCCGCAGCATGTCGAGCTGCTGGTTCGCGTTGAGCGCCTCGAGGATCGAGAAGGCCCAATCCTCCATGCCCGCCCTCTCCTCTTCCGACGCGTCCTTCACCACGCGGCGCATGGTGAGCACGCCGAAGGCGGCATGGCGCGCCTCGTCCTGCTCGATCCGCTTGATCATCTCGCCGAAGAGCGGATTGGCCGACTCGGATCGCATCATGTCCATGATGCCGACGGCCGTCCCCTCGAAGAGCGTCTGCATGCCGAGGGTCTTCTTCTGCATCCCCTCGGCCTGGAGCAGCTCGTCGAGCAGCGTCTTCAGGGTGGCGCCGATCGGATAGATCGTGCCCATCTTCCGCGAGAGGAACTTCGAGAGGGCCTCGACGTGGCGCGCCTCGTCGATCACCTGACTCGCGGCGTACCACTTCTGGTCCATCTTGTCGCAGACGTTGGTCAGCTGCCCGCAGAGCTGCAGCGCCGCCTGCTCGCCGTGCAGCAGCTGGGAGAGCACGAAGGCCAGCTCGTCGAAGGCCGCGGCCTTCTGGGTGGCCTCGTCCTTGCCCATCATCCGCAGGGCCATCGCCAGCATCGAGCCCTCGGGCTTGATCACCCAGTCATCCTTCGAGACCGGAACCTGCCAGTCGAGATCGGTCTCGGCGTTCCACTGGTTCACCTTGCCCTTCTCGTAGAGGCTGCGGAGCTCCTGGACCTCGCTGCCGTACTCCCAGGTCCAGTTGACGTCCAGGGGGACGGCGATGTCCACCCGGTCGCGGATGCGTTGGATCTCGGTCTCGTCCACGAAGTCGATGACCTCGAAGTCTCCGAACTTCTTGCGGTGTTCGGTCATGAGCTTGTTCATGTCGTTTCCTTCCAGCGCGCGTGGATGCTCAAGCGTCTCGGATGAGGAGTCCGTGACGCACGAAGGCCTTGACCTCTTCGCGGCGCTCCTGCACGGCCGCGGCCGAGAAGATCGGCTGACCCAGCAGCTCCTCTCCGAAGTCCCCCGAGGCGAAGTGGTAGATCGTGATTCCGATCAGGGACTGCAGCGTGTGGGCAGGCGAGACCGGACGGAAGCTCCCCTCGGCCACACCCTGCTCGATGAGCCCGCGCACCGCGGCCAGGATGCCGGTCAGGGTCGCATTCATCGCGTCCGCCTCCGGCAGGCCCTCTTCGGGGAGATCGTCGTCCTCGAAGAGTGCGCGGAGCAGGAGTCGGGAGGTCGTGGCCTGTTCGGCCAGCACGTCCAGCAGCGCATCGAGCAGGATCTCGAGGCGAGCCGCCGCCGTGGTCTGCGGCCCGGGAGCCGGGGCCAGGCGCGCAGCGAGCCGCTGGAGCACCCGGTCGAGGACGCTGCAGTAGAGGGCGGCCTTGCTCGGAAAGTGGTGGAAGAGCGACGACTTGGAGAGCTCCGCCGCCTCCGCGAGCTCGCGCAGGCCGACGCCCGAATAGCCCCGCTGGGCGAAGCGCGCCTCGGCGACATCGAGGATCTTGTCCCGGGAGCTCGGGCTGGGGGGAGCAGTCACCGTGGCCTCCAACGATTCGGTCGATCCGGGGATCGACCGATCGGTCAGACCGCTTGAACCTACCCGACCGATCGGTCGGGGGGCAAGGGGACCGCGCGGGGCTCAAGGCTGGACGACGGAGACCTGCCCGAAGGGCTCGAGCTGGGGAACGATGGCGCTGGCGGGACCCACCGCCACGATGACGGCCTCGTCCGGACGCACGAAATCGCGGGCGACGGCCGCGACCTCGGACTGCTCCACCGCCCGGATCCGGCCGCGATAGGTATCCAGCGAGTCGGCCGGAAGGCCGTGCACGTCGAGATCCACGAGCCCGGAGATCACGGCGGTCGAGGTCTCGAGGCCCAGGGCGAAACGGCCGGCAAGCAGGCTCTTGGCCGCGGCGAGCTCTTCGGCCGAGGGAGGTTCGTCGCGAATGCGCACCAGCTCGGCGAGGCTCAGCTCGACGAGGCGGCCGACCTCGGGCACCCGCGTGAACGACGACACCACGAAGGGACCGACCTTCCGGCGTCCGGCGAACTGGCTCCAGATCCCGTAGGTGAGGCCTTCCTCGCCGCGGATCTTCGCCATCAACCGGGAGGAGAAGCCGGCGCTGCCGAGGATCGTGTTCATGACCTGGATCGGGATGCGCCTGGGCTCCGTTCTCGTGATCCCAGGATGGCCGATCAGCACCTGCACCTGGTTCAGGTCGGGTCGATCGACGACCACGACGCGTCGGGTCGCCGGACTCGGAGGCGGCGGACCCGCTTCGGGAATCTCGCCGACCGCCCAGCCCCCATAAGTCGCTTCGACCCGCGCCCGGATCGCCTCGGGGTCGACGTCGCCGACGGCGAAGAAGATCGCGTTGGCCGGCACGAACACACGCCGGTACCAGGCCCGGGCCGCATCGGCGTCGAGGGTCGGCACCGTCTCGGGCGTTCCCTCGGCGGGCAAGCCGTAGATGTGCCCCTCGTACAGCAGTCGGGCAAAGGCCCACGAAGCCAAGGTGGCGGGATCCTCGCGGGCCTTCTCGAGGCCGGCGAGCTGCTCACCCCTCACCCGCTCGACCTCGTCGGCATCGAAGCGCGGCCGCAGCACCACGTCCCCAAGCACCGAGAAGAGCGTGTCGAAGTCGCGGGAGAGCCCGCCGATGGTCGCGGTGGCGGAGTCCCAGCCGACCCCGACCGACAGCGACCCGCCGAGCCCGTCCACGACGGCCGCCAGCTCCAGGGCCGTGCGATCTCCCGCGCCGCGCTCCATCAGCTCGGCCGTGAAGCTCGCGAGTCCGGCCTGCGCGAGCGGCACCACGGCCGCCCCCCGTCGGGTCATGAGCCCGAGGTCGAAGCGCGGCAAGCGACGGTCCACGAGCACCACGATCTCGAGACCGTTCGCCAGACGACTGCGGTGCAGACGTGCCGGATCCACGACCGCGCGATCCTCTGCGGGCGCGGGAGGCAGCTCCCACGCGTGCGGCTGACCGCCGAGGAAGGCGGGCATCGGCAGGATCTGGCAGCCGACGCTCAGCATCGACGCGAGACCCAGGGCGCAAAGGCGAAGCGTGCGTCCCGTCACGCCCCGCTCCCGGTCGGATCGGCCGCGACCTCTTCGGGGGGCGGGGGCACCATCTGCACGACGCTGCGACCGGCCGGCCGCAGGTAGGTCTCGGCGACCCTCCGCACGTCCTCCGCGGTCACGGCCTCGACGGCCTGGAGCTGCTCGGCCAGCGAGCGGATGCGCCCGAAGGCCAGCCAGTCGCGACCGAAGCGGGAGGCCAGGGCATGGCTCGTCCCCTGTCCGTCGATCAGCCCCACCTCGAGCGCGCGCTTGGCCTGGTCCAGCTCCTCGTCGGTCGGGAGCTCCTTCCGCATGCGCTCGACCTCTTCGAGGAAGACCGCTTCGGCCCGGTCGATCGACACTCCAGGACGGAGGCTCGCGAACGCATAGATCAGGCCGGCCCGTTCCAGCTCCCAGTACGACGCGCTCGCGCCGAGCGCGATCGGCTCTTCGTGAACCATGCGCCGGTAGAGCCGGCTGGTGCGGCCGCTGGAGAAGATCGTGCTCATCACGTCGAGCGCGGGGCTGTCCTCGTGACCCGTCGGTGGACCCTGCCACGCCATGGAAAGGATCGGCGCGCGCACGTCGAAGTGGACGGTGGCCCGCCGCTCGCCGCGCTGTTGGGGCTCCACGGTGGGGTTCCGGGGCACCTCTTCGCGCCTGCGCAGGGGCCCCAGGTGCTCCCGCACCAGAGCGAGGGTCTCGTCGTGATCGATGTCCCCGACCACGGCGACCACCAGGTTGTTGGCGGCGTAGTACTTGTCGAAGAAGTCGCGGCACTCGGGCACGCCCATCTTCTCGAGA
Organism: Deltaproteobacteria bacterium; assembly: GCA_029261775.1. Classification (GTDB taxonomy): domain Bacteria; phylum Myxococcota_A; class UBA9160; order UBA9160; family UBA6930. Next base: position 17,301 of record JAJDAR010000350.1, on the reverse strand, counting down.
TCGCTGCGCCAGCCGATCGTGGGGACCCGGTAGGGATGGGCCTGGAACGTGAGCGCGAGCAGCTGCTCGAAGAGCTTGCCCTCGGGGTTGCTGTCGGTGCGGAGGCGCCGCTCCTCGATGACCACCTCCCGCTCGCTCGCCAAGCTCGTCTCGCTGACGTCGAGGTAGCGGAGACGCTCCGCCTCCAGCTCGATCACGAGCGGAAGGTTCTCACGCGTGACGTCCGCGAAGTAGACCGTCACGTCCTTCGAGGTGAACGCGTTCAGTCGCGCCCCCCGCTGCTCGAGGATCCGCTGATGCTCCTCGGGCGCGAGATGCTTCGAGCCCCGGAACATCATGTGCTCGAAGAGGTGGGCGAGCCCCGTGAAACGGGCCTCGTCGCCGGAGCCGACGTCCACCCAGATCTGGAAGGAGACGACGGGTGTGGTCGCGTCCTCGAGGGTGAGCAAGGTGAGCCCGTTGTCGAGCACCGTGCTGCGCACCTGGGCGGCGGGATCGTCGAAGGCGACGGCGAAGGCCGCCCCCGAAACCGCCGCGAACGCCAAAAAAAGGGCCAGCAGGAAGCCGAGCCCGCGGGTTCGACGCCGCCCGGTGCCCACTTCGCGCCCGAACCGCGCCGCCCATCCCCGCCTCATCATGGCGAGCCACGGTATCGACCGCCTACCCTCGGGGCAATGCCGCTCGAGAGCGACGACGAGCTGCGCCATCTGCTGCAGGGCCTTCGGAGCGTGGCCGTGCTGGGCATCAAGGCGGCAGAGGCCGAGGATGCCTTCAAGGTGCCGGCCTATCTGCAACGCCAGGGCCTGCGCATCCTGCCGGTGTCTCCCAAGCTCGATCGGGTCCTCGAGGAACCGTGCGTCCCCGACCTCGCGAGCCTCGAACAGACCCCGGACCTGATCGACGTGTTCCGCGCGGCAGCGCACCTGCCCGCCCATACCGAGGAGATCCTCGCCCTGCCCGCGCGGCCCCGGGCGGTCTGGTTCCAGCTGGGCATCCGCGAGGATGCGTGTGCAGCGCGCCTCGAGGCGGCCGGCATCGAGGTCGTGCAGGACCGCTGTCTGATGGTCGAATGGGCCCGCCTGCTCGGCGGGGCGAGCCCGGCCCATTGAACGCCGTGCAGCGGCGGGGAGAGCCCGACGCATCGAGCGCCGTGCCCCGGGTGGCGACGCCCGAGTCGTTGCGGGTGACGGTCCACTACGACTTCGCGTCGACGATCTGCTACGTCGCCCACCGCGTGATGGATCGCATGAGCCCCACCCTCGCGCGGCTCGAGATCGAGCTCGACTGGATGCCGCTCGATCTGACCCGCATCACCGGCTACCGACGGGGCGAAGAGCTGCCCGAGCCGCGGCGCGAGGAGGCTCGTCGCATCGGTGCGGAGCTCGACGTGGCCGTCGAGCCGCCGTCCATCTGGCACGATTCCCGGCCTGCCGGCGCGGCGGCGCTGCTCGCCCGTCGCAAGGGCCGTGATGCCGGTTGGCGGGAGCGCGTGTGGACGGCGCTCTTCGAGGAGCGACGGGATGCGCCGGGGCCGGACGAGGCGGTCGCGCTCGCCCGGGAGCTGGAGCTCGAGCTCGGCCCCGACGAGCTGGGCCTCGCCACCGAGGAGCTCGACGAGCTGACCTTGCAGGCCCTGGACGCCCAGGTCACGGGGGTGCCGACCTTCATGCTCGGCCGCTGGCCCTTCGGCGGGATCCAGACCGAGGCGACCATGACCCACGTGCTCGAGCGCTTCGCGCGCAAGGCACGCAGCGGGGAGCTCGCGTGAACCGCCCTGCCCGGACCCGCCTGCCATGAACCGACGGTCGAGGGACGGAGACCGCACGGTCTGGTCCTCCGAGCGGGGAGACCTGCGGTCGCCGCGCAGCCGTCCGAGGGACGAAGCGAACCCCGCCGGCGACGGCGTGGTCCGGGTGCGTCGGGAGACGAAGGGGCGCGGCGGCAAGACGGTCACCACCATCCAGGGCGTCCCGCTTGCAGGGGCCGAGCTCGCATCGCTGGCCAAGGAGCTGAAGCGGCGCTGCGGCAGCGGCGGGTCCCAGAAGGACGGCGTGATCGAGATCCAGGGCGACCACCGGGACACCCTGGTCGCCGAGCTGGTCGCCCGCGGCTACACGGTGAAGCGCGCCGGCGGTTGAGCCCTGATGGGCCGGCGGCTGAGCCCTGCCGGCAGTTGAGCCCTGATGGGCCGGCGGCTGAGCTCTGGTTCGCCGGAGCCCCTCGGCGTCAGCCCGGCCCCTCGTCCGGCTCTTCCACCCCGAGCTCCGAGACCTCGTAGTCCAGGTGACGGCTCTGCATCCAGCGCACGGCGAGCACATCCGTCAGACCCACGAAGAGCCGGTTGCCGATGCCGTACTTCGACTGGCCGTGCAGCCGGGGACGATGATGGACCGGCAGCTCCGTGATGCGGGCGCCCTGCATGCGCAGCAGCGTCGGAAGGAAGCGGTGCATTCCGTGGAGCAGCCTCACGTCGCGCAGGAAGCTCGCTCGCATGACCCGCAACGAGCAGCCGACGTCGGTCACCGACTCGCCGGTGACCCGGTTGCGGAAGCCGTTGCCGATCCGCGACGAGAGCTTGCGGACCCAGCTGTCCCGCCGGGTCACGCGAACCCCGTTCACCACGTCGGCCCGGTCCAGCGCGGCGAGCAGGGTGGGCAGATCGGCCGGGTCGTTCTGGAGATCCGCGTCCAAGGTGGCGACCACCTCGCCGCGCGCCGCCCGGAAGCCCGCGTCGAGCGCTGCGCTCTGCCCGCGATTCTCGGCCAGCGCCAGCCGACGGATGCGCGGATCGCGTTTGGCCAGCCCCCGAAGCACCTCGGGGCTGCCGTCCCGGCTGCCGTCGTCCACGTAGACGAACTCGACGCCACCTTCGACCGACGCCAGGGCGCGATCGAGCTCAGCGTGCAAAGCCTCCAGGTTCGCCGCCTCCTCGAAGACGGGGACCACCACCGACAGATAGGGAGCTTCGCTCACGCCGTGCGGCCCGCCTCGAGCAGCTCCGGGTTCCGCGCTTCGACCATGCGCCGCAGACCCTCCCGCCAGGGGACCTTCGACCTGCCCACGGCGGCCTCGAGCCGGGAGACGTCCAGGGGCAGCGGAGCCAGCGTGGCCTCGGTCGACTCGAAGCGCGGCTCGAGCCCCGTGAGCTCTCCCAGGTAACCGCACCACGTCTCGATGTCCGTGTCCTCGCTGCCCGCCCAGTTGACGACGGTCGCCGGGACGCTGGCCAACGAGAGGAGCCCCTCGAGCTGGGCCACGTAGTCCTGCTCGTGCAGCAACGGAAAGCGGTTCGGTCCGCTCGGATGCAGCGGGATCGGAACGCCGCCCTTCATCATCATCAGGTGGAACCAGGGCCAGCCGCCCTGGTCACCGTAGGGAACCCCGAGTCGCGCGATCGTCGTCGGAAGCTGCCATTGCCGTGCGCCAAACCGGACGACGGCCTCCGCAGCGATCTTGGCGAGGCTGTAGGTGGGCATCATCACCCGATGATGATCGCCGAGCGGGTCGCCTTCCCGTCTGGGACCGTCGCCCGCCTGATAGACGCCGGCGGTCGAGCAGTGCAGGAAGGCGCCGGCCCCCGCGCATTGCGCCATCAGCCGACCGACACCCTCGGCATTCATGGCCAGATCGCCGTCGAAGTCCGGCTCTCCACTGCGTGCCACGGCGAAGTGAAGGACCGCATCGAGCTCCCGAGGGACCTCGGAGAGGTCCCCGTCCACCAGGTCGGCGGCCAGCACTTCCGCGCCGAGGGCCTCGATGCGCTTGCGATCCTCTTCGCGTTGGAAGCGCCCGAGCGCGACCACGCGGTGATCCCGAGCCAGGGCGCGTGCGATCGGGAACGCCACCTGGCCCGTGGCTCCGGTGATCAGATAGGTGCGCGAAGACATGAAGGCAGGCCTCTCCTCGTGAGTGGGTGGGCGCGGCACGCGGATGGCTGGCCGCGAGGTGGCTAGGGCTCACGGCACAGCAGGAACCAGCTGCCCAGCTAGGGCTCACGGCACAGCAGGAACCAGCTGCCCATGTCCTTGCCGCCCTTCGCGGCCGAGCCGATCGTGACGTGCTCGGACACGCGTCGCAGCGTATCGATCATGGAGCCGTAGACGAGGCGACCGACACCCCGGTCGTTCGAGCGGACGGTCGGCCAGCCGGCGGGAGCCTCCGGCGGAACCCGGTGGTAGTCCACCCAGACCTCCGGCACCGAGGTCGGCTCCGGCGAGCTGCGCGCGATGAAGTAGCCGGGCCCGGTGAGGGGCTGCAGGCTCTGGAAGTTGAAGCCCCAGAGCTCCTCGGGCGCGTCGCCGGGTTGCCCGGCGGGTCGGCAGAAACGCTTCTCGAAGTGGGTGAAGGCCGGCAGTGTGTTCTTGCCGAAGTGGCGCACGGTCTTGGCGTCGCCGGTGCCGGGCAGCACGAGATCGGCGAGTCGCACCGGCGCGAAACCCTGCGCCGCTGCGTACAAGCGGGCCTGGTCCTTCCGGCCGGTGGAGCGGATCGCGACGACGCGCTCGGTATGGCGCAGACCGTCGAGGTACGCGGCCACGCGATCCATCTCGATCTCGCCCTCGCGGAGAAGGGCGAGAAAGCCCTCGCTGGCGTCCTGGGCTTCCGGCGCGGTGTTCGCGGTTGCCTCGTGGGTCATGGCAGGGTCCCCTTTTCTTCTCGTTGCAGCACCCGATCGGGCACCTCCGAGGCCGAGAGGGTACCGTTCCGGCCCTCGGAACTGAAGCGGAGACCCTCATTGCGCGAACTCCAGGCGGGCCCCCGGCTTCGCACCGCCGTGCTGGGCGCCGCCCTGGTGCTGATGCTCCTGGGCCTCGGCACCGTCGATGCCTCCGCGCCGGACGAGCCGCGCTACCTGCAGGTCGCCGAAGAGATGCGTTCCGGGGCGCATGGCCTCGAGGGCCTGGTCGTCCTGCATCTGAACGGCAAGGTCTACACCCAGAAGCCGCCTCTCTACTACTGGCTCGCGGCCGCCCTGGGCGCGCCCTTCGGGCACGTCAACGAGTTCCTCGGGCGCCTGCCCTCCGCCCTGGCCGGCTTGTTCTGTGTCTTCCTGACCCTGCGCTTCGGCTCCCGCCTCTTCGGCAGCGCGACCGGCGTTCTTGCGGCAGGACTGCTCCTCACCGTCTTCGAGTTCGGCCACCTCGCGAGGCGGGTCCAGCTCGACATGCTGCTGGCGGCCTGCGAGCTCTCGGCACTCTTCTGCTTCTGGTGGGTCGATCGCGGGCTCGGCCGCCGGCGCGCCTGGGTGGCGTTGCTCCATCTCGCGCTCGGGCTCGGCGTGCTGACGAAGGGACCGGTCGGCTTCCTGGTGCCGGTGCTCGCGATGGTCCTCTTCCTGGCCTGGGAGCGGCGCTTGCGCGACCTGGGGCGTGCGTTCCCACCCTGGGCCTTCCTGCTCTCCCTGGGGCCGGGTCTGCTCTGGATCGCGGGCGCAACCGCGCTGGCCCCTCCGGGCTTTGCCGACGATGCGGTGGGCACGAACCTGTTCGGGCGATTCTTCCAGGGCACCTCCCACGCTCGCCCCTTCTACTACTTCCTCTACCGCTTCCCGCTCGACTTCCTGCCCTGGGCGCTGCTCTGGCCCGGCGTGTTCCTCGTGGCTCGTCGCCAGATCTTCTCGCCGGACGCAGGAACGGACGAGCGCAGCCGGCGGGCGTGGCGCTTCCTGCTCGCCGTCGTCGGCGCGAGCCTCGTGTTCTTCTCGATCTCGAGCGGCAAGCGGGGCCTGTACATGGTCCCCGCCTTCCCCGCGGCGGCGCTGCTCTGCGCGGACGCGTGCGTGCGCGGCCTTTCGCAGCGAAGCACCTTGCCGACGCTGGCCTCGGTCGGAGCCGGGCTGCTCGCACTGCTCGCACTCGTCGTCGGGATCGAGGCGATCTCGGCGGGACTCGGGCGCCCGCTCGCACCGATCGCATCGTGGCAGACGATGGTGCCCGAGCTCTCGGCGCCCTTCCTCGTGGCCTTCGGCTGCGCCTCCATCGGCGTCGCCTGCGGAAGCGCAGTCGCCTGGATCGTCCTGCTCCGCAACCGCGCTCCGCTCCTGGCCCACGCCGCCGTCGCCCTGGTCGCCGTGTACGGTCTCGAGCTCGCGGTGTTCTCGCTGCTCTACCCGGCGCTCGATCCGATCCGGTCCGCCCGCCCGATCGCCGAGGCCGCCGCCCGGGTCACCGAGGCGGGACGACCGATCGGTCTGGTCGGCGACCGCTCGATGGTCGGGGGCCTCGCGTACTACTCGGGCCACCGCGTCGAGCCGCTGAAGAGCGCCGAGGATGTCGAGGCGTTCCTGGGGCGAGGTGGGCGGACCTTCGTCCTGAAGCGACGCAAGCTCGGCCGGGTCGAGGCGCACACGCCCGTGGAGATCAAGGCGAGCTCTCGCACGGGCAAGCGCGAGCTGATCGTCGTCGTCCCCGCGGGCCCTTCCTGACGAACGCCCCGGGAGAAGGCGGCTGATAAACGCCCCCGGGAGGAGGCGATGCGAGCCGGTCCACCCTCCAGGCGACATGCCGCATTGCGTCGACGCAGTGCAACGAAACCCGTGGTTTTGCGACGGAATCGGGCCTCCACCTGCCTGTCGGCGCGTAGCGTCATCCGCTAAGTTGAGCCGCGCTTCTGCCCGATGAGAACTTCGCATCGGGACCGTTCGGCCCTCCCCCTTTTCATCCGGGGCCAACGCTCGGGCCGAGCTGCTGACGCCACAAGACCATCGCCAGAACGCAGGAGAGGAAGGGGAACGACATGACCGAGAAGGCCGAGCTTCGCTTCGGGGACCAGACCATCGAGCTCGACATCGTCGAGGGAACGGAGGGCGAGCGCGCGATCGACATCCAGGATCTGCGCGCCAAGACCGGCCTGATCACTCTCGATCCCAGCTACGCCAACACAGGCTCCTGCGAGAGCTCGATCACCTTCATCAACGGCGAGGAGGGGATCCTCCGCTACCGCGGTTACCCGATCGAGGAGATCGCCGAGAAGTGCTCGTTCCTCGAGAGCTCGTACCTGCTGATCTACGGCGAGCTTCCGACCCGCGAGCAGCTCGACGAGTTCAGGGAGTCGGTCCGCTACCACACGATGCTGCACGAGGACTTCCGGCTCTTCTACCGGGCGATGCCGAAGGACGCCCATCCGATGGCCTCCGCCTCGGCGGCCTGCGCCTCGCTGGCCACGTTCTACCCCGACTCGCTCGACCCGCGGGACCCCCGGGAGGTGGAGATCGGGGTCCATCGCCTGATCGCCAAGCTGCCGACGCTCGCGTCCTACGCGTTCAAGCACTCCATCGGTCAGCCTTTCATGTACCCGGACAACCGGCTCTCCTACGTCGGCAACTTCCTGCACATGATGTTCGCCACGCCCTGCGAGCCCTTCGAGGTGGATCCGGTGGTGGAGAAGGCGCTCGACCTGCTCTTCATCCTGCACGCGGACCACGAGCAGAACTGCTCGACCAGCACCGTCCGACTCGTGGGCTCCTCGCACGTCAACCTCTTCGCGTCGATCTCTGCGGGCATCAACGCACTCTGGGGCCCCCGCCACGGCGGCGCCAACCAGCAGGTGATCGAGATGCTCCAGGCCATCGCCGCGGAAGGCATCACGGGACGCGACTTCGTCGAACGCGCCAAGAGCAACGACGACACCTCGCGGCTGATGGGCTTCGGCCACCGCGTCTACAAGAACTTCGACCCGCGGGCGAAGATCATCAAGAAGGCCTGCTTCGACGTGCTGTCGCGGCTCGGTGTGCACAGCAAGCTGCTCGAGATCGCCGTCGAGCTCGAGGAGCTCGCGCTGAAGGACGACTACTTCGTCGAGCGCAAGCTGTACCCGAACGTCGACTTCTACTCGGGCGTCATCTACAACGCGATCGGCACACCCGAGAACATGTTCACGGCGATGTTCGCGATCGGACGCCTGCCGGGCTGGATCGCCCAGTGGCAGGAGATGCACGACCACAAGCACAAGATCGGTCGGCCCCGTCAGGTCTATCAGGGCGCCACCCAGCGAGCCGTCACACCGATCGAGCAGCGCTAGGGACGAGAGCCCCCCGAGCCCATGACCGGGGAAGCACCGGGAGGGGTCTCGGAGGTCGGACTGGCCTACCGCGAGGGACGCTGGCAGCAGGTCGCGCTCGAGCCCCCGACCGGTCCGCGCTGCTACACGACGGGCCGCTACGTGCAGGGTCGGGTGCGCCACGGCGATCGGGTGGTCGCACGATGGGTCCGCGACGCCGCTGCGCTCGGGCTCGATCGGATCGACGAAGACCGGGCCACGCGGGCGCTGGTCGAGCTGGGCTTGCACGCCTTCGGCCCGACGGGTGAGGGCATCGTGCGGCTCGAGCTCCGCCGCGGGCCGGTCTGGCTCGGCACCCCCCGCGCCCTCGACGCCGAGCCCGCGATCTGGCGAGCCGGGCGACCGTCCACCGTGCATCCCGGCGTCGACCGCCGGGCGCCAGGCGCCAAACGGGCCGACCTGGGCTTCCTCCACGAGGCGCGCCGCTTCCTCGAGCGGAGCGGGCTCGATGAAGTCCTGCTCTTCGATGCCGAGGAGCGATTGGTCGAGGGCGCCCGGACCAACCTCGTCGTCGCGCTGCCGGGAGGCCGCCTGGTCACCCCGGGGATCGGCCGCGGCGGTGTCGCGGGGGTCGCCCGCCAGATCCTCCTCGAGGAGCACCCGGAGGTCGAAGAAGGGGACGTGACCGCGACCGAGCTCGAGACCGCCCTGGAGCTGATTGCGATCAACTCCGTCCGGGGGGCCCGCCCCATCTGCGAGATCGACGGCCGACCGGTGGGCGACGGGCGAGCGGGCCCGCGAGCGGCGGAGCTGTCCGCCGTCCTGGCTGCCGCGCCCTGAGAAGCCGCCTCGGTGTGCCGCGGTCGACCCTTGCTGCGGTACGCTCCGCGCCCCAGCCAGCGAAGGGAGAGATGACCATGGACGTGGGAAGCATCGTCGCCGCCGTGACCGGCGGTGGCTCGGGCCTCGGCGAGGCGACGGCTCGCGAGATCGTCGCGCGCGGGGGCCGGGTCGCGCTCCTCGACCTGGGTCGCTCGCGCGGCAAGGAGGTCGCCGACGAGCTCGGCTCGGGCGCCATCTTCTGCGAGGCCGACGTCGCCAGCGAGGAGCAGGTGACCCAGGCCCTCGACCGGGCGATCGCAGAACTCGGCCCGCTCGGCGCCGCGATCAACTGCGCCGGGATCGGCACCGCAGGTCGTACGGTCGGCAAGGACGGCACGCCCTTCGACCTGCGGCTCTTCCAGAAGACCATCGAGGTCAACCTGATCGGCACCTTCAACGTGATCCGGCTCGCCGCGGCGCGAATGGTCGGCAACGAGCCGAACGAGGCGGGCGAGCGCGGGGCCATCGTGAACACGGCCTCGATCGCGGCCTTCGAGGGGCAGATCGGACAGTGCGCCTACTCGGCGTCGAAGGGCGGTGTGGTCGGCATGACCCTGCCGATCGCGCGCGACCTGGCGGTCTCGGGGATCCGCGTCTGCACGATCGCACCGGGACTGTTCGCGACCCCCATGCTGATGGGCCTGCCCGAGCCTGCGCGGGAGGCCCTCGGACGCACGATCCCCTTCCCGCCCAGGCTCGGCGAGCCGGCCGAGTTCGCCTCGCTGGCCTGCGAGATCCTGAGCAACCCCATGCTGAACGGAGAGGTCATCCGGCTGGATGGCGCGCTCCGCATGCAACCGAGATAGGGAGGTCCCGATGAGCGGCCCGTTCGGAAAGCTCGCCTTCACCCTGCCCGCGGTGGATGCCCCGACCTCGGTCGAGCTCGCCCAGCGGGCCGAGGGCGACTGGGGCTACGAGGCGATCTGGATGGCGGAGACCGCCGGTCCGGACTCCTTCACCCTGGCCGGTGCGGTGCTCCAGGCGACGAGCTCGTTGACCCTCGGCACCGCGATCGTGCCGGTCTACAACCGCACGCCCGCGGTTCTCGCAATGAGCGCCGGAACGCTGGGGCAGCTCGCTCCCGGCCGCTTCATCCTCGGTCTGGGCTCGTCGAGCCACGCGATCATCGGCGACTGGAACGGCCTGCCCTTCGAGGCTCCCCTGGCGAGCGTGAGGGACACCGTCGCGATCGTCCGCCAGGCCCTCTCGGGACAGAAGACGGACTACGAGGGAGCCCGCTTCCGCTCGAAGGGCTTGCGTCTCGGCTCGGTCCCGCCCGTCCCGGTGCCGATCTATCTCGCCGCCCTGCGCGAGAAGATGCTCCACCTCGCGGGCGAGATCGGCGAGGGCCTGATCATCAACTTCCAGCCCCTCGAGGCCATGGCCCAGATCGTCGAGGCCTACCGCGCCGGCGCCGCCATGGCGGGCCGCGACGGCAAGGACGACGAGGTGGTGAGCCGCTTCCAGATCGCACTCACCGACGACGTCCCGGCCGCGCGCCAGATCGTGCGCGCCGCGTTCGGCGGCTACCTGGCGCAGCCGGTGTACAACAAGTTCCTCGCCTGGTGCGGCTACGAGCAGGAGGCCAAGGAGATCCGCGAGGGGTTCGCCAAGCGCGATCGCGCGGCGGTTGCGAGCGCCATCCACGACGACCTGATCGACCGGATCGTCATCCTGGGCAACGAATCGCAGTGCAAGGAGCAGCTCGCCGCCTTCGTGGCCGGGGGCGTGACCACGCCGGTGCTCGCGCCGCTGGCCATGTCGAAGGCCGACGTCGTGCGCACGATCGAGGCCTTCGCTCCGGCGCGGATCGGATGAGCCCGGGGCCGATCTGGCTGAGCGGCGGGACCGGCCTGATGGGGAGTCGCCTGACGCAGCGTCTGCGTGCCGCGGGCAGCACGGTGCGCCGGGTCAGCCGGCATCCCGAGCGCCTGCCCGACGAGCCCGGTTGCGAGGCCGTCGGCTGGGACGGCCGGTCGCCGACGCCCGAGAGCCTGCGCGCCGTCTCGACGGTCGTGCACCTGGCCGGTGAGCCGGTCTTCGGGGGAGTGCCGACCCGCGCTCGCCGGCAGCGCATCTGGGACAGCCGGATCCTGTCGACACGGAACCTGGTCGGCGCGCTCGCCGGGCTCTCCGAGTCCGACCGCCCGCACACCCTCGTCTGTGCGTCGGCGGTCGGCTACTACGGAGACCGCGGCGAGGAGGAGCTGGCCGAGACGGCAGCTCCGGGCGACGGCTTCCTCGCGGACCTGTGCGTGGCCTGGGAGGAGGAGGCCGCGGGTGCCGAGGCCCTGGGCATGCGACGCGTCTCGCTGCGCTTCGGAGTCGTGCTGTCGGCCGACGGCGGCGCGCTCTCGCTGATGGCCCCGCTCTTCAAGCTGGGGCTCGGCGGTCGCCTCGGCGATGGCCGGCAGTGGTTCCCCTGGGTGCACGTGGAGGACGCCGTCTCGATGATCCACGAGGCAGCTCTCGACCCGGACCGCAGCGGGCCGCTGAACGTGGTCGCCCCCGGCAGCGTCCGCAACGCGGACTTCACACGAATGCTCGGCTCGGTGCTCGGCCGGCCGACCCTCCTCGCGGTGCCCGGCTTCGCGGTGCGAACGGCTCTCGGGCCCCTGTCGGACGAGCTGCTCGGAAGCAAGAAGGTGCAGGCCTGCGATCGCCCGAGCGAAGCCTGGATCCACCCGGGGCTCGAGTCCGCACTGCGGGCCGAGCTCGGCTGAGCGGAGGCGCCGACCGCGCGGCGCCGCCGGCTAGTCCTGCGGCGCGAAGATCGCCGGCAGGATGTCCTTGGCCAGGGCGACCTTGGGGCCGGGATCGACCTGGTGATAGCCGAGTTCGACCTCGAAGCCGTCACGGGGCGCGAACTGATTGGCGAAGTCCAGCCGCACGCGCTCCAGGATCTCCGCGGCGCGGTTCTGGTCGACATCGGTGAGCAACAGCACCGCACGACCGCGCAGCAGCCGGAAGACGGAATCCTCGACCCGCAGCGCGCTCTCGACGTAGTCGATGAACTCCGGTGCGAGCAGGTCGGCCTCGTCCCCGGCAATCCCCACGAAGACCGAGGTCACCTCGTGGTTCTGTGCCAGGTCCGTGGCCCGATCGAACAGCCCCCGGAGGTGGCGAGGATCGTGCTTCGGCGGCTGGTGGGGGCTCACGCTCATCATCGCTGACCGTCATCGGCGGGATCCTCGGTCGACTGAAGTGAAAGGGCCCCATCCGACGGCCTCCTGCGGCCTCGAGGGCCGTCCGGGGCGGGTTTCAGCCCTCGGACGAGGGGTTGGGCGGCTTCTTGCTCGCGGCCTTCCTTCCTCTACCGTACGCCCCCGCCCATGACCACTCCCCCGCGCTCCGCCTCCGGCCCGGCCGACGTACCGGGCGCCCCGCCCGCCTCGCCGTCCCTGGCAGCGAGCCGGCGGGCCGCACGGCTTTCGGCCGGCTATGGCGCACTGGTGGTCATGACGACGGGCCTGATCGTGCTCGGCGCCCTCGTGCGGGCGCATGGGGCCGGGCTGGCCTGCCCCGATTGGCCTCTGTGCTTCGGTCAGCTGGTTCCGGAGTTCGACATCAAGGTCGCTTTCGAGTGGGGCCATCGGGTGACCGCCGGCGCGGTGGGACTGATCTTCGCCGGGCTCTCCATGGTCCTCCTCCGCAACCCCGCGCTCCGAAGCGCGCTCGGCCGGCGGGTCGGGGTCGCAGCGGCCGCCCTCGCGGTCCAGGTGGTTCTGGGTGCGCTGACCGTCTGGGAGCTGCTCGCCCAGTGGACGGTCACCTCGCACCTGGTGACGGGCAACCTGTTCAACGTCCTGCTCCTGCTGCTGGTGCTGTCCCTTCGGGACCAGGCGCGTGCACCCGCGCACGTCGCGCCGCCCGCGATCGTACGCACCGCGCTCTGGGCGGTCGCAGCGCTGCTGCTCGCCCAGCTCGTGCTCGGGGGGCTGGTCGCATCGGGCTACGCGGGCCTCGCGTGCCCCGAGTGGCCGACCTGCAACGGCGGCGTGTGGTTCCCCGCCTGGCGTGGAAGCGTCGGCCTCCACCTGGCGCACCGGATGAACGGGTACGCGCTCGCGCTGGCCCTGGTCGGTGCGGCGTGGCTGGCCCGCGAGCACCAACCGGCAGCGCACTTCGCGAAAGGCGCGGCGGTGCTGGGGGCCCTGCAGATCGTGGTCGGGGTGCTGAACGTCCGGCTGGGGATCCCGGTCGAGGTCACGGGCCTCCACTCGCTGCTGGCCGCGGCGCTGGTGCTCTGCATCGCCGGCGCTCTCCATGCCTGCTACAACGCTCCGGGCCGCCAGGAGCTCGCGACACCGACTTCCAGCCGTCGGGAGCTCGCGGAAGGAACCTCATGAAGGCCTATCAGATCTTCGCCCGGATGAGCCCGGAGCGCGCCGTCGACCTGATGAGCGAGCTCGCCGAGAGCGCTCCCGCGGTGTACACCCAGGCGGTCGCGGCAGCGAGTGCCGTCATGAAGGCGCGACCGAAGTTCGTGATGAGCTTGCCCGCGGACAAGCGCGCCCACATGGTGCGCCGGTCACTCGCCCGGGTCGCCGCGACCGCGCTCGCCGAAGAGGTGCTGGCCTCGTACTTCCTGGGGCCGAAGAAGGCCCTGTTGATCGAGTGGCTGGACGTCCTCGGCATCGAGCACGAAGACGGCGCCCTGCAGGAGGACCGACCGGCGTCACCGCCCGAGCCGGAGCTGCGCAAGGCAGTCGAGAGCTTCCGCAAGCCCGAGGACGCCGCCGATCGGGAGCTGCTGCTTGCGGCCTTCGCCGCCCAGACCGCGGTGGAGTGGCCGCTGCTCGATGCGATGGTCGAATCGGCCGAGGCTTCCTGAAGCCTCAGCCCGGGTCCGCGCCCGCCGTCGAACGCTCGAGCTCCAGCCCCTTGTAGCCCGCCCTGAATCCCGCCTTGCGCAGGACCGGCGCGTGCTCCGAGCCGGTCGCGGGTACGCCATCGATCTCCTCGATCCGCAGGGTACGCCGCACACGGTCGGCGAAGAGGCGGCCGAGCGCGCGTAGCGCGAGCTCCAAGGTCTCGGCGGCGCGCGGGTCGTCCGACTCCACGAAGGTCCACAGGCGGCGTCCGCCGCGATCCAGGAAGAGGACGAGCTCGCCGTCGACCTCGACGATCCGGGCACCCGCCGCGCGGCGCGGCCTCGCTCCCCCATGCCGTGAGGCCGGCCAGGGAATCGAGGCGCCGAAGGGATTGGCGGGGTCGCAGGCGGCCAACAGGTGCACGACGGGTGCATCCCCGAACTGGCGCGCCCCGCGCAGCCGGTCGACGGCGCCGGCGAACGCGAACTGCGCACCCGAGTAGCCCTCGACGAAGTGGCCCCGGCGCAGCTTGCCCATCTCCTCCATCTCCCGAAACACGGGGTAGAGGGCGCTCCAGCCCCCGGGCGCCGTTTCGAGGGCGAGAACATCGCGGCTCACTACGCCGTGGCGTTCGAGCAGCTGAAGGGCTCGCGCATGGGCGCGGGCGGTCGGCTCCGGCTCGTCCCGCAGGAGGGACGAAACCAGGGACCAACGTCCAGCCGCAGCAGAAGGCAACGCCCGCGGCCCCCGGCGACGCGGCCCGGAACGCACGGCCAGGCCGCGAAGCGGCGCCAGGGTGTCGTTCGTCACCAGGCCTGCCCAGACCAGATCCCAGAGAGCATGTAGGAGAGGGCCTCCTGTCGGCTCACCGGTCGCGGTCGCAAGCTCCGTGAAGAAGGAGGCGCCCCGGGCTTTGAGATGATCCAGGAGAGCCAGGTGGAGCGGGCTCGCGTCTTCGGGCGGTGTCCCTGCTTCGACCAACAAGCCGATGCGCTCGCGCCGAACCAGGGCGACGCGCCCGTCCCGATCGCCTAGCGATCCGCAGCCCACCCAGGCCAGTTGCCCCAGGGCACCGAGCTCATCGAGCATGCGGGGATCGAACTCGGGAACACGCGCAGGAAGAATCGCGTTCTCGAGCTCCGAGAAGGGAAGCGGCAGACCTTCGAGCTGGTCGAGAGCCTCAGCGAGCCGAAGATCCGGCGCCCCCCGCGAACCGATGCCATGCCATTCCGGCAAGAAATGGACAAGGGTGCTCGCCTCGACCGCGGCCACTTCGCCGCGCAGCCGCGCCAGCGTACGCCGACGAATCCTCCGCAACACCTCCGGCTCGCACCATTCGCGCTCGTGGCCTTCGGGATGGAACTCGCCGGAAAGAAGCTTGCCGCGTGCCTCGAGGCCGGCCAGCACGGCCTGGGCTTGTGCTGGAAGCCAGGCATAACGATCGGCGATTCGACTCGTCACGAACGGGCCATGGACCCGCGTGTAGCGCCGGAACAGACGCTCGGCCGCATCGGGAACCGGCTCCAGGAAGACCTCGGGCAAGCCTGCGGGCGGCGCCGCCCCGAGGGCATCCCGGTAGAGGGCCGCGTCCTCGGCGGCGATCCAACGCTCTTCGCCGCCGATCTTGAGACATGCTGCACGCCGTGAAATCTCGAGATCGTCGAGCCAGGCCTCCGGATCGCCTTCGCAGCGCACGCGTAGCTCGGCGGCGCTCAGATCGCCGACCCGGCGCAACAGATCGTGGAGTGCATCTGCGTGGCGCGCCTTGCGATCGGCAGAGAGGCCCTGGAGATCCGCTTCTGTCTCCTCGATCACGCTTGCGTCGAATAGCTCGCGCAGTTCTTCCTGGCCGAGCAGATCCCTCAGCATGTCGCGATCGAGAGTCAGTGCCTGGGCGCGCCGCTCGGCAACGGGTGTATCGCCTTGATAGAGGTAGATCGCGGTGTAGGCGAACACGAGGGAGCGCGCGAAGGGGCTGGCCTGCCGCGTCTCGACCTCATCCACGCGGATGCGGCGGCTCCGAATGGCGGTGAGCAGCTCGACCAGGCCCGGCATGTCGAAGACATCCTGCAGGCAGGCCCGATAGGTCTCGAGCATGATCGGGAAGGACGGAAACTCGCGAGCGACGGCCAACAGGTTCTGGGCCCGCAGCCTCTGAGCCCAGAGCGGTGTGCGGCCGCCAGGACGCCAGCGTGGAAGCAGAAGTGCTCGTGCCGCGTTCTCGCGGAACTGGCCTGCAAAGAGCGCCGAGCGTTCGAGCTGTGCAACCACGAGGTCTTCGACCTCTTCGGGCTCGGGCAGGAATACGGAAGCCGGCGGGAGCTCTTCCGCATCGGCGAAGCGCAACACGATGCCGTCGTCGCTCCACAGGGTCTGCACCTCGTAGCCCTTCTCCGCGTTGAGTCGCGCTTCGATCGCCAGGGCCCACGGCGCATGCAGCCTGGAACCGAACGGGCTGAGCAGGCATACGCGCCAATCGCCCAGCTCGTCACGAAAGCGCTCGATGGTGATCGCGCGATCGGTCGGCAGTGCACCCGCACTCTCGTGCTGGTCGATCACGTAGTCGACCAGGTTCCGCGAAGCGTACTCGTCGAGCGCGAACTCTTCGCAGAGCCAGGCTTCGCCGGCGGCTCTGCCTTCGTGGAGCTCGCCAGGGTTTGCCTCCCGGCAACGCTCGGCCAACTCGCGCACGAAGCGCCCGATGGCCTGGCCCAGTTCGACCGGGCGACCCGGACCCTCTCCACGCCAGAAAGGCAGCCGGCCGGCTTCGCCAGGTGCCGGCGCCACAACGACCCGATCCCGGGTGATCTCGATGATGCGCCAGGTGGAGGCGCCCAGGGTGATCGTCTCGCCGGGGCGCGATTCGTGAACCATCTCCTCGTCGAGTTCCCCGATCCTCGGGCCTTCGGGGCCGAGATGCACCGCGTAGAGGCCGCGATCGGGAATCGTTCCGCCTGAAAGCAAGGCGATCGTCGAAGAGCCGCGCCGCGCTTCGAGTCGATCCTGCTCACGATCCCAGATCAGGCGCGGCCGGAGCTCGGCAAAATCGGTCGACGGGTAGCGCCCCGCAAGCATGTCGAGCACTGCGTGGAGCATTTCGCGGGAGAGATCCCGGAAATTCGCGGTGCGGCCGATGGCCTGCGCCAGCGCCTCGACCTGCCAGGCGTCCATCGAGGTCATGGCCACGATCTGCTGGGCGAGCACATCGAGGGGATTGCGTGGTACGCGAAGAGGCTCGACCTCCCCGCAGCGCATGCCCGCGGCAACCACCGTGGCTTCGAGCAGATCACTGCGATGCTTCGGGAACACCCTTCCCTTGCTGGGAACACCGACCTGGTGGCCCGCACGTCCGATGCGCTGGAGGCCCCGCGCCACCGCACCTGGCGATTCGACCATCAGCACCAGGTCGACCGCGCCCATGTCGATGCCCAGCTCGAGCGAACTGGTGGCAACGATCGCTCGCAGGTTGCCGCTCTTCAGGCTCTCCTCGATCTCCTTGCGTTGCTCGTGGGCGATGCTGCCGTGATGAGCCCGCACCAGATCCTCACCCGCCAACTCGTTCAGCCGCTGCGCCAGACGCTCGCACAACCCGCGGCTGTTCACGAAC
>JAJDAR010000349.1 GCA_029261775.1 Deltaproteobacteria bacterium | reverse complement strand
GCCGTCACCGCCAGCCAGAGGTGAGCGACCTCCTGGCGGCGCATCCGGTAGAAGACGAGGTTGAACGCGGCCGTGCACAGGGCCACGACGCCGCAGAGCAGGGTCAGCGCCGCCGCGAGGTTCACGGGGCCACCTCGTCGCTGGAGGGGAGCTCGACGACCAGACGGGTGCCTTTCGGGCTGCTCTCGATCGCGATCGTGCCGCGATGTCGCTCGACCAGCTGGCGGGTGACGGCGAGCCCGAGCCCCACCGCCTCGCTCGGCGACTTCGTGGAGAAGAAGGGCTCGAAGACGTGGTCCCTCACCTCGTCCGGGATCCCGGGTCCGGTGTCCTGCACGACCAGGCGCACGTTGGGCAGGGCCGCCTCGGTGCCCACCACGACGTGATGCGCATCGGCCGTCCCATCCTCCGGGATCGCCTGGATCGCGTTCAGCACGAGGTTGAGCAGGATCTGCCCCAGCAACCTCTCGTCCCCCTCCACCGTCGGGATGTCGCCGAGCTCGGTGGTGAGACGCGTGCGGTCCCGGGCTTCGTGGCGCACGATCGGGAGCACGTTCTCGATGACCCGGTTCAGGTTCACGGCGCCGAACTCGCCCCCGTCCCGGCGCGCGACGTGAAGCAGCTCGGAGACGATCGAGCGGATCCGCTCGATGCCGGCCCTGGCATCCGCGACCCGGGCCTCGATCTCCCCGCTGCTGCCGAGCAGGCCGAAGTCGTGGGCCACGTCGTCGATCCGTGCGCTGACCTCGCGCAAGGGCTGCTGGATCTCCCGCGCGAGGCCTGCCGACAACGTGCCGACCGTCGCCATCCTCGCACCGTGGGCGACCTGCAGATCCTTGTTGCGCAGGTCGAGGGTGCGCTCGTCGACGACGCGCTGCAGCTCTTCGTTCGTGGCCTCCATGCGGTCGAGAGAGCCGACGAAGCGCCGCACGAGCAGCACCGTGAAGGTGCTGAGGAAGAAGAGATATCCGAAGACGACCAGGAAGGGGCCGTCGTAGAGGCCGAAGCCGACCGCCGTGTCGTTCAGGGTGGTGAGGGTCCAGACGCCGACCGAGCCGACGATCCAGAGCGGATCCTCGAACTGGTTGCGGTGCTTCCAGAAGAGGCAGGTCACGATCACGTAGTTGGCCAGCAGCGGGGGCAGCAAGAGCGTTGTCCAGGCCGTCATCTGGACCCGGACGAACTCCACGCCCAGGGCATCGATGCGGGTGACCTGGACGGGCTCGGCAAAGAAGAGCTCGGGCGCGATCAGCACGCCCACGGTGGCGCCCGTGACGAGCGTTCCGCAGAACAGCTCGAGTGGCAGGATGCGGGCGCCGGTGACGTGGGAGGTGAAGCGCAGGAAGCCGATCACGACCGGGGCGGCGCAGGTCAGGGCCAGCGCCTGGGCTCGCAGGGCCGCCGCTGCGGTGTCCGCCTCGTAGGCCATCGCGTTGCCGATCGCGAGCTGCACGATGCCGAGCGCGGCGACACCGAGCCACAAGTGCTCCCGCCGCCCGCTCACCCGATCGAGACCCAGGTGCAGCAGGGCCGCACAGAGCGAAACGACGCCCATGGCGGCGGAGAGGACCGAGAGAGCACCCATCGCCCGCTGCATCGGTGCGACGACATTCTGCCTTGAGATCGGTGGGTTATGCTGCCGCGATGCCGGTGCCGTGGGCCCTTCTCGGATCGATGCTGCTGCTGGCGTGGGCGCTCTGGAGGGTCTTCGGGGGGTACCCGCCCGCAGGCGCCGGCACCCGCGTGCTGGCGCGACGGGAGCTGGCGCTGCTCGCTGCCGCCGCGGACGCCACGTATCCCGCCGGCGGGCCCGTCGCTCCGTCCGGGCAGCAGGCCGGGGTGCCGGAGTATGCGGACCGCTACGTGGCCGCCGTGCCCGCGGGCACGCGCCGCCTGATGCGCATGCTCTTCTTCCTGGTCGAGCACGCCACGCTCTTCTTTCCGGCCCGGGGTCGCGGTGGCTTCCGGCGCTTCTCCTCGCTCACCCGAGACCAGCAAGAAGCGGTGCTCGACGCCTGGCGGACCAGCGCCTGGTTCCCCCGGCGGCTCGTCTTCTCGAGCCTGCGAGCGATCCTGACCATGGGCTACTTCGCGTGTCCCGAGGTCCAGAGGTCGCTCGGCCTCGCGCCCAAGGCGATCCGCTCCCCGATCGTCGAGGCCGATCTGCTGTACCCGGCGATCGGTGCCTCCCGGGACTCGATCCCCCACCGGGTCGAGGACCTGGAGGCGCCCGGCGCCCCGCCCCTCGGCCCCGACGCACCGCTGCATCCGGGCGCCGCGGAGCCGCTCGCGTGAACGAGGTGGCCCCGACGGGCGAGGTCCGGGTCCATGCGGACTTCGATCGGGACTTCACCGAGAGCGCCGACGTGGTGGTCGTCGGCTCCGGGCCCTGCGGCTCGGTCGTGGCCTACGAGCTCGCGGCCCGCGGTCACAAGGTCGTCCTGCTGGAGGAAGGCCCGCCCTTCACACCCCAGGACTTCGAGCTCGACGGCGCGCTCTCCATGGCGCGCACCATGCGGGAGGGTGGGCTGCGCACCACCCGGGGGACGGTCATCCCGACGATGCAGGCGATCGCCCTCGGCGGCGGCTCGTTGGTCAACTCGGCGATCTGCGTGCGTCCTCCCGGATTCGTGTTCGACGGCTGGAGCGAGGCCTTCGAGCTGTCGGGAACCACCCGGGCCGATCTCGATCCCCACTTCGATGCGGTCGAGTCGTTCCTCGGCATCGCGCCGACCCCGGATGCGGTGCAGGGACGACGCAATCTCCTCTTCCGGGAGGGTTGCGATGCGCTCGGCCTCGACAGCGAGCCGATCGCCCGCAACGTGAAGGGGTGCTGTGGGAGCGGGGAGTGCTTCACCGGCTGCCGTGCCCGCGCCAAGCAGTCGATGGACGTCTCCTTCGTTCCGGCGGCGATCCGCGAGGGCGCCCGGGTGCTGACCTCCGTGCAGGTGCAGGAGATCCTGCACGACGGAGCCCGGGCGACCGGCGTGCAGGGCCAGGTCGTCGAGCCCTTCACTGGCCGCCGCAGCCACCGTTTTCGGGTGGAGGCCAAGGCGGTGGTGCTGGCGGCCGGCTGCATGGCCACGCCCGTCCTGCTGCAGAAGAGCGGCAACCTCGCGAACCGGTCGGGGCAGGTCGGCCGCAACCTGCAGTTCCATCCGGGGCTCGCGATCCTCGGTGTCTTTCCGGACCGCGTCGATCCGCAGTTCGGGGCGACCCAGGGCTACCAGAGCCTCCAGTTCCTGCGCGAAGGGTTCAAGCTCGAGACGTTGTGGGCCCCGGCGGCCGTGCTCGCCGTGCGTTTCCCCGGCTTCGGAGACGAGCTGAAGAAGCGGCTCGCCGAGATCCCCTTCTCGGCCACCTGGGACGCGATTGCCACCTGTCACCGCTCGCTCGGCACGGTGCGCGCGAGGCGTGGCGCGAGCCTGGATCCGATCCTGAGCTGGCACTTCGATCCCGAGGACGTGCAGATCCTCGGGCAGGCGATGTACCAGATCGCTCGCATCTTCTTCGCCGCCGGGGCGAGAAAGATCCTGCCCGG
>JAJDAR010000348.1 GCA_029261775.1 Deltaproteobacteria bacterium | reverse complement strand
GTCCCAGATCACGGGCGCCGTGTTGAACCGCTACCTGGCGATGCGGGAGTCGCGCTGACCGGCAGCGACCGGGCGCCGGGCGTCCGTCGGCGATCCACTGGCCTCGAGCAGCCAGGAGCGATCGGGTCCGCGCACCCGCGCTGCGGCGCGACCGGCCACGATCAGCAGGAGGGCCACGAGCAGAGCCATGGTCGCCGCGACGGCCAGCCGGGGCGCGGTCGCCAGGGCCGACTCCCGGACGAAGCTCTCGATGCCGGCAGCGAGCAGGAAGAAGGGCAGCGAGCCCGCCACGAGCAGCACCGCCGGATCCATCGCCTGGCGGAGGGACTCTCCCCGAGTCCTCCGGCCCGGCATCACGACCGCGCCTCCGAGCACCAGGCCCGCACTGGCGCACAGGCAGATCGCGGTGAACTCGGGCACGCCGTGGGGCAGGATCCAGGCCAGGAACTCGATCGGCCACGGGTCCTGGAAGAAGACCCAGCCGAGGCCGCCGACGACCAGCCCGTTGTAGACCTGGAGCAGGACCGTCGGCACCCCCGCAAGCACACCCGTGGCGAAGGCCAGCAGCCCGACCCGCGTGTTGTTGGCGAACAGCATCGAGCCGAACAGCAGGTTCTGCGAGACGGGCGTCTCCGTGCGCTCGAAGAAGGCCTGCCGCGCCTCTTGCGAGGAGACCAGGAGATCAAGACGCTCCTCGGAGTAGCCGAGACCGGAGGGCATGAGCGAGTGCACGGCCCGCGGATCCTGGGCGGCGAGGCCCGCGCCCAGGAAGACGCCGAGCGTGAGCAACGCCCAGGCGAGGAGCTGGGGCCGCCAGGTGGCGGCCATCGCCTCCAGCAACCGCCCGCGCGTCGGCTCGGCATCCTCTCCGCCCGGGGAAGGGGGTGCGAGATGGGTGTAGGCGCGGACACACAGCGCGTTGAGGGTGCGGATCGCCTCGGGGTCCTCGTCCCGCTCGCGGGCCCTGGACAGGGCCACCGAGTGGCGGCGATACAGCCGGGCGAGCTCGCGGAGCTCGCCGAAGCCCAGCCCCTGCGGTCGCAGCCGCTCGCAGCGATCGAGCAGCTCCGCAAAGCGCTCGAGATCGCGCCGTGCCCGCTCGGCGCCGTGTCGATCCATGTCCCATCCTTTGCGGATCCACGCGGCTCGCACTGGAGGCCCGGGCTCCGCGCCTGCCCATCGCGACCGGGAGGGTCCGATCGTGAGCGGTGATTCCTTCGTCGGCCGAGAGCCGCTCGAGTCTACCGGAGCAGCGCCCCGGCAGATCGTGCGTTCGGCGGAGCAGGTCCAGCTCGAGCTGCCGCTGGCCGGGCCCGCGACGCGCATGCTCGCCTACCTCGCCGACCTGGTGGTCATCCTGCTGCTCGAGCTCATGCTGCTGGTCCTGGTCTTCTTCCTCGCGGCTGCGAGCCCGCTCCTGACGGGCTACCTCGACGAGCTGCGCGAGAGCGCGGGTGGGCTCGCCTCGGGGGATCCGACCGAGGTCGGTGGCTTCCTCGTCGTCTTCGTCGCGCTCTTCGTGCTCCTGCAGCTGGTCGCCGAGTGGGGCTACTTCCTCGTCTGCGAGATGACCACCGGGGGTCGCTCGCTGGGCAAGGCCCTGCTGCGCCTGCGGGTGGTCGTCGACGGGGGCGGGCGGATCACGTTCCGGGCGTCCCTGGTGCGCAACCTGCTCCGCCTGGTGGACATCCTGCCGAGCTCGTACCTGGTCGGTCTGATCGCCATGGTCGTCTCGCCCGAGGGCAAGCGGCTCGGCGACGTGGCGGCGGGGACGGTCGTGGTCCGACTCGACGCCGCTCCTCCCGCGCGCCCCGTGGTGTCCCTGTCCGGTCCGGACTCCGCCGAGTTCCCCTTCGACCGTCGACAGCTCTCGGCGCTGGGGCCGGCGGAGCGCGCGCTGGTGCGGCAGACCCTGCGTCGCCTCGACGACCTGGCGCCGGACCAGGCCGAGCGCGCACTCGAACGGGCCTGTGCCGTCATCACCGCGCGCCTCGGTGGGGACGAGGTGCCCCCGCGTCGTCGGCGCGCCTACCTCGAGGCGCTGTGGCAGTTGGCCGAGCGCCGACCACGGCCGGCTCAGGGCTCGTAGTAGCGGACCGACTGCAGCCAGAAGTCGCGGATCGAGTGGACGAGCCGGGTGAAGTCGTCGAGATCCACGGGCTTCTTCACGAACGCAGCGGCTTGCAGATCGTAGGCCCGACGCACGTCCTCCGGCGCATCCGAGCTGGTCAGCACCACGACCGGGATGGTGCGCAGGGACGGATCCGCCTTGATCTCGGCCAGGGTCTCATGGCCCCCCAGGCGAGGCAGGTCGAGGTCGAGAAGGATCAGATGCGGACGCGAGCAGCCCGCGTGGCGTCCCTCCCGGCGCAGGTGCGCCAGCGCCTCCTCCCCATCCGCGGCCACGTCGAGGTCGCGGAAGACGCGCTCGTCGCCGAGCGCGCGCTTGGTCAGCAGGACGTCGCCCGGATCGTCTTCGACGAGCAGCACGTCGATCTCGGGCGCGGCGCGGGTGGCTCCATCCATCCCTCGTCCGATCGGTCGTCCGCGGTCCCGACTTGGCCCGACTTTCCCCTACGGCCGTAGGGCGTAGGTCGTTCTGCGGAGCTGGTTTCGGGTCAACGGTCCGGCGTCATCCGGCGGAGGCCGGGCCCAGGATCGCGGCGATCTCTTCCGGGCCGAGTCCGGCCTCCCGGAGCACCTCCTCCGAGTGCTCACCGAGTCGCGGCGGCGGCTGCCGCACGTCGCTCGGGGTGTGCTGGAAGCGCGGTGCGCTGCGGAACATCGCGAGCGTCCCGGCCTCCGGGTGCTCGATCTCGAACACCGTGTGGTTGGCGCGGACCTGCGGGTCGGCCAGGAACTCGTCCATGCCGTTGATGCTCGCGAGCGGCGCGCCGTGCTCATGGGCGCGCCGCACCAGCTCGGCCGTCGGCCACTTGCACAGCTCCTGCTCCATGGTCGCGAACAGCTGCGAGGCATGGGTGAGGCGCCCGCCCAGGCTGGCGAAGCGCTCGTCCTCCAGCAGATCCTCGCGACCGATCACCCGGCAGAGCGCCTGGTACTGGTGGTCCTCGATCGCGAGCACGGCCACGTGCCCATCGGCCGTGGGCCAGGCGCGATAGAGGCCCTCGCCCAGGGCCGGATCCTCGGGGGCGTTCCCGAAAGAGCGCGGGCCGAAGGTGTCGGGCAGCACGAAGCTCGCGAACGCATCGAGCATCGGGACGTCCACCCGTTGGCCCTGACCCGAGCGCTCCCGGGCGAAGAGGGCGGCGAGGGTGGCCCAGGCCGCGGTCAGGCCGCTGGTCTTGTCGGCGACGACGTTGCTGATCAGTCGAGGCTCGTCGTCGGTGCCGAGCAGCTTGGCGAAGCCCGACATCGCCTGCACGATCATGTCGTAGGCAGGCTGGTCGCGGTACGGGCCGTCCGGGCCGAAGCCGCTGATCGCCACGACGACGAGGCGCGGGTTCCTCTCCTGCAAGGCTTCGGAGCCGAGTCCCAGCCGATCCATCACGCCCGGGCGAAAGTTCTCGATCAGCACGTCGGCCCGGGCAGCGAGCGTCCGCAGGGCACCGGCGCCGGCCTCGCTCTTCAGGTCGAGCACGACGCTGCGCTTGTTGCGATTGAACTGGGCGAAGAAGCCCGTCATGTCGGCGCGCCGCTCGCCTCCGAGGTAGCGCGCGGTATCGCCCCCGGGAGCCTCGACCTTGATCACGTCGGCGCCGAGATCTCCGAGGATCTGCGAGCACAGCGGGCCCGACACGATCGTCGACAGATCGAGCACGCGGATGCCGGCGAGCGGGCCGGTGGACGCTTCACCGAGGGCGACGCGCATCGAGGAACCTCCCGCCGCAGAGGGTACGGCGGAAGCGAGGAGCCCGCCTCGCGGCCGGCCCCGGCGTTCCGGGGCCGGCCGCGGCGGCGAGGCCGCCCGACGCGCGTCTAGTCGTGAGAGTAGGCGGTCTCGGAGTGGTCGCTGAGGTCGAGGCCCTGGTACTCGCCCTCCTCGTCGATCCTGAGGCCGCCGAACAGGGGCTTCAGCACGGCCAGGATGGCGATCGTGGCGAGCGGCGCGAAGACGGCCGTTAGCACGATGCTCTGGAGCTGGGCGCCGACCTGCGCGCTCCAGCTGACGCCTTCCGGCAGGGCGAAGTCGGCGATGAAGAGCCCGGTCGCCAGGGCCCCCCAGGTGCCCCCGATCCCATGGACGCCGAACACGTCGAGCGAGTCGTCGTAGCCGAAGCGCGGCTTCAGGAAGGTCACGGCGCCGTAGCAGATCACGGCGCCCCCGAAGCCGACCGCCATGGCGCCGACCGGCGACACGAAGGCACAGGCCGGGGTGATCGCGACCAGTCCGGCGACCGCCGCGGTCGCTCCGCCGAGCACCGTCGGCTTGCCGCGGTGCAGCCACTCGATCGCGGCCCAGGTGAGGATCGCCGTCGCGGTGGCGGTGTGCGTCGTGAGCAACGCCAGGCCCGCGGTGCCGTCGGCCGCCAGCGCGCTGCCCGCGTTGAACCCGAACCATCCCACCCACAGCAGGGCGGCGCCGATCACCGCGTAGGGGAGGTTGTGCGGAGGCATCGGATCCTTGCCGAAGCCGCGGCGCGGGCCGAGGTAGATCGCGGCGACGAGGGCGGAGTAGCCGCTCGACATGTGGACCACGAGGCCCCCGGCAAAGTCGAGAGCGCCGATCGAGCTGCCGATGTAGCCGCCGCCCCAGACCATGTGGGCCAACGGGCAGTAGACGACCAGCAGCCAGATCGTGATGAAGGCCAGGTAGGCCGAGAACTTCATCCGCTCGGCAAAGGCGCCGAGCATGAGTGCGGGCGTGATGATCGCGAACATGCCCTGGAACATGATGAACACGTACTCGGGGATGGTGCCGAAGAGGGTCTGGGGAGTGATCCCGGAGAGGAGCGCCTTGGAGAAGTCGCCGATGAACGCGTTGCCTTCGCCGAACGCCAGGCTGTAGCCGACCAGGATCCAGACCACCCCGGCCATGCCGGCCGCGATCAGGCACTGCATGAAGATCGAGAGCACGTTCTTCGTGCGCACGAGCCCGCCATAGAAGAGCGCGAGGCCCGGCAAGGTCATCATGAGCACCAGCGCGGTGCTGGTGAGCATCCAGGCGGTGTCGCCCGCGGAGAGCTCGTCCTCCGCGAGGGCGGGTGCGGCGGCGAGCAGACAGGTGGTGACGGCCAGGAGCAGGCGACGGCCCATGGGATCCTCCGTTGGACAGGTGACGTCCCGCTCAGAGCAAGGGTCATGCCAGGGAGACCGCGTGAGGAGACACGAGGGCCTCACGCGGCAAGCTCGCCGCCCACGGCTTGGGCATCCGCTGCTCGCTTCCTGTGCAGGGCTGGGCGCATCGGCGGGCGTTGTGGGATCCTCGGCCACCCCGGAAGCGCGGGGCCCGAGGAGAAGGCCGATGACCGGACACCCCGGAGCCCACGTGCTCCCGCACCTGGGCCGCCGCCCGCGGCTCGCGGCCTCGGCGTGGCTGGCACCCGGGGTCGTCGTGGTCGGCGACGTGGCGTTGGGTGACGAGGTCAGCGTCTGGTACGGCTGTGTGCTGCGAGGCGACGTCCACCGGATCCGCGTCGCCGCACGAACCAACATCCAGGACGGCAGCGTGCTCCACGTGACCCGCGACCGCTTCGCCACCGAGGTCGGCAGCGAGGTGACCGTCGGCCACCGGGCCGTGGTCCATGGCTGCACGGTGGGCGATGGCGCGCTGATCGGGATCGGCGCCGTGGTGCTCGATGGGGCGCGGGTCGGCGAAGGCGCGCTGGTGGGCGCGGGCGCCGTCGTGGCACCCGGAGCGCTGATCCCCGATCGTGCCCTGGCCGTCGGGACGCCGGCCCGGGTGGTCCGGACGCTGACGGACGAAGAGCGGGATCTGCAACGCGAGCGCACCTTGGGCTACATCAGCCTGGCGCGCGAGCATGCAGAATCCCTGGGTGACCTGAGCGAGGGTCCGGAGGGCGCCACGACGCCCGGCCGGCCGTCGCAAAAAGAGGAGACGAGATGATCCACGTCAAGGTGAGCGAGCGAGTCGAGGCCGGGGCCGCGGCCGTGTGGGACCTGGTCAGCGACTTCGGCGGCGTGAAGCGCTACACGCCGGACCTCGCATCGTGCGAGCTGAGCGGCGAGGGGGTCGGCGCGGTGCGCACGCTGACGCTGCCCGGCGGGGTCGAGTTGCAGGAGCGCCTCGAGGCGCTGGACGACTCCGGCCGCCGGCTGCAGTACTCGATCATCTCGGGACCCATCCCGGTCCAGGACTATCTGGCCACCGTCGAGGTCCACGAGGATGGAGACGGGTGCACCGTCGATTGGAGCAGCCAGTTCACGACGGGCATGGAGGAAGCGCAGGCGGTGGCGATGATGGAAGGCGTGTACCGCGGCGGCCTGGCGGGCATGCGCAAGGCTCTGGGCGTCTGAGCCGCAAACCTCTCGCGACGGCCTAGGGCGGGCTGCCGTTCGCCGGAGCGGGCAGCGTCCGCAAGAACGACCAGAGGGCGTCGAGCTCGAGATCCGTCAGCTGCGCGTAGCGGGGCCACGGCATCCACGCGGGGTCGAGCGTGCGGCCATCGGGCGTGACCCCGGCGCGGAGCGCCAGACCGAAGTCGTCGCGGCTCCAGGCCTCGAGGAGTCCGCCAGGGCGCAGGTCCGCGGGCACGGGTTCTTCGGGCAAGGCCAGGGGGTGCAGACCCCCGGACAGGTCCTCGTGATGGCACAGGTGACACAACCCGACCCGCGCCAGATAGGCACCGTACTCCGGCGTCGCCGCGGCGGGCGGTGCAGGGGCAGGCGCGGGCCGCGCCGCGGTGCGCTCCGCCGACAACACGTCGGTCCCCCGGCCCAGCAGGAACGACAGGCGGGCCAGCAGCCCGATGCGGCGAGCGGGGATGTCGCGATCGACCGGCGGCACCTGCTCGAGGTAGGCGACCACGGCCCCGAGGTCGGCGTCCGAGAGGGATCGCAGGTGCTCGGAAGGCATGGCGACCAGGGTACGACCCTCGGAGTCGACGCCGTGCCGGACGGCCGCGACCCACTCCGAAGTACTCGAGGGGGCGGGTCCGCTTCGCCCCGGCGTCAGGTTCGAGGCCCAGAGCCGACCGAGGCCGGGCAGGTCGGCGACGACCGCGCCGCCGAGATCGGCGCCGTGGCAATGGCCGCAGAGTGTGATCGCCTCGGCGACGTGGCGGCCCCGCTCGATCGCCTCGCGCGTGCGCGGGACGTCCAGCTCGTGGGCCGGGACCGGCCACGTCCTGCCGAGGCGGAGCTCCGTCGGGAGCCAGACGATTCCGCCCAGGAGCGCGAGGACGGCCAGCGCCAGCAGCGCGCGCCTCACGAGCTCCGGCGCCTGGTTCCCGA
>JAJDAR010000347.1 GCA_029261775.1 Deltaproteobacteria bacterium | reverse complement strand
CCAGACCGGGCGCCCAGCGACCTCCTGGTCCGGCCCTCGCTCGCTCGTCGCGTTGTCGCCCATGCCCTGCAGCCGCTCGAACTCCTCGTAGCTGAAGTCGGTGCCGAACATCGAGCCCGACATCATGTGGCTCGTGATCCGTCGCACCTTCTGCAGCTCGGGGACGTACATGAACATGTCGTTGCGGCCCTTCTTCTCGAGGACCAGGATCGCGGAGCCGCGCAGATCGACCGGGTCGTCGAAGCGCATCAGCACCTTCGAGCGATCCTCCTTGCCCTTCTCCCAGAAGATCTTCGAGCGCATCGTGGTGGTGTCCCCGACCCGATCGAAGGTCGTCATCGTGATCTCCTGGATGCTCGAATCACCCGGCATGTTGGCCTCCATGCAGGCCTCGATCTCCTCCACGGTCTCCGGCGCAGCCAGAGCCGGGAGGGCCGGGAGCAGGAGCAGCAAGAGGAGCGCGAGCACGGGGAGCAGGGACACGATCTTGGGCACGGAAGGGCCTCCTTCGTTCGGGGCAGAACGGTACCACCGGATGAGATCCCCAGGTTACGGGATTGACCTGGCGGACAGCGGCGTGCAGGCTACCCGGGATCCTCCCCGGTCCCCCACCCTCGGGAGCCCCGTCTTGTCTGCCCACCTCCCGATCTACCGCTGGCTCGGCCCCGCCCTGGCGCTGCTCGCGCTGGGGGCGGCAGCCCCTCACGGAGCCCGGGCCGAGGCGCCGGCCGCAGCGGAAGCCCACGCCGCGGTGGCGCCCCAAGCCGTCAAGACGACCGCGGTGATGGGCTCTGCCGCTCCGCGCGCGGAGGTGGTGCTGACGGGCTACGCGGCCCAGGCCCTGGAGCGCCTCCGCAAGAAGGGCCTCGTGATGCTCGACGGAACGCAGAACGAGCACCCCATTGCGGCCCTGGTGATCTTCAAGCAACCGCGGGAGAAGACCTTCCGGCTGCTCGCCCAGAGCGAGCGCCAGAACGAGTACCGACCCGAGATCACCTCGATCCGCACGATCGAGCGCCGGCCGGAGGGCCCCCTCGACGAGCACCAGCTCAAGATCATGTTCGTGAAGGTGGCCTACCGGCTGCAGTTCCTGCTCGACTACGAGGCGCGCAGCCTGCGCTGGACGCTGGACCCGCAGTTCGACAATGGCCTCGAGCACGTGGCCGGCGTCTGGGAGCTCTACGAGTACAGCGATGCGCAGCAGACGCTCGGTCGGTTCGGAACCGCCGTGCGGGTCGGCAAGGGCCTGCCTCGCTGGCTCCAGGACTCGGTGAGCCGGTCGAAGGTGCCGGATACGCTGGAGGCCACGCGGCGCTGGGTGGATTCCTCCGGCCGCTGGCGGCCGTGACCATGGCGGGGAACCGGAGACGATGACGAGCTTCCCTCAGCGCATGCTCGGAGCGGCGCTGCTCGACCCGGAGATCTACGAGGAGGTCGAGGCCGACCGCGGAGCCAACGCGCAGGCCGCCGGCGTGGTGGTGCTGTCCGCCCTCGCGACCGGAATCGGGAGCATCGAGAACAGCGGGCCGGAGGGCGTTCTCGCCCACACGGTGGTCGCCGTGATCGGCTGGTACGTCTGGGCCTACGTCACCTACTTCATCGGAACGCGGCTGCTTCCGACCGGCGAGACCGAGGCAGATCACGGCGAGCTGCTGCGGACGATCGGCTTCTCGAGCGCGCCCGGCATCCTCCGCCTGCTGATGCTCATCCCCGCGCTGGCGCTTCCGGTGTTCCTCCTGTCCGCGCTCTGGATGCTGGTGGCCATGGTCGTCGCCGTCCGGCAGGCTCTGGATTACCAGAGCACCGGGCGGGCCATCGGGGTCTGCGCCATCGGATTCCCGATCTACGCGCTCGCCCTGGTGGCCTCCCTCCTCGTGATGGGCCCCTGGCCCATCTGAGGGCACGGCCAGGGCGCTGGCCGCCAAGGAAGCGAACTCGTTGCGACCGATCTCGACCCACTCGATCGTGGTCCCCTGCCCGACCCTCGGGCGGCGGCCGTCCGGATCCTCCAGGGGCGAAGGGTGGGCTCGCAGGCCGTGACCGAACGACACGCGGAGCGACTACGCGCGGCCGTCCTGTTCGTCGACGTGCTGGGCTTCTCGGCACTCTGCGACCGGGCCGGGACGACCGAGGCCTATCTCTCGATCACCCGCTGCCTGAAGGGGCTCGACGGCATCGCGCGCTCGCACGGCGGCTCCGTGGACAAGTACCTGGGCGATCGGCTGATGGCCGTCTTCGGCCACCCCGTGCCGAGCGAAGATCCGTCGACAGCCGCCTGCCGCGCGGCGCTCGAGATGCGCGCGTGGTTCGATCAGCTGCGCAGCGAAGCGCCGTCCGGCGCCCCGGACGGCCTCCACATCGGTGTGAACACCGGCGACATCGTCGCCGGCGATCTGAAAGGGGGTGTCGTCCGCGAGTTCCACGTGCTCGGCGACGCGGTCAACGTTGCCGCACGTCTCAACGCCAAGGCGGCGATCGGCGAGATCTTCATCGGCCCGGAGACCTTCGCGGACACCCGCGAGGCCTTCGAGGTCCTCGAACTCGCGCCGCTCGTGCTCAAGGGAAAGAGCGCGCCGGTGCCGGCGTACGCGCTGCAAGGCGCCCGCGGTGAGCGGTGGCTGGGGAACGAGCTCGGCGGCGTGGCCGGGCCGGCCTGGGTCGGCAACGCCGAGCTGCGGACGAAGCTCCGAGAGGCCGTGGTCGCACTCGGGCGCGGCGAGGGTGCCGCGGTGCTGCTGACCGGGCCCGAGGGAATCGGGAAGACCCGTCTCCTCCAGGAGCTCGCCGCCGAGCCGGCCGTCCGCGCCCTGGCGCCCGAGGAGGCCGTCTGCCCCGCGACCGCCGACCCGGCCGAGCTCGCTCTGGAGCTGCGGGCACTGGGCCGCCCCGAAGACCCGGCCGACGCCCGGATCGTGCTGCTCGACGACGCCCATTGGCTGCGGGGGCCGGCGCTCGACGCCGCGGCCGAACTCGTGGCCCGGACCCGAGTGATCCCCCTGCGGGTCGTGATCGCGGTGCGCGAGGAACCGCCCCAGGTGCTGAGCCGCCTGCGCGCCGAGCTCGACGTCGCTCCGCCCGGGCGGGGCCAGGAGCTCCGGGTGCGTTCCCTGGATCCCGAGCAGGCGATCGGGCTGCTCGCCGCGCTGCCGGGCGGCGAGCGGCTGGATCCCGAGGACCGGGCGCTGGTCCTGGCGCGCTGCGGCGGCAACCCGGGCCGGCTCTCGATGGGCGTGCACCTGGCGCCGGCGCTTCGCGTCCAGCAGGAGAACGCCGATCGCATCGACAAGCGCACGACGGAGTCCGAGCGACGGCGCACGGCCGTGCTGTTCGCCGACATCACGGGCTTCACCGCCATGACCGAGCGCCTCGGCGCCGAGCGCGCCTACCCGATCGTCGCCGAATGCCTGCACCGGCTCGATCGGGTCGCTCGCAAGCACGGGGGCACCGTCGACCACTATCTCGGCGACTGCGTACTCGCCCTGTTCGGCGTGCCCGACGCGCTGGAGGATGCACCGCGATCGGCCATCAACGCAGCGATCGAGATGCGCCAGGCCGTCTGGCGACAGAACGAGGAGCACGGGCTCGACTCGAAGCTCGACCTCCACTCGGGGATCGCAACCGGCTCGGGCATTGCGGGCGACGTCTCGGGCGCCCTGATCCGCGAGTTCGCGGTCATGGGCGACCACGTCGACCGCGCCTACGCGCTCGCCGATCTGGCGACGGCCGGTGAGATCTTCACCGACGCCGAGACCCGCAAGCACGCCGCCGCTTCCTTCGACTTCGAAGCGCGTCCGCCGGCAGAGCTCGGTGCCGGTCGCACCGGCCAGCCCTTTCGGATGACCTCCGACCGCGTGCGCTTGCACCGCGAGCGCATCGGCACCGAGCGCCAGATCTTCTCCGCGCTGGTGGGGCGGGCGGAGGAGCTGGAGCAGATCCGCAAGCGCGTCGCCGCCCTCCTGTCGGGCGAAGGCAGCATCGTCAGCGTCGTGGCGGAGGCCGGCGTCGGCAAGTCGCGCCTGGTCGCGGAGATCGAGAGCTCGGCCCGCGCGGAAGGCGTCCTCTGGCTCGAGGGACGCTCGATCTCGAACGGGCGCAACCTGAGCTTCCACCCCTTCTCGGACCTCTGCCGCGGCTGGGCGGAGATCGGCGACGAGGACGACGAGGCCAGCGCGGCCGTCAAGATCGAGGCCGCGGTCCTCGATCTGCTCGACGAGGAGGAGGCCCGCGAGATCCTTCCTT
>JAJDAR010000346.1 GCA_029261775.1 Deltaproteobacteria bacterium | reverse complement strand
GGCTGATCCAGGTCGACACAGATCGCGCGCTTGCCCGCGTTCTGCTGGGTGTAGTAGCCCGAGATCCCGTGCCGGATGTCGCCCCAGCCGCGGGTGACGTCGCCCTCCGGCGGTTCGAGCTTGACCACGTCGGCCCCGAGGTCCGAGAGCATCCGGCCCGCGAAGGGCCCCGCCAGCACCCGCGAGAGGTCGAGGACGCGAAGGCCTTCGAGCGGACGGGCCATCGCTCAGCCCGCGTCTCGGCCGCCGTCCGGTGTGCCGGCGTCCCGTGTCCCACCGCCCCGTGTCCCATCGGGGCGGAGGGTCGGGGCGGACATGTCACGCCGGGGGCGGAACGAATCCACGTCCGGCGCGTCCAGATCGATCTCGCCGGCGAGCACCTTCTGCTTCCACTCCTGGTGCTCGGGCTCCCGATCGTGGAACTCCGGCATGACCTCGGCCGCGAACAGCTCGAGGCTGGCGCAGATGTCCTCGTGCAGGTTGCTGCCGGCCTGGTTGAGCAGGATCACCTGGTCGATGTTCGAGGCCTCGAACTTGCGGAGCTTGCGGCGCAGCGTCTCGGGCGAGCCGATCAGGCCCGAGCGCCGCTGCTGCTGACCCTTGGGCGTGTCCTTCCAGCCCTGGTACTCCTCCCACAGGCTCACGGTGCCCGGCTCGATCACGCCGTGCTTGCTGTAGAAGCGCAGCGCGAACTGGAAGAAGGTCCAGCCGTCGGCCTTCGCCATCGCCTCCTCGTCCGTCTCACAGCACATGAAGCCGCTGACCAGGGCGATGTTCGGGTTCGCCCTGTAGTCGGTCAGCTTCTCCTGGCGGTTCACGAAGGCGTCGTAGTAGGTGTTGACCCAGGCGTGGGCGGCCTCTGCGGAGACGAACTGGAAGCCCAGCGCACCGAGCCCGCGGCGCCCGGCCATCTCGATCGTGTCGAGCTGCGAGCACGCCACCCAGAGGGGCGGGTGCGGTTTCTGGAACGGCTTGGGCAGCACGTTGCGCAGCGGAAAGTCGAAGTACTTGCCGTGGTACTCCCAGGCCTCGCTCGTGAACATGGGCAGGATCGCCTTGACGGCGTCCTCCCAGACCTCGCGCTTGTCGCGGAAGCGACGGTCGAAGGGATGCAGCTCGGTGATGCTCGAGCCCTCACCCATGCCGAACTCGACGCGCCCACCGGAGAGCAGGTCGAGCGTGCTCACCCGCTCGGCCACCCGCGCGGGGTGGTTGGTGGTGAGCTGCACGATCCCGTGCGCCAGACGGATCTGCTTCGTCCGCTGGCTGGCCGCGGCCAGGAAGCACTCGGGGGCCGAGGAGTGCGAGTACTCCTCGAGGAAGTGGTGCTCCACCTCCCACGCGTAGTCGTAGCCGAGCTGGTCGGCGAGCTCGATCTCGACCAGCGAGTTCTGCAGCAGCTCGTACTCGCTGGTCTCGGTCCAGGGTCGGGGCAGCTGGTGCTCGTAGAAGATGCCGAACTTCACGGGGACCCCTTTCCTGGGAGGCCTCCCGAGCCTAGCTCGTCCCACCGCCTGCTCGCCGAGCTTCGAACCCGGGGCGTGTACCGCTGGCCCGTTCGATCTGCGTGCCACCGAAGGCCCTGGGCGGCATCCTACGGTTGTGGAGATCCCTCGCGTCAATGCCGTGGGCGTGGTCGAAGTTCCCGAAGGCTACGTTCGGGCGAGCCGGCCTCCGAGCGCACCGCTTCGCCTGATGGCGATGGTCGTGCTCGCGGTGTTCTTCGTCGCCGGCACGGCCACCACCGTCCTGAGCCTCGGTCGCACCTGCCTGACCTCGCAGGCGTCTCCGGCGCTGCCCTTCGAGAGCCGGTAGCCCGACGCGTTCGAGCAGGTGACCCAGGTGGCGGCGGCCCCGTTGCTGCCAGGTGGATCCCGAGAACGAAGCGACGGGCGCCCGCGCTCAGTCCCAGTCGAGGCGCAACAGGAGCCGATCGCCTTCTGCATCGAGACCCTCCTCGATGCGCGTGCGGACCTTTCGGGCTCCGGCGAGCTCCATGGCCCTGCCCGTCGCGCCGGCGATGAGATGCCACTCGTGCGGGCACGGATGGGAGTACCCCTCGAGGCAGAGAAGCCCGTGGCGTGCGGAGCTCTCGAGGACCCGGGTCTCCCCCGACGTGTTGTACAGGCTCCAGATTCCCGGAATCGAGCGGACCAGGAAGCGGTTGCTCGTCGCCATCATGAAGATCCGATAGACGCCGCGGAGGTCGCGCTCGAGGAAGAATCGACCGAAATCAGCGCAGTGCTCGGGCCGTCCCTCGAGGAAGCGGTTGCAGACCTCCAGGAGCAGGCGGATCCACGCGTCGGTCGGGTACCAGGTCGAGATGACGAGCGTCTCGGGGTCGGCACCTAGCTCCCCCCATAGCGAGAGCCCCCGCACCTCCTCCAGGGCGGTCTTGCCGAATCGCTCCTCGACGTAGGCGAGAACGTGCCCGAACACGATGGCCTTCGTCTCGCTTGCGTGGGACAAGAACGGCACCCTCGCCGGTGGTATCGGCGTGTGCTTTCGGCCGCTTGAGGGACGGGAGCGCGACGCCGACGGTCGGTCCCACGAGGTCGGTTCGGCGTATGCGGTCACCCGTCCGGGGTAGATTGCCCCAGAGCGGGCTCGCGCGGAACCACCGGCACCGCGCCGCAATTCGCCTTCTTCTCCTGCCGGGTCGACCCGCGAAGGTGCGGTAGGGTCGCGCGAAACCTCCCAGGGAAGGGGATCCGGTGGGCTTCTTCGAGCTGATGGCGGAGTGCTCGATGGCGATGGCGGGTTTCGCAGCCGTCCATGCGGCGCTGCGGGGCTCGACCGGGCCCCGGGGCACGTTCCGCGCGTGGGGCACCGTGTCGTGGGCCTTCACGGCCGTGCTGCTCGCGCTCATCCCGCCCTTGATCGGGACGAGTCGTCCGCTCGACGCCGAGGCGTGGCGCCTGATCCACCTGATCGGGTTCTTCCCGGCGGCCCTCAGCATGGCCACCAGCATCTGGCTCGATGTCCGGCTCAACGCCGCGGGTCACGTGGCCCAGATCGCGCTCTTCCTGCGCATCGCCCAGGTCATGGGCGTCAGCGGCTGCCTCATCCTGCTCGCGGCCCTCGCCGGATGGCCGACCGGTCCGACCCCGGCGACCTATGCCGTCGTGGTGTTCGGGTTGTTCTTCTCTGCCGTCGTCGGAATCCTGGCCTCGTTCTGGTTGGCCATGCATGCGGCGATCGGCATGGAGGAGGACGAGGCGTGAGGAGCTGAAGCGCGGCGCCCTCGGGTTGGCTGCGCCTACTCTCCCTCCCTGGGGACGGCGCGGACCTCCTTCTCCTCCGGCCGGTCGGGCCACGGGTGCCGGGGATCGACATGCACCTGGACCCGGCCCTCGGCAACCGCTCGCTCGATGCGTCGCCGCACCTCGCGACGGACGATTCCGCGAAAGCCCGGGACCAGACACAGGAAGCCGACGACATCGGTCAGCACGCCCGGCGTCACGAGCAGGGCACCGGCCACCAACAGGAACGCGCCGTCGATCAGGGGATCCGCCGGGAGCCGGCCTTCGCTCGTCTCCTGTTGAAGACGTCGCATCACACCGAGGCCCTGTCGCCGGGCGATGAACGCCCCGACGACCCCGGTGCCGGCGATGATTCCGAGCGTCGCCAAGGTCCCGATCCGGCTCCCCAGCTCGATCAGCAGGGCGAGCTCGATGGCGGGAACCAGCGTGAAGAGGAGAAGGAGTCGGCCCATGTCGAAGGCTGCCTAGGGCTGTGCGTCGGGTACGTAGATCTCGCACGCCGACCGGTGGGCGCCGGAGATGACCAGCATCCGCCCGAGCGCGATGTACTGACCGATCATCATGCCCAGCTCGGCGATCTCTTCGTCGCTGAACTGCTCGCGCAGCTCGGCCTTGAAGCCATCGTCGACGGAGCGGAAGTCCGTCGCGAACTTCTCCGCGAAGCGGACGGCGAGCTCCTCCCGACGCTCGAGCCTGCGCTCGCCTGCCGGAAGGTGGGCCTGCGCGATCGTCTCTTCATCGAGCCCTTGACGCGTCGCCGACGCGTACCGCGCGAACAGTCAGGTGTCGCACTCGTTCAGCTGGGCCACCTTCAGGCGCGCGAGCTCCTTGATGCGCGAGGGCACGATGCCCTCACGGTGGCCCGGGCGGAAGAACGCGAACCAGCGCTCGAAGTGCTCGGGGATCAGCTCCGTGAGGTTCAGGTCGACCGGTGTCGTGGCCTCCGGCTCGGATCGGGCGCTCGTCATGGGGCTCTCCTGCGCGAGCCTCATGGGGCTCTCCTGCTCGAGCCGGCAGGGTAGCGCGTCGTCCGCGCGGGCTTGCTGGCCGGGCGCCGTCTCTCGGGGCGGGCGGCGCTAGGAGCGCCCGAGCTGGGCCGCCAGGAACTCCGCCACCCCCCGCATCTCGTCGGGCGGGACCTCGACGTGCTTGCCTGGATGCGCGTGCAGGCTCTTGCGCCGGGTGCCGAGCTGGTCGAAGAGCTCGAGCACCCGGTCGCGGGGAACGATCTCGTCGTCCCATTGGGCGAGGAAGCGCACGGGGCAGGTCACGCGCGCCGCATCCGCGGACAGGCGGGCCCGGGTCGGACCCCAGAGCCCCATCAGGCCGAGCACGGCGGCGCTCACCCGAGGCTCGGCCGCGATCAGCGGGACGCCCATCATGGTCCCCATCGAGAGGCCGAAGTAGCCGACGGGGCCGCTCCCGAGCTCGGCCTGCGCCGCGTCGAGGGCCGTCTTCCAGTCGGCGACGATGTCGTCCGTCACGGACGGCTCCCTCCACGCGTCGTCGAAGTCGGCTCCCACCTTGCCGGGGTCCCGCCCTCCGTCGGCACGCCGATCGCCGTGGGCCGGGCCGTCGATCGCGATCGACGAGATGCCGTGATGGCGCGCCAGACGTCGCGCCGTCGCCAGGATGTAGTCCGCGCGCTTGTGGAGGCTGCCGCCGTGACCGAGCAGCACCAGGGGTGCGTCCTCGGCGGACGCATCGGGTCGCCAGAGGATTCCCGGTACGCGACGCCCTTCGCACTGGACGTCGAAACGCTGCTCGCGAACACCCCGCTCGGAGACGGGCTCGCCGATCCACTCCACGTGCATTCCTCCTCGACGGCTCTCGCCGCTGTCCGGGCCGCTGGCTCGCTACCGCCCGAGGTCGGCCTGGTAGCGCTTCTGCATCCCGCATCGGCTCGAGGGGATGCGTCGAAGGCTGCAGCCCTCGACCGTGTCGGCCGCGGGCAGGTCGTCGACGGCGAACAGGTGGCAATCGGCCCGCATGCCACCAGCGCGCGCGGCGCGCCGGCAGCGGTCCAGCGCTGTGCTGCGGGCTCCCGCCTCGGTGGCCTCACCCGTCGCGATGCCCCACGCGTAGCGGCCGTTCGCCTCGGTCGCGAGAGCCAGGGCCTTGGGGCTGGCGAGGGCGCCGTAGCGGACGACGACCTCGGCCGGGTCCGGCTCGTCGAAGTCCGAGAGAGACGAGGTCGTGGTGCAGGCGAAGGCCGCCGCCAGGGCCAGCGCGGCCAGCGCGAGTCGTGCGATCGGGGTTGCCACGGCGACCGAGGATACCGCAGGCACGAAGGCGCGGTCGGGGTTGCACCGGGAGGTCGCGGTCTGGGTTAGCCTGGAGGGGTGGACAAGGCCTTCCACATCGAGGCGCAGGACGGCATCCTCGTGATCCGGATCGAGGGGACGCTCGACATCGACGAGACCCGTCAGGTGATCGAGAAGACGCGCGCCGATACCCCGGACGCGGCCCTGCCGCGGCTCTGGGATCTGAGCGCCGCCTCGGCGGACCTGACCCGCGACGAGCTCCGCCGCATCGCCGAGCTCGCCCAGCGCGAGGAGCACTCGCCCAGGCGCATCGCGTTCGTCGTGTCGGACGACCTGGCGTTCGGGCAGACGCGCATCTTCGGGGTCTTCCGGGAGACGTCTCACACCGAGGTGCAGGTGTACCGCGATACGGCGAGTGCCCGGCACTGGCTGCTCGGCAGGGGCGGGGGCAGGCCGCCGCAGTAGCCGCGATGCGAAGCCGAGTGGGTTCCGGGCCGTTCCGGGACTGGCCGATCTACGTGGCTACGACCACGGGCAGATGAGGCCGGACGGTCCTGGAGCGCCCGCCTGGAAGCCGGGAAGGAACAGGTTGAAGTCGCCGATGCCGACGGCGCCGCTGCCATCCATGTCGGTTCCGTTGCCCGGGTCGGCCGTGCTCTGGAAGGCGGGCAGGAAGACGTTGAAGTCCGCGATCGAGCAGAAGCCATCCTGGTCGAAGTCGCAGTCACAGGCGTTGCCGATGAGGTCGCCGTCCGTGTCTTCCTGATTCGGATTGGGCACATCGACGCAGTTGTCCTGCCCGTCGCGCAGACCGTCTGCATCCGCGTCGACCGCAGCGGAATCGAGCGTGATGCGCAGCATGAAGCCGTCGTCGGCCGGGAAGGTGCTCCCGCCTTCGCGGAAGAGCTGGAGATGGATGTTGGGGATGTCGGTGTCGAGCAGCTCGTAGCCGAAGCGCAGCTCCAGCAGGTCGGGTGCGGCCAACCACGTGGCCGGAAGACAGGCCGTGATGTCGATCGTTCCGACGGTTGCCACGAAGTCCGGGCCGGTCCTCGACGCGTTGTCGCTCACGTGGGTGTAGAGGTTCGTGTACGGCCCGGCTCCGAAGGAAGAGGGTGTGGCGACGTCGGCGAAGATCGAATCGCCCAGGGACTTCAGGTTGTGCGGGAAGAACTGGAACAAGTGGTGGTCGGAGAGGAGCTCGACCTTGGCGACCCCGCCGGTGACGCCGGAGAGGTCCCAGCCCAGGGTCGCGGCGGCCGACGTCCCGAAACCTGCCGGCGCTTGCAGGAAGTGGAAGCCTTGCGACGTCACGGTCTCCCAGGCTGCACCGCCACTGCTCCCGGAATTGGTGAGGAGCAGCTGGGTCAGCGGGGTCGGTCCGAGGACCGTGCTGATCCCGTTCTCGAACAGTCGGTTCGACCCGACGTAGTAGCGGAGCTCGTACACTCCCCCAGGGGTGTTCACGTCGGTCACGAAGAAGGCCCCCGCCAGGACGGGTCGGGCTCCCAGCAGGAGCGAAGCGACGAGCAAGGTGGCGTGGGCCAGGCGAAGCGGAAGCGACATGGCGTTTCCTCCCTGCAGCATGAAAAGCGCCGGCCTGAAAGGGGTACCGCACCTCTCGATGGGGCGGGATCCCCCCTGCGGGGTAGCTGCAGAACGAGTTCGGGGTGATGATGGGAGCGAAGGAGACCGGGATGAGTGCTGCTGCAGGTCCGCTCGCGCGCTCGATGACGATCGCGGTGGTCTTGTGCCTGCTTGGAGGTCTCAGCTCCGACTCCCGGGCCCAGATCCCGAAGGGCAACGTCGTCGTCGATCTGCAGACGGTCGCCGCGGGCCTGGTCTCGCCTCTGCAGGTCACGCATGCCAGCGACGGCTCGGGTCGCCTCTTCATCGTCGAGCAGACTGGCCAGATCCGCATCGCGCAGGACGGCGCGCTCCTGCCCGCAGCCTTCCTCGACATCTCGACGCTCCTTCCGGCGCTCAACGCCGGGTTCGACGAGCGCGGCCTGCTCGGTCTCGCGTTCCACCCGAGCTACGCGGCGAACGGCCGGTTCTTCGTGCGCTACAGCAGCCCGCGAGTCGGCAGTGCCGGGGAGCCGTGCTTCGGCACCGGACGAGGGTGTCACGAAGAGGTTCTGGCCGAGTACGGCGTGTCCGCGGGCGACCCGAACCTGGCCGACCCGGTCGGCACGATCCTGTTCCGGATCGACGAGCCGCAGTTCAACCACAATGCCGGCCACGTCGAGTTCGGGCCCGATGGCCTGCTCTACTTCGGCCTGGGCGATGGGGGCGGCGCCCACGACGGGCTCGCCGAGTCGCCGCCGCTACATGGTCCGATCGGAAACGGTCAGGACATCCAGACCGCGCTCGGCGCCGTGCTGCGCATCGACGTGGACAGCGCGCCCCAGGCGCCGCTCGCCTACGCCATCCCGACCGGAAATCCCTTCGTCGGCGTAGCGGGCGTGGACGAGATCTTCGCGTATGGCTTCCGCAACCCCTACCGCTTCTCGTTCGACGACGGCCCGGGCGGTGATGGTTCGCTCTACGTCGCGGACGTGGGACAGGCCCTCTTCGAAGAGGTCGACGTGGTCGTGAACGGAGGCAACTACGGCTGGGTCACCCGCGAGGGCTTCGCCTGCTTCGATCCCAACAATGCCAGCAACCCGCCTGCCACGTGCAGCGCCACGGGGCCGCAGGGCGAGGCGCTCCTCGATCCGATCGCGGACTACAGCCATGCCGAGGGTGGGCTGAGCGCGGTCGGCGGCTTCGTGTACCGGGGCTCGAGGTCGCCAAGCCTGGTCGGGAAGTACCTGTTCGGCGACTTCAGTGCGGGCTTCGCCGTCCCCGGCGGCCGGCTCTACTTCCTCGAACCCTCGAATCCGACGATTCGCGAGCTGCAGATCGGTCTCGCGGACGTCCCCTACGGTCGCTTCCTCAAGGGCTTCGGCGAGGGCGAGGACGGCGAGATCTACGTCTGCGGCACGACCGTTCTGGGCCCCGTCGGTAGCTCCGGTATCGTGGAGCGCATCGTCTCCATCGAGACCCCCGACGCCGACGGCGACGGCATCGCGGACCCCGCCGACAACTGCATCGCCGTCGCCAACCCCTCGCAGCAGGACACCGACGGCGACCTCTACGGCAACGCCTGCGACTGCGACTTCGACCAGGACGACTTCTGCTCGATCGCCGACTTCAACGTCTTCCTGCCGGCCTTCCAGAGCACGGTGGATCCGGGCAACGGGACGGACATGGATGGCAACGGCAGCGTCGGCATCTCCGACTTCAACGCGTTCCTGCCGGGCTTCCAGGCCGGAGTGCCTGGACCGTCCGGGGTGGTCTTCTAGGTCGAAGGTCGCGCGGGACGCCGCAGCGTCTTCAGAGATCCTGCAGGATCTCCTTGATCACGGGGTCTGCGCGCTTCCAGTCTTCCGTCAGGCTGAGGACGAGTGATTCCTGGGCGGCCTCGTCGAGGCTCCCGACCTTGTCCTCGTAGAGCTTGCCGAGCGGAGTCGCCCCGAGGATCGACTCCTCCAGGAACGCGTGCTCGAAGGAGGCCGGAATGTCCCGGAGCGCGCTCCGAAGCCGGTCCAGGCGCGCCGCCAGGTCGGGAGCGGCGGGATCGAGACCCTCCAGCTCCTCTCTCAGCTCCTCC
The DNA here is from genome assembly GCA_029261775.1 of Deltaproteobacteria bacterium. GTDB lineage: Bacteria > Myxococcota_A > UBA9160 > UBA9160 > UBA6930. The sequence continues at coordinate 8,142 of JAJDAR010000346.1, read as the reverse complement.
CGGACGTCCTCGAAGTGCTCCTTCTCTTCGGCCGTCGGTGTCTTCAGGATCCCGAGGAGCTCCTTGCGCGACGGCGTCGAGAGCTTGTAACGGAACAGCTTGCCGAGCGCGAAATCCTCGTGCTCGAGTGCCGTCGCGAGGCGACTCGCGTAGGGACGCGGGACATCCCCGAACAGCACCCGCAGCCGCTTGCGCCGCTCGTAGAGACCCGGATCGTTGGAATCGCTGAACTTCATCTCGAGCTCGGCCTGGATCTCCGAGGCCAGACGTCGAACCTCGTCGCGATCCGCGGCGAATGCACCGATGGCGAGCCCCAGCCCGATGCTGGTCGCGACGATCCACAGGAAGGCCTGCCGCCCATGGGTCGCGGGCGCGAGCCACGCTCGGCGGTTCCGCTGAGGCGCTGCCTTTCGTTTCGTTCCCGACATGCTTCCTCCCCTTGCAGCCGGTTGCCCGCCGGCCTGCGGATGCTTGCCGCCATGCTACATGAAAGGTCCCTCCGGCCGGGGTCCTCCGGGGGGCTATCGAGCGGGATCGAGCACCACCTTCAGCACGTCCCCCTCGCGGGCGGCGAACTGGCGGTACGCCTCGGCTCCTTCGCTGAGTCCCATCCGATGGGTCACCACCACCGACGGATCGATGCGCCCCGACTCGACCAGGGGCAGCAGGGCCTTCAGCTCCGCCTGCACGGAGCAGAGGCTGATCGAGTAGGTCAGGTTCTTGGCCTGGGCCAGTGCCATGTTGAACTCCATCCTGGGGTTCTGGCTCACGCCGACCACCGAGACCGTGCCGCCGGGCCGGCACAGCTCGCAGGCGATCCGGATCGTCGCATCCGAACCGACCGCCTCGATCACGCGCGCGGGTCCTCGTCCGTCGCTGTGCTCCAGGACCTGCGCGGACGCATCGTCCGAATCGATCGCGACGGCACCGAGCTTCACCGCGTGGTTGCGCCGCGCCTCCACCAGATCCAGGCCGAGTACCCTGGAGGCTCCCATGGCGAACGCGGATTGCACGGCGCCGATGCCGACGGGGCCCAGGCCCACCACGAGCACGACGTCGCCAGGCTGGATTCCGGCCTTGCGAGCCCCGAGCCACGCAGTGGGCAGGTTGTCCGTCAGGAGGAGCGCCTGCTCGTCCGACAGGGACGCGGGGATCCGCACCAGGCCCGTGTCCGCCGAGGGAACCGCGACGGCCTCGGCCTGCGAGCCCTCAAGCTGGTGGCTCAGTCCGTAGCAGCCCGCCTTGCCGTTCTCGCAGAAGAAGACCTCGCCTTTCAGGCAGGGAACGCAGGTGGTGCAGCCCGTCGACCCCGGGATGAGCACGCGATCGCCGGAGCGGAACCGGGTGACCGCACTGCCGGTCTCGACGACTTCGCCGACCGCCTCATGGCCCACCGCATAGCCCTTCTCGGGCGAGAAGCCGTGGCCGGCGTAGATGTGGAGGTCGCTGCCGCAAATTCCAGCGCGGCTGACCCGGACGACCGCACCTTCGGCGTCCGCCGGGCTCGGATCCGGAATCGACTCGCAGCGGATGTCCTGCGGGCCCTGATAGAGGAGTGCCTTCATGCCGCGACGCTAGCAGCGAGGTGCTGGCCTCCCTACGGGACTTCTTCTGCGGGTGTCTCTACCCGTCGTCCTCGGTGCCCTTCGCCTGGCGGCGGGTCTTGGGCATGTGGGGCTCTGCCGTCAGGGGCACCGTGAACTCCGTGCCCTTGCGGGTCAGCGCCAACGCCAGGACCCACCGCGGTCGCTCTGCGGCGGCCCGGTAGGCCCGGGCCCATTGGCGGACCGCGGCCTCGTTGTTCGCGGCCGAGTCGACGAAGATCGTCTTGTCGTCCTGATCTCGCAGGCTCTTCAGACTCTTGCCGTCGAGCTCGGGCATCCAGAGCATGAGGTTGTCCGCATCGAACTCGACCCGCCAGAGCGAATAGGTCGGCCGGTTGGCCAGACCGATGATGTCGCCGTCGAAGTGGTGGAAGTTGGAGATCTGGAGGAAGCGCAGGCCTTCGATCTCGTGAACCGTCGCCTCGAAGACGAACTGCGTATCTCGCGTCACGGGGCGCACCGTGACGTAGAAGTACTCCCGGTTGCGCGGCGTCGCGGGCTTGTGCTCGAGGGTGACCTTGCGCTCGGAGCCGAACAGCTCCACCTCGTCCACCACGGTCCAGGCCCCGTCGAGCGCGACCTTGGTTTCGACGATCGTCTCCTCCGAGAGCCACGGCTCCACCGAATCGAGCACGCAGCCGCTGCACAGCAAGCTGAGAATCGCGAGACCGCGCAGCGCAGCGAGCACCCGACTCAGCCCTTCCTCTCGAAGCCCGTCGGCGGCGGGGTCTCCGTGTGCGAGACGACTTTCCGGCGCACCGGCCGCCAGAGCTCGCCGGTGCTGAAGCAGTCCCAGCCCCAGCGCAACCAACCGATCAGCGCTCGCGCCACCCACAGCGCCCAGGCGAGCATCGCCAGCCGGTAGAACCAGAGCGAGACGGACACGACCGACATCCGGGGCAGCTCGGCCCCGACCCGATCCTGGTACCAGCGAAGCAGGCTGGCCGTCGAGCCGTTGCCGGCGATCTGCATCTCCGGCAGACCGAGCAGTCCTTGCTTGATGGAGAAGAAGAGGGCGGTGAGTGCGAGCATGGTCAGGGCGGCGAGCTCGACCTGGAGGAGGTCGAAGGCGATCGGACTCGCAACGGACGCGCCTCGTTCGCGTCGCCAACCGAGTGCGAGCAGCCACACGACGACACAGCCCGAAGCGAGCAGTGGCGCCTGGCTGAGCCCGATCCCGAGCAGGAACCAGTGGTGTGTGCGCAGCGGTGTGAGGGAGAGGCGGCCGAGGGCGAACGACAGCACGCCCAGCAGCAACAGCAGCGGCCAGAACAGGATCGCGGGTCCCAGCCTTGCGCCACTCGTCGCCAGGGCCCAACGGTCCTGGGGCATCTGCACCTCGACGTGGTGGTTCACGCTCGGCAGGCCCAGATCGACGTCGGGCGTTCGCGTGACGAGGCTGATGCCGACCGCGTTCCGCCACGACAGCTGTGCGGTCTGCACGCCCGGCGAGAGCGGCAACGGGACGTCGCGGCCCTCCTGGCGGAGCGGCTGATCCCTGCCGTTCAGCTGGAGGGTCATCAGCTCCGCGCCTTCCGGGAGGCGCACGCGATGCTGACCGCCCTGGCTGCTGCGCAGCCGCAGCGAAAGCGTGGAATCGGTGGCGCGCAGGCCCGGCACCACGAGGAGGTGGCTCGTGTCGATCGTGACGGTGCTGCCGGCGAGGCCCTCGGGTCGTTCGATGGCGAGCGTGACCTGCTCGCCGGGCCAGGGCCGCCACTCGCGGCGCCGGGTCAGCCCTTCGGCCGGGCCCTCTACCCACGGGATGCCACTGGGCTCGAGATGCCAGACGGGGCTCGGGTCCACTCGCCAGACCTCGGTCCACGGAACGCCCTCGGGCGCGATCAGCACGAGCTCGTCGGCGAGGGGAAGGATCGACGTCCAGCCGGCCCGGGCCTGCCCCGGCTGCAAGCTGACGAGCGCCATGCCGTTCTGCACGCGGATGCCTGGTGTGGTGACGGACTCGCCGCGGAGCAGGGGCACCTCGATCACGATCGCGGCCTCGGCGGGCGCGACGCGTTCCACCGTGGTCTGCGTCTGCCACGACAGACCCAGGGAGAGATCGCGGGTCACCGTGACGAACGGCGGAATGGCGGTGGGCTCGAAGCGCTCTTCCCGCTCGTCGGTCTCGGAGCTTTCGCGCCGCATCTGCAGCGCGCTCTCGGTCCGACCGTCGGCGTGGAGACCTTGCAGCTCCCAGCCCCGCACCTTGGCCTCGGCACGGTGCGGGCGCAACGGCAGAGGCAGCTCCACGGTCTCGCGCGGAGGCAGCGAGCCGCGGACGTGTACGCGGTGGGAACCCGGCGGCAGCCTCAACCAGAGGCCGCCGTCCTCTGCGCGCACGAGGCCCGAAGCCGGCGTCCCGTTCACGAGCACGCTGCTCGGGACGAAGCCTTCCGTCGCGTCCAGGCCACCGGGCAGCGGAATCGCCGTCGCGGCGGCGACGTCGACGGTCATGCGCAGGTCGAGGCGCTGCGGGGTCGCCTCCAGGGCCAGGCGCGGAATCGAGGCACAGTGCGGGTGACAGTCGGGCTGCTCGAGCAGGCGCGTCCGCAGCTCGCCGAGCAGCTCTTGGGAGGGAAGCTCGGCGTGGGCAGGGGCGGGCGCGCCCGCGGCCGCCAGGACGACGGCGGCGAGCGCGGCCGCGACGGTGCCCGTCCCGCTGGACGAAGCGCCGGAACCCCGAGGCCACCAGCGGGCTGCCATGTCGCGCGCCGTGCCGAGGGCGACACCGACGAGCGCGAGCAGCAAGGCCGTGCGCAAGAACGCCAGCGCCGCCGTCGCCCACGGCGGCAGCAGCCACAGGCGCAGTGCCTGGCCGCGGTCCACCGGGCCGTTCCACTGCAAGGTCACCGTCTCCCACTGCCAGTCGGGCCGGCCCGGGCCGGTTGGAATCTGGGCTTTCGGATCCGGGGCATAGCTGTATCCATAGGGAGCGCTCGAGCTGTCGAGCTCCAGGACGCCTCCGCTGCGGCCCAGCCCCGGCGCATCGAGGCGCATCTTTCGCGCCGGCGCCGCGGCCATCTCGCTCATCACCTCCTCGTCCGCTCCTGCCTGCTGATCGGTCACGACGGCCCAGGGCCTCTCGAGGGCGGGGAAGAGACCGCTCTGAAGCTGCTGCAACGCGAACGGGACGGCGATCAGCACGAGCCCGGCGAGGGTGACGGCGCGGAGTCCGAGAAGTGCGGTCGCGAAGCGTCCAGCCGGCACCACGCGTCGCAAACCCTCCAACGCCAGCACGCCCACCCAGATGAAGCCCGGTGCACCCGGCTCCGTGTAGGTGAGCGTGAGCGCGGCAGCCGCAAGCCCCCCCACCGCGGGTCCGAACAGCTGCAGGAAGGCCATCGCGACGAGCAGGACCACGAACAGATCGAGCAGGGTCCAGCGCCCGATCCAGGTGGCGCTGGCGTGATCGACGCCGGAGACGTGCAGGAGCTTCCAGCCGGGCGGCAGCTGGAGCTGGCCCGCGAGCGCAGAGAAGTCCTGGTCCCACCCGACCGCGGGAAGGTGGCGCACGCCGCTCTCGACGCGACTGTCGGCGTCAACGTTCAGGTGGCCGAGCGGGACTTCGATGCCCGCACCGGTTTCGCCCTCCGTTGCGACCCGGCGCGTGATCGGTTGATCCAGGCCGTTCACCGCGGCGCGCCCGAGGCGGGTCGCGGGGCCCATCTCGAGGCGGGCGGTCGAGCGCATCGTGCCGGTGATGGCGTCACTGACGGTGGCGCCGCGACCATCGAAGTCGAGGTGCCAGGTCCTGGTCAGCTGCAGGTCGTCTCGCAGCGGTCCGGAGCTGCCGCGACGCTTCTCGACGAGACGCAGAGTGTCGCCTTCGGCCACCAGATAGGTTGGCAGGCTCCGCCACTCCGCGGGAAGCTCCGTTTGCGACGGGTCGACGGGCGACACCCCCTCGACGTCGACGAGCCGGAGGTTCGGTCGCGCCTCGAAGGCCCAGATCTCGCTGCGGTCCCACTCCGTGCCTTCCGGTGGGACGGCGGGAAGGGTGAGCTCCGAGACCCGGCCTTCGCGGCGCGCCGTGAGGCGGACCTGCCAGCGGCCGGGCCGGACCTGGATCCGCAGCGTTCCGTCGGCCTCGAGGCGCGCGGGAAGCGGGCTCCACACACCGAGTGGCACGAAGCCGGGCGGCAGCACGGGCCCGAGTCGGGCCTCGCGGCTCTCTCCCGAGACCTGGAGCTGCACGTCCGTGGTGAGCTGCAGGGGAATCTCGTCGACGACGTGGCGGTGCACCTGCAAGGTGAGCCGATTCTCCGCCGCGCTCTTGCGGCCGACCTGCTCCCGGAGCCAGAGCCGCCCCTCTCCATCCCGTCGGGGGAAGGGGACCGGCTGTCCGTCGAGCGTGAGCGAGATCAAACCGGTCTCCGGAGGAACGCGCAGCAGCTGCGGCAGCTCCTTCCAGTGGAAGCGACCGCTCACTTCGTGTCGCCCCGGCTCCAGGGCCAGGCGCGGGCCGCTGCCACCTCCGACCACGGGGGCGGGGCGGCCGTCGAGCTCCACGTCCTCCGGCCAGTGCTGCGAGTCGCCCGGCAGCCGCACGGTGCTCGCGGCATCGACGAAGAAGACCTGGGTGAATCGACCGGTCTCGGAGTCGAGTGAGAGCTCGAGGCGCGCGGGCCACACACACCCGCGTGCGGACCCGCCCACCAAGGTCGGGCAGGTCTCCTGCTCGTGGCCTGCGATCACCCAGTCCACCCAGGGCCGAAGCGGGGCGGGCACTTCGTCCGGGCGGAGCGGCCCGGCGGCGGCGCCCGTCGTCAGGAGGACCGCGAGGAGGAGGCTGCCGAGCAGTGGCTGAAGGGCGCGCGCCATGAGCGAGCTGGGGCCCCGGCCAGGCCCCCACGGTTCCCGGTGGCGCCCGCGCGGCTGAAGGCGGGTGAGGGCACGGGTCGACGGGTCGGTCATGGTGGGGTCTCCGGGAGGTCTGCGCGGGTCAACCGCAAGCCGCGTGCCAAGGCCCGGAGGGTTGGGCGAATCGGCAATCGGAGCCTGGGTCTGGAGCGTAACCTGCGGATCCACCCGGGCTCACCGCTCGCGACCGCAGCGTCCATCCGATGCATCGCTCGGCATCCGATGAACAGCGCATCGCTCGGGAGCCACGGCCCGGTCGCACCCGGAAGGGGGAAGCCCGCGGCGTGCTCGGGCTTCCCCCAGGTGGGTGACCTCCCGGCATCACGGCGTGGTCAGGAACTCTCCGACCGAGATCGTGGCGTTTCCGCTGACCTCGAAGGCGACCACCTCGAAGTCGTACAACTGGCCCGACTCCAGGAACTCCGGCTGGATCGAGGTGCTCGTCGCCGAGGCCGGCAGGTTGATCACGAGCTTCCGGAACGGATCCACCTGCTCCACGATCACCTGGTAGCCGGTGATCTCGACCGTGCCGTTGCCCAGGAACTGCCCGGTGACCGGCTCCCACTCGATCTCCGCGTCGCGCGGGTCGAGGACCGGGAGGTCCTCGGTGTCGGAGACCGGGTGCACGATCTCGGGGAGGGCCGGGAGATCGTGGGTGAGGAGCGGCTCGCTGACGAGCTCGACGCTCTCGTCGAGCGTGTCGGCCTCCATCTCGTACGCGCCGGCCGGGAATCGCCGCAGGAAGGCCTTCACCACGTCCTCCACCTCGGGACCGGTCGGATCCGCGTCTTCCGGAAAGTGCGTCGGGTTGGAGGCGAACCCCATCTCGGTCATGCCCTGCCTGCCGAGCCGGCCCCGGGTGTTGAGCCGGAAGATCCGCCGGCCCCTGGGGTCGGAGATCTTCAGGTCGGTCCACTCGGCGTCGTCGACGAACACCTGCAGCTCGATGTCGTTGTCGGTCGTCTCGATCAGGATGTTCGCGACATTGAGCGGTCGCTCGTCCTCCTCGTCGTCGTCCCTCTCCGCGGCGCTCCCGGCCGCCAGCAGGCAGCTCATCGCCACCGTGAGTGCGACCCCGATCAGCCTCGTGGTCCAATCCCGGGCGGTTCTGGCCTCGCTCGCTCTTCGATCGATCGTCTTCGTCATCGTTCCCGCTCCTCCTTGCGCCCGGTCGGTGCGCCACTGGCGATCGCCGGCCCGGGCTGGTTGAGAGCGGGTGTACTCGTGAGCTGGAGGGCTCCTCATCGCCTCCATGGCATAGGCTCGTCGCTCGGGTCGCCGGGTCGGCACCGGAGCCGTCTACCAGGTGACGTACCACGCCCGTGGACGCGGCTCACACTCGCCAAACCCCTGACGCGGCGGCGGAATCCGGCGTGGAACGAGGGCTCGCTGCCCGAAGCCGGAGTGCGCAGGAGGGGCTGGGCCCGCTTCGGGCTCTCTGCCGGATCGGCGATGGCCGGGTCGTGTACGAGCGGTCGCCGGCAGCCAGGCCCGCCCCGGGCGCCGATCCGACGTTCCTCACGCTCCGATGAACGCGAGCATGAGCTCGACGAGCTGCTCCGGCCGGTCTTCCTGGATGAAGTGGCCGCCCCCCTCGATCGCGACGTGCGGCTGGTCGGCAGCCCCGGGCACTCGTTCCTGCCAGACGGTGTCGCCGCCGGCCGTCACCGGATCG
>JAJDAR010000345.1 GCA_029261775.1 Deltaproteobacteria bacterium | reverse complement strand
ATGATCCACCCCTACTCGAACGCCACGCAGACCCGTTGGGACCACGGCGACTTCAAGGTCCAGCTCAACCAGTTCGGCAACAGTCGCCCCATCGGTTTTTGCGAGGGGTCGGCGGCCGATGTCACCGAGCTGCGCGAGCTTGCCGAATCCGAAGGCGCGGACGAGATGCGGATCGAAAAGAAGGCCCTGAAGTCCGGCCGTGAAATCTGGATCCTGCACGGCGAGGGCTGATCCGCCGCAAGTCACCGAACCCCTGGACTCTGCCCTCCGCTCCTCGCCGAGACCAAGCACGCCCGGCCCGGTTCGCGCTCGATCAACTCCCCGCGGCGAGTCCTACCACCCACCCCACGTACATCGACGCAACCTCGGCGCCGCTCCGGAAGAGCTGGCCTGCCAGCAGGAACACGAGCCCGAAGGCCATCCAGGTGTACTTCGCGTTCTCCGGTTTCTGCAGGAAGGCGCGATAGGCGGGAACGAAGCTCCCGACCACCGCAGAGCCGTCGAGGGGCGGGATGGGGATCAGGTTGAAGAGGCAGAGCACGACGTTCAAGAGCCCGAGGATCCAGAGCGGGCTCACTCCGCCGAAACGTGGCTCGGCGTCCAGGGCTGAGAGCAGGCCGAGGGCGGTGAGCGAGAGGAGCGCCAGGACTCCGTTCACGAGGGGCCCGGCGAGCGAGACCCAGGCGTCGCCATGGCGGCTCCGGAAGCGGCTCGGGTCGACGGGCATGACACCGAACGCGATGCCCACGACGCACAGCAGGCCGAGGCCCAGAGGGCCCATGTGCACGAGCGGGTTCCAGGTCATGTGCCCGGTCAGGCGGGGGGTTTCATCCCCTTGTTGGATCGCAGCGAACCCGTGACCCAACTCGTGCAGCACGATGCTCGCCGTGACACAGACGACGACCGTGAAGTAGTAGGCGGGGTCGCTGAACAAGGAGTCGAGGAACACCGCCAGAACCTAGCCGCGGTGCGGGCGAAGCACGACGTTCACCGGCCTCCCAGCCGGTGAACGCACATCTCGAAGCGCGCTTCGGAGACGTCCTCAATCGCTCCCGACGGGAATGAAGCTCACGGGTGCCGGATTCTCGCCCAACGCCCCGAGCAGAACCGACCAGTGCATGGTCTCGACGCCCGCGATGCTGGCGGCCAGGACGGCCAGATCAGGCGAAGAGAACTTGGCGACCGACGCGACGGAGGCGCTGGCTCCGCCCTCCTCGAGCGAGGCAGCGTAGCGGAGCACGTCGGCCTGACTCTCGAGCGGAGGCGGGGGGAACTCGGAGGCATACGTTTCCCAGCTCTTGGCTTCGACCGGATCGCCACCCAGCTCGATGATGGCCTCGCGGATCCGCTGCGCGTGTTGTCTGTGGTCTTCCTGGAAACTCCTGGCCACGTCTCGAACGGCGTCCTCCAGCAGGCCCGTGCCCATGGCGGCGTCATACGCCGCGATCCCGAAATACTCTCCACCGAGGGATCCATTGAGGACTTCGATATCTCGCTTCGTGTCCGTCATCGTGTTCTCCTTGACTGTTTCTGAAAGTTCATCGGACGGGCCCGCCTTGGGCACCTTCCTGATCGTCAGGACGCCGTTCCAGGCACGGGCACCGTCTCGCCCTGACCGTCCGTCTCGAGCTGCGTGGTCGCCACGACGACGAGCACTGCGATCGCGACGGTCAGGTAGAAGCCCCGCGCGATTCCACCGAACGCCAGAAGGAAAGGCGCTGCCATGAGCGCGGTGGCTGCGACCGCATCGAGGGCCAGGTGGACGCGCCACGGAATCAGGTCGCGAACGCCCGCCGAGTAGTCGGTCAACAGGCTGTAGGCGACCAGGCCGACTCCCGCGGCGATCGAGATCACCGCGGCCGCCGTGGACACCGCCGCGAAATCCAGCAAGGGCGGAGCTCCCACGAGGGTGCCGGCCACGGCGTAGTCGAGAAATCCGTGAATGCGAGGGCTGATGAATCGCATCTCGTTCTCCTTGTCTTCGAGCCCGAAGGCCCTGGTTCCGCCCGTGAGACGCGGTGGTCGGCCAGGTTCTTACGCGGCTCCCTGGCGCCAGAAAAAAGGTGCTTCAGGCAGGGATTGCCAGGTAAGAATCTCGCGCCTGAAAGCGTCCAATACGCCGCGACCTGAGGGGGTCCCGTGGGTGGCCGAAGGAAGTATCGTGTTGCGCCATGCGGGCCCCGCGCACCAATGAGGAGTGGCTCCTGGACCTTCGTAGCGAGGGCGCCGCACAGACGCGCGCCCTGGAGGACTTGCGCGCCTATCTCCTCCTCGCACTTCGGGGCTCCATGAAGCGCGATGGCCCGGTGCCGGAGAATCTCGTGGAGGACGTGGTGCAGGACGCCCTGGTCCGGGCGCTCGACCACCTCGACCGCTTCGAGGGTCGAAGCCGCTTCACCACATGGGCGACCACCATCGCGGTTCGCACGGCGATGACGGAGCTACGACGGCGGCGTTGGAAAGACGTCTCGCTGGACGAGCTCGTGACGGGTGACGCACTCTCCCCTGAGAGGAGTATCGATCCCCTCGAGAGCCCTGAGAATCAAGCCGCACAGCTCGAAATCGTTCGGGTGCTGCGGGACGTCCTCGACAATCAACTGAGCGAGCGGCAACGCACCGCGATCGTCGCGGAGATGCGTGGCCTGCCGCAGGAAGAGATCGCCCGTCGCCTTGGACTCAGCCGAAACGCCGTCTACAAACTCGGGCACGATGCGCGGAAGAAGCTGAAGCGCGGACTGGAGGCGTCGGGATTGGACGCCGCCGAGCTGCGCGCCGCATTCTCGTAGGAACCTGAAGATGCCTCTCGATACGAAACAGCTGAAGAGACTGCTCTCCGCCGTGGAGGATACGCGCGAGGATGAGATCCACTGCGACGAGTGTCTCGCAGGCATGGCGGAGTTCGCCGAAACGCAGCTCGTCGGTATGGAAGTGCCGGCCGCCGTGCAGCGGATTCAGGCGCACATTCTCACCTGTCCGGAATGCACCGAAGAGTTCGAGCTCTTGCTCGAGATCTTGCGCTCCTCCTCGAGCGACCTGCCTTAGCTGCGGATCGTGGCGCGCTTGGAATCCGAGCGGTGCGCTGGCTCGAACACGAACCCTTCGTAGTCCTTGGCCGCCACGTCGGCGATGCGCATGTAGTAGATCGAGCCCCCCAGGTACGCGGAGAAGTAGCGGGGCTTGCCAGGGATGTTCGCGCCCGTCCACCAGGAGTCGGTGCGGGGGAAGAGGGTGGCATTGGCGATCCCGCTGACTTCGGCGCCCCAGGCCTCTTCGCTGTCGGTCGTCGGCTCGACGGCGCCCATGCCGTGCTTCTCGAGGTGCCGAATGCAGCTGCCGATCCAGTCCATCTGGCGCTCGGCGCCGAGCGGCATGTTGTAGAACACGCCGGGCGACCCGGGCCCGTGGATCATGAACAGGTTCGGAAAGCCGGCAACGGTCATGCCGAGATAGTTGTGAAATCGGTCCTGCCATCGCTCCTTCAGGCTCTGGCCGCCGCGCCCCTTGGGGTTGAGACGCAGCATCGAGCCGCTGATGGCATCGAAGCCGGTCGCCAGCACGAGCATGTCGATGGGGTGCTCCCCCGTCCGGGTCACCACGCTGGTGGGCGTGAACCGCTCGATGGGATCCTCGCGCAGGTCGACGAGCGTCACGTTCGTGCGATTGAAGGTCTCGAAGTAGCCATCGTCGAGGATCGGCCGCTTGGTCATCACGAAGTAGTGAGGCATCAACTTCTCGGCGGTCTCGGGGTCGCGCACGATCCCCCGGATCTTGTCGCGGATGAAGTCGGCCAGTGAGGCGTTCGCCTCCTCGCTCATCGCGATGTCGTTGTAGCCGTCCAGGAAGAACTTGAAGCCACCGCGCTGCCACAGAGCTTCATACCGGGCGCGGCGCTGTTCGGGGGTGTCGTCGAGGGCCATGCGCGTGTGCGTATCGAAGGGGAAGCCTCCCGGGTGCGCGTACATCTTCGCGCGGATGGCGTCCCAATCCTTTCTCGCCTCCGTCATCTCTTCGGGCGTGAGCGGGCGGTTCCCTGCAGGAACGGAGTACTGCGCCGTGCGCTGGAGCACCGTCACGTGCGCCGCCTCGCGAGCGATCTCGGGGATCGACTGGATCCCCGAGGAGCCCGTACCGATCACCGCAACGCGCTTGCCCTCGAAGGAGACGGGCTCATGAGGCCAGCGGCCGGTGTGGTAGACCTCGCCAGCGAAGTCCTTGATTCCGGGGATGTCGGGCATGTTCGCCGTCGACAGGGCACCGACTGCACAGATCAGGAACCGGGCGGAGGCTTGCACGCCGGTGCTGGTCTCCACGGTCCAGCGCTGCGCCGCTTCGTCGTAGTGGGCGTCATGCACCCAGGTCTCGAACTGGATGTCGCGGCGGAGATCGAACCGATCGGCGACGAACTCGAGGTAGTCCAGCACCGCGGACTGTTCGGACTGGGTCTCGGCCCAGTCCCACTCCTTCATGAGCTCCTCGGAGAAGGTGTAACAGTAGAAGGGGCTGCCCGGGCCATCGACGCGCGCGCCGGGGTAGCGGTTGTACCACCAGGTGCCGCCGATGTCGCTGGCACCGTCGTACACGCGGACCGAAAGGCCCATCTCGCGCAGATGGTGCAGGGCGTACATGCCGCTGACACCCGCACCGATGATCACTACGTCATAGTGCTCGATCGATCCGCTCTTTCGCGGTTGCTGATTCGTGCTCGTCATTCCTTGCTCCTGCACGCGACTTCGGGGGCGATCCTGGCTCTCGATGTGCGTTGGAGATGACGACTATAGTCACGATCGAGTCGCTTCAGTAGCGCGACGGCCGGCTGGCCTTCGCCGGTTTCGGGACCTGGGAAGACCCGAACCAGGCTCTGCCCCGGCCTGCGGCAGCCCCCAGTGCCATCTGGACCGATCGGCCCTAGCTTCTCCCTCGGCGCTCCACACCGGACGGTGACCCGGAGAGAGAACGAAAATGACGATGAATCTGCCCGTCGACCGACCGCCCGACTCCTCCTGGTCCTACCCCGAGCGCAACTTGTGGGCGGCTGCCCGCGATGGGGTGACTTGGCTGTCGGGGCCGGTCAGCGAACGTGGCGCCTCGCGCGCATTTCGAATCGCGCTCCACATGGGTGGGCGAAGAGTGCATGAGCGTCGCCTCGCGATGCGCGAGCATCCCATCGGGCGCCGGTTGCTCGACGAGCGCCCGGATCTGTGCGCAGTGCTGAACGACATGCAGGCTCTAGCTGCCATGCCCGAAGGCTCGCTCGGGCGCGCCTTCCATACCTTCATGGATCATCCGGACACGATTCCCGGCTACATGCTCTCGGGCCTGATCTATCGAGACGACTGGTTCGACTCGGTTCCGATGGACGAGGAGCTGCGCTGGGCCTTCGAGCGTTGGATCCAGACCCACGACCTGATGCACGTCGTCAGCGGTTACGGTGCCGACCTGGCCGGGGAAGGGCTCAACATCTACTTCACGGGGGGCTACAACCTGGGCATCTCGTGGCGCGCGACCTTCTGGAGCCCCTTCGGACTCGCGCCTCGGTTGATGCGCCCGAGCATCCGAAGACGCCGTTGGCTCGGCTACCTGCGAGAGGCGTGGGAGCGCGGCAACGCGGCTCGCCTCCACCTCCCCTTCGAATCGGTCCCTTGGGAGGATCTCTTGCCGCAGCCGCTCCCCGCAGCGCGAGCTACACTCGGCCTGCCCCCGCTTGCCGACCCGGGGATGAACAGCGCGGAATGGACGGACGTGAGCTTCTTCACGCGCACGTTCCTCGCCTCCAACGTCGACCCCGAGTCGGTGCGAGGCGTCAAGGCCGCCGTGGAGGTCGGTGTCCCCTTGAAGGAGCTGATGCGCTCCAACAGCGAGACGCGCAGCCGCGTCGAGAGGCTGGCCCTGGACGGCGCCGGGGCGGACGTCCTCCTCGAGGAACTGGCCGTCTGATCGCCCGCGCGGATCGGAGAGTCTCCGCTGGGCATCTGCTGCTGGAGTGCTGCGGGGTCCCGGGGGCCGGGTGAGTGCAGAAGGCCAGCCGCTTCGGATCAGTACTGAATGATCGGCGCCTTGTGGAGCCAGGTGTCGTCTACGAGCATCCGGATCATTTCGTTCGCACAATCGCCGGCGGTGATCTTCGAGAGACCACTGTAGCGATCGAAGCCGACTCGATATCCGCCGCGCCTGGCGCCCTTTCGCATCTGCAGCGGCCGGATTCCGAGCCAGTCGACGTCACGGCTCTCCTCGAGCAGGGCGATCTGGTTGAGCTTGTCGCGGTGCCGGAGCGCCATGAAGCAGCGTGAGAAGAGGAGGACGAACCTCGAGCCGAGGCTGACGACGTCCTCGTCGCCGACCGTGTTGCCGCCGCCGCACCAGACGAGCCGGCGGATTCCGAGCTTGCGCATCGCGGCGAGGATATGACGCGTGATGTCGGTGCAGAGGTCCTCGGGCGAGCGCGCGTCGATGCCGACCGCGAAGAGGATCCCCTCGGTGCCCGCGGAGAGGGCGTGCTCCACGGCCTCTTCGTCGAGGCCGTCCCCCTCGACGACCGTGATCTGCCCGCGCAGCTCAGCGGGCAGCTTGTCGGGTGTGCGGACGAGTACTGTGACCTCGTGGCCCGCCTCGAGGCACTGCGAGAGACATTCGCGACCGAGCAGACCCGTGGCACCGAAGATCGTGACCTTCATCTCTCCCCCGAACCACGATGGTAGCAGTCTCGTCTTCGACCTCTTCGGGAACGACCTGCGGCGCTGCGTGGCGGGAGAGACGCTCGGCAGCGCTGTCGAAATGGCTCCTCTCGACTTCAGCCGGGCGGCCGCACTGCGATTTCGGACGAAACCGGCCTGGTCTGGCGAGGAAGTAGCGCTCCAGATAGCGATTCTATCGCGGGCCTCTCGAGCAAGCGCTGGATTCGCGCCCGGGGTCCGCATACAGGCGCACGTCGCCGATGCCAGCGACGGGGCGG
>JAJDAR010000344.1 GCA_029261775.1 Deltaproteobacteria bacterium | reverse complement strand
GCGGTCTCGAGCTCCTTCACGAGGTTCTCGTCCGTGAGCTTCTTGCCCTCGGGGCCCTTCACGTAGAAGGTGTCGGCCACCTGATCGAGGACCGTGGTCGCCTTGGAGACGAAGATCTCGAGGTCGTGGCTCGAGAGCGTGTGGGTCAAGTCATAGAGCAGGCCGGCGCGGTCGTTCGCGGTGATGTCGACGACGGTGTAGAAGTCGGAGACGTCGTTGCGGATCTGCACCCGGGGCGGCCGCGGAGAGGGCATTGCCGTCTGGCCGAAGGCCCGGGCACGGCCCTTGACCCGCGCCTCCACGTCCACCTCACCCGCCAGGACCCGCCGGATCATCTCCTCCAGCTCGGCCCACTTCTGCTCGCGCTCCTCTTCGCCGCCCTCCGGCGTCGACACCCGGAAGACCTCGAGGGCCAGCCCCGTCCGCGACGTGTAGACGTTCGAGCCGAGGATGTTGATGCTCACAGCCGTCAGCGAGCCGGCCACGTTGGCGTAGAGCCGCGGTACGTCGTGGGTCGCCAGGATGAACTCGCTGAAGTCTCCGCGCATGGTCCGCACGGCCGTCGCGAAATCGCGGTCCGGGCCGAGCGAGAAGATCACCCGCGCATGGCGGGCGATCTGCCGCGGCGTGTGCGAGAGGAAGTAGCGCTGCGGCATGGCGTCGAAGTGGGCTTCGACGCGTCCCTCGTCCACACCCAGCTCGGCCAGCTCGCGGGCGGCCGCCTGCCGCCGCGTCTCGACCCGCGCATCCACCTGGTCGAGGGCAAAGCGCGGATCGTCGTTGCCCGACTCGAGGAACTCCGAGGTGCGCTCGAACAGCTCCTTCAGCAGCTCGTAGCGCCACTCGGTCCATGCGGAGGCCGACGAGGCCCGCATGTCCGCGAAGGTCGCCAGGTACAGGTTGTGCAGGTTCTCGCGGTCGCCGCAGGTCCGCGCCAGATCGACGATCACCTTCGGGTCCGAGAGATCGCGGCGCTGGGCCACGTGCGACATCAGCAGGTGCCAGCGCACGACGAAGATCACCCGCTCGATGCGATCGGGGTCGAGGCCCAGACGCTCACAGCAGACCCGGGCCAGGTCGGCCCCCTTGTTCGAGTGGTCGCCCCCGAGACCCTTGCCGATGTCGTGCAGCAGGCATCCCAGGTAGAGCACGGGCAGGTCGGGCGCCTGTCTCACCAGATCCGTCAGCTCGGGAAGCGTCTCCGCGTGCTTGCCCCGCCAGAGCCGGCGCAGCTCCTCGACCAGGAAGATCGAGTGCACGTCGACCGTGTAGGTGTGGTAGATGACCTGCTGCCAACGGCAGACGATATGCTCCCATTCCGGAAGGAAGCGGCCGAGCACGCCCACCTCGTTCATCATCATCAGGGTGCGCATGACCCGGCGCTCGGAGCCGAGGATCCGGAGCAGCGCGTCGGCCGCCTCGGGATCGCGCTGGAAGCCCTCGTCGATCAGATGAAGGTGCTCGCGCACGTAGCGCTGGGCGGTCCGGGAGAGCGGAACGTCGTGCTCCTGGGCCACGGCGAAGGCCGTGAGCAGGCGAACGGGCTTCTGGCGCAGGTGTGCCGCGTGGGGGATCTCCAGGTGGTCGGCCGCCACGCGGAAGCCGTCCTCGGCCAGCTGGGTGTCGGGCGCGCCTTGGCGGGGGCGAGCCCGCGCCTCGCACTGCTCGATCACGATCTCGGAGAAGTTCTGGACCGCGCGGGCGTGCCGATAGTACTCCCGCATGAACCGCTCGACGGGCAGGTCCGAGTCGTCCGACGCATCGTCGTCGAAGCCCAGGTCGCGAGCCAGCTCCTCCTGGATCTCGAAGCTCATCTGATCCGTGCGACGCTTGGCCAGCAGGTGGAGCTGGTTGCGCATCCGCCACTGGAACTGCAGCCCGTCGCGGTATTCTGCCATCTCCGATTCCGTCAGCAGACCCGTGTACAGCAGGTCGTCGAGCTCCCGGAAGAGCGGCTCGGACGCGCGCACCACCCACCACGCGGAGTGGTAGTCCCGCAGGCCTCCGGCGCCCTCCTTCACGTTGGGCTGGAGCAGGTAGAGGGAGTCGCCGAACTTGGCGTGGCGTTGGTCCCAGGCCTCCCGCTGGTCGGCGATGAACTCCGCCAGGTCCGGGATCAGACGATCGCGAACTGCGGTCGTGAACTCGTGGAAGAGCGTCGAGTCCCCGCAGAGGAAGCGGGCGCCCAGCATCGAGGTGCGCGCGGTGATGTCCGACTGCCCGAGGGCGATCGACTCCTCGATCGTGCGCAGCGCGGCGCCCACCTCCACGCCCGCATCCCACAGGCAGTACTGGATCCACTCCGCGACGCGCGCGGCCAGGGGGCTGATGGTCTCGCCGTCGTGCAGGAAGAGCAGATCGACATCCGAACAGATCGCCTGCTCGCGTCGTGCGAAGCCACCGACCGCGATGATCGAGACCCGCGCGTCGAACTCTCCGGCGTCGCTGTAGTAGGTGAACTCGGCCACCTCATGGAGGCGCCGGAGCAGCCGATCGAGCGCATCCGCATGCGCGTGGTTGACGGCCTGGCCCGAGTCGCCGCGCTCGTGCAGCGCGGCCAGCCAGGTGCGCAGGCCTGCCAGGTAGTCCCGCGCGGCCGCCGCCACCTCGCGGGAGTCCCGCTTCTCTCCCGGGCTGAACGGCGGGATGTGCGCGTCGAGATGCGGCTCCTCGATCACGAGGACCTCCCCGCCAGGCGCGAGGCCCGCTCGCTCCGGAAGCGCGAGAGCCCGCGCGCGATCTGCTCGGCCAGGACGTCTCGATAGAAGCGGCTGCGCAAGCGCCGTGCCTCCTGGGGATGGGTGACGAAGCCGGTCTCGACCAGGATCGAGGGCATCCCGGACAGGAAGAGCACGTGGAAGGGGCCGCGCTTGACGCCCAGATCCTTGACCGAGCCGTGGGTCTGGCGCACGCCGCTGACCACGCTCCCATGAACCGTCTCGGCGAGCCGCGCGGACATCTGCGACATCTCGGACACCTTCAGGCCCGCCAGGGCTCGCTGCAGGTCGTCGAGCTGCGACGCCGGGACCCCGTTCTCGCGGGCGGCCACCCGCATCGAGTGGCGCCGATGCCCCTTGTCCAGGTAGTACGTCTCGATCCCGTGGGCGCCGCGCCGCTGGGCCGCATTGGCGTGGATCGAGAGGAACACGTCGGCTCCGACCCCCTCGGCAAAGGCCGTGCGCTCTTCGAGACTGAGGTGCACGTCCTTCTCGCGGGTGAGATGCACCTCGAAGCCGCGATCGCGCAGCCGGGTGGCGAGCTCGCGCGAGACGCGCAGGGTCACCTCCTTCTCGCGCAGGCCGCCCACACCGGTCGCGCCCGGGTCGCTGCCGCCGTGACCCGGATCGACCACGATCGTGTGGATGTCGCGGATCACCGTCGGCGGGCTCGGCCGGGGCGCCATCGCGCCACGGCGCGCCTTGGGAGCGCCCTCCGGCGCGGCGCGCTCCTCGCTCTCGGAGCGCCGGGCGCCGCTGCCGAACACGTCGATCACGACCCGATCCGGCGAGCTGAGGCGGAACAGCCGGTGCCGCTCGTAGCGCTGCAGATCGATCACCACGCGCGTGGCCGTCTTGCGATTCTGGCCGAGCCGGATGCCGCGCAAGAGGCCGTCTCCGACGGGGATCGGGTCGGCGTAGCGGAGGCCGACCCATACGTTCGGCAGATCGAGGTAGAGCCGGTCGGGCTTGCCCGAGGCGCGGTCCGCCGCGAGCCGCTTGACCGTGGTGTCGACGCCGGACGACAGCTCGACGACGACGCGGGTGTAGTTGGGGTACGACCAGTGCCGCACGTCCCGCACGTCGGCCAGGCCCGGCGGGCGCTCCACGCCGAGCAGCAGCGGGAGCAGGCAGAGCCCTGCCCAGCCCGTCCAGCGACCGCGCGCCCCCCTTGCGACGGCCCTCATGCGTCTTCCTCGTCACCGAGCCGCTGCCGCCAGGCGGCCAGCCGCTGGAGCGCTTCGAGAGGCGTCAAGGTGTCGGGATCGCTGGCGCGCAGCGCGTCGAGCACCGCCTGCTCCGTCGCGCTGCTCGCGGCCCCCGAGAACAGCGCCAGCTGCCCGCCCGGCTCGGGCGCGTCCACCGGTGCCGCCAGGCGCGGCCTGCCATCGGCGGAGAGCTCGTCCTTCTCGAGACGAGCCAGGATCTCCCGCGCGCGCTCGACCACCTGGCTGGGAAGGCCGGCGAGCCGCGCCACCTGGATGCCGTAGGAGCGGTTCGCGGGCCCTTCGACGAGCCGCCGCAAGAAGAGCACCTCCTCCTTCCACTCGCGCGCTTCGAAGTGCGCGTTGCGCACCCCGGCACGGGCGTGGGCCAGATCGGCCAGCTCGTGGTAGTGGGTGGCGAAGAGGGTGCGGGCCCCGAGACCGGGGGTGTCGTGCAGGTACTCGGCCACGGCCCAGGCGATCGACAGCCCATCGAAGGTGCTGGTTCCGCGCCCGATCTCGTCGAGGATGATCAGGCTGCGCGGCGACGCCTGCGCCAGGATCTCGGCCGTCTCCCGCATCTCCACCATGAAGGTGGACTCTCCGCGCGCCAGGCGGTCCGAGGCGCCGACCCGGGTGAACACGCGATCGACCACGCCGACGTGGGCCGCCTCGGCCGGCACGAAGCTGCCCATCTGCGCCAGCAGGACCAGGATCGCGACCTGGCGCAGGTACGTGCTCTTGCCCGACATGTTCGGTCCGGTGATGAGCAGGAGGCGTGTGTCCTCGGGATCGAGGGATGTGTCGTTCGGAACGTACTCCCCACCGCTGCGGCTCATCAGGCCCTCGACGACGGGGTGCCGCCCGGCCTGGACCCGCAGCTCACAGCCCTCGTCCACGCTCGGCCGCACCCAGCCGTCCCGGCGGGCGATCTCGGCCAGGGACTGCAGGGCGTCGAGCTCCGCGACGGCCGCCGCCGCGGCGCGGATCTCGGCAGCGGCCGCGAGCGCGACCTGCCGCAGCTCCTCGAAGATCTCGCGCTCGAGGCCCGCCGCGCGCTCGTTGGCGCCGAGCACCGAGCTCTCCATCTCGCGCAGGGCCGCGGTCGTGTAGCGCTCCGCGTTCGCGAGCGTCTGGCGGCGCTCGTAGTCGTCGGGCACCCGCTCGAGGTTCGTCTTGGTGACCTCGAGCGAGTAGCCATGGACGGGGTGGAAGCGCACCTTCAGGTTCGGGATGCCGGTCCGCTCGCGTTCCGACGCCTCGAGCCCGGCCATCCAGTCACGTCCCTTGGACGCGCTCTCGCGTACGTGGTCCAGCTCGGCGCGGAACCCCACGCGGATGTAGCCGGTCTCGAGCGCACCCCGCGAGCCGCGCGGCAGGGCCTTCGGCTGCTCCACCAGGCCCTCCTGCAGGAGCGTCTGCAGCTCGGGCAGGGGGGCGGGAGCCGGCAGCGGCGCGCGGGTGCCCGCCAGCGGCTCCGCGGCCTCCAGCTCGAGGGCGGCGCCGACGTCGGGCAGCGCGGCAATCGAATCGCGCAGCGCCGCCAGGTCCCGGGGCTCGGCACCGGGCCGCTGGCAGCGCGCGAAGATCCGCTCCAGGTCCCGCACCCCGCGCAGCGCCTCGCGCAGGCGCGAGCGTGCCCGGTCGCGCTCCGCGAGCGCGGCCACGCCGTCCTGCCGCGCGCGGATCGTCTCGGGCGAGACCAGCGGATAGGCCATCCACTGCGCCAGGCAGCGCGCACCGAGCGCGGTCTTCGTGTCGTCGATCCGCTCGATCAGCGTGCCGGTGCGGCCGCGATCCTCCTGACTCTCGAACAGCTCCAGGTGCCGGCAGGTCGCCGCGTCGAGGATCATCGCATCCCCGAGCTCGTAGGTGCGCAGGCGCGGCGCCTGTCCCAGGCTGGCCGGCTGGTGATCGGCGAGATAGCGGAGGATGCCCGCCGCCGCGGTCATGCGCGGATCCGCCGGATCCGCGACGAGCCCGTGGGGGGTCACGGGTAGGGACTCGACGGCGAACGACGCGTCGTCCGTCTCGCGCAGCACCGTCTCCCCCAGCCGCTCTCGCAGGCTCTCACCGTGCCGGCGCGCGAGCTCGGCCGAGAGCAGCAGCTCGCGCGGAGCGATCCGCTCGAGCTCGTCGACCAGCTCTGCCGGCAGGTGCTCGCCCGCATGAGAGCGGGTCGCCCGGAAGTGGCCGGTCGAGGCGTCGAGGGCGGCCAGCCCATGGCCCTGCTCACTCGCCGTGAGCGCCGCCAACGCCACCTCGCGGGTCGCGGGCAGCCCGGCCGGGTCGCCGACCAGCCCCGGTGTGACCACCTCGACCACCTCGCGGCGCACCAGCTTGCGGGGCCCGCTCGCGCTGGCAGCCTCGGTCTGCTCGCAGATCGCCACACGGTGCCCGAGCTCGGCGAGCTTGCGCACGTAGCCGTCGGCACTGTGCACGGGCACGCCACACATCGGGATCGGGTCCGGCTTGTTCTTGTCGCGGGTGGTGAGCGTGATGTCGAGCAGCGGGGCCGCGCGCTCCGCGTCGTCGAGAAACAGCTCGTAGAAGTCGCCCATCCGGTAGAAGAGGAAGGCATCGGGCACCTGCGCCTTGATCGCCAGGTACTGGCGCATCATCGGCGTGTCGCGGGCCGATTTCGCTGCGCCACTCATGACGCGCTCCTCCCAGCGCTCCGACCCCTCACAAGAGCGCCTCCCGGTGGTCCAGCAGGCCCGCCTGTCCCAGGGCCTGCAGTAGCTCGGTCGCCTGCTTCAAGGCCGCCTCGGTCTCGCCCTTGCCGAGCAGTGCGCGCAGCAGGGCACCCTGCCCGGCCAGGCTGGCCGGATCCCGCTCCAGCAGCGCCCGCGCCTCGGTCTCCGCCAGGGCCGCGTCGCCCCGCGTGAGGAGGCAGTGCACCAGCGCGAGCCGCGCCGCCGCGTCGCCGGGCCGCTCGTCGAGCAGCTTGCGCAGGAAGGTCTCGAACTCGCGCGGCCGACCGACCGCGGCAAAGCTCGACTCGAGCTGGGGGTAGACCCGGGGGCCGGCGCGCCGGTCGATGGAGGGCACCTTGGCCCACGCCGCCAACGCCCGCTTGTCCTTGCCGCGCTCCGCCTCGAGCGCCCCGAGCGCGATCCACGCGTCGACATGGTCGGGATCCCGGCGCAGCGCCTTCTTCAGATCGCGGCGCGCGTCGTCGGTGCGTCCCTCCGCCTGGGCCGCATTCGCCGCCCGGACGTACAGGGCCGCCTCGTCCACCCGCGCCTCCTCGCCGGTCACCTTGGCCAGTCGGCGGCACATCTCGAGGGCGCGCTTCCAGTCACGGGCGTCGCCGTGCAACTCGCCGAGCGCGCGCAGGGCGGCCTCGTGGCGGGGATTTCGCTCCAGCAGCTCCTCGAAGGCCGCGATGGCGCGCTGCAGGAACCCACCGCGCTGGAAGTCCATGGCGAGCCCCGACAGCGCCGCGTCGCGACTCACGGCGCCGAGGTCGCTGCGCAGCAGCAGGTTCTGGTGGATCCGGATCGCCCGGCCGATCTCGCCGCGTGTTCGATACAGCGCGGCCAGTGCGAGGAAGGCGTCGACGTCCGACGAGTCCTCTTGCGCGGCGCGCACGAGAGCCTCCTCCGCGCTCGCGAGGTCGCGGTCGAGCAGTCGCAGCAGGGCCTCGCGGAACGCGGAGTCCGGGGCCTCCTGCGGTGACTCCCCCTTGCGGAAGACGCGCTGCCAGAAGCTCATGGCCTGCCGGCCCGGTCAGGCTCGGAGCCCCCCTCGCGGCGCCTGGCCGGCGAGGTCACCTTGCCTCGCCCCCGGCTCACGGAGCGCCAGGGACCGGCGACTCCTCCGCCGCAGGCGTAGCCTCCGCCCCGGCCAGCGGCAGGTTGCGGAGCTTGTGGATCTCGGCCTCGAGGCCGCGCACGGTCTTGCGATAGCGCCGCGCCACCAGGCTCTTCTTCGCCAGCTGGAAGAGCAGCCCGGCACTCGCGCACAGCACCCCGACCAGGAAGGCCAGCCCGAGGGCTACCCACAGCGGAACCGGGGGGGCCTGCCAGGCCAGCAGGTCGACGTTGACCAGCACGTCGTTGTCCTGCGGGAGTCGATAGGAGACGTACGCAAAGCCGACCATCAGCGCGAGCACGATCAGTCGTCGCAGCCACTTCACGCGGAGCGGTCCTTCCTGCAGTGAGCCATGGGTTCCGGAGAGCCGGAACTAGAGGTTCGAGTCGTCGTCGGGCGATTCGTCGAGAGGCGCCGAGGAGTTGTCGACCATCTCCTTCAGCTCCTTGCCGACCTTGAAGAACGGCGTCCGCTTGGCGGGGATGTGGACTTCCTCCCCGGTCTTCGGGTTCCGCCCCTCGCGGGCCTCCCGAACCTTGACCTGGAAGCTGCCGAAGCCCCGGATCTCGATGCGCTCGCCCTCCTTGAGGGCATCCGTCATCGAGTCGAAGATCGTGTTCACCACGATCTCCGTATCCTTCTTCGAGATGTGCGGGGTCAGCTCCGCCACCTTCTCGATGAGTCCGCTCTTCGTCATCGGTCTCTCCGCCTCTCCGTCGCGGGGAGCCGGGTTTCCCCGACTCCCCGCGATCGTGGGACTGCGGGCTCGCTAGCCCTCTTCACCGGCGTCGTCGCCGCCGCCTTGCTCCAGCTTCTGCTTGAGCTTCGCCAGCGCACCGACATCGCCCAAGGTCGCCGTCTGGGTCGCGGACTGCTGGGCGGCCATCTTCTTGAGGGCCTCCCGCTGCTCGCGATCCGACAGCGCTCGAATGGACAGGGAGATCTTCTGATCCACCGGGTCCACCTTCGTGATCACCGCCGTCACGGAGTCGCCTGCCTTGACGACATCCGCAGGCTTCTCCACCGGTTCCTGGGCGAGCTCGGCGCTGTAGATCAGCCCCTCGATGCCCTCTTCGAGCTTCACGAAGGCGCCGAAGTCCACCACGTTCGTGATCTCGCCGGTGATCTCGCTCCCGAGCGGGTACTTCTTGAGGATGTCGTCCCAGGGATTGCCCTCGAGCTGCTTGATGCCCAGCGAGAACTTCTCGTTCTCCCGGTCGATCTTCAGCACGACGGCCTGGACGACGTCACCCTTCTCGAACTTCTCGCTCGGGTGCTTGATGTTCTCGGTCCACGAAATGTCCGAGACGTGCACCAGACCGTCGATCCCCTCTTCGAGGCCGACGAAGACCCCGAAGTTCGTGATGTTGCGGATCTCGCCGGAGACGTGGGTGCCGATCGGGTACTTCTCCTCGATCACGGCCCACGGGTTCGGCTCGATCTGCTTCATCCCGAGCGAGATCTTGCGGTTGTACTCATCCACGTCGAGCACCACGGACTCCACCTGCTCGCCGATGTTCACGACCTTCGACGGGTGCTTGACCCGCTTGGTCCAGGACATCTCCGAGACGTGGACCAGGCCCTCGATGCCGGGCTCGAGCTCGATGAACGCACCGTAGTCGGTGAGCGAGACGGCCTTGCCGTTCACGCGCACACCGATCGGGTCGCGCATCGCTGCATCCACCCACGGATCGGGCTGGATCTGCTTCAGACCCAGCGAGACCCGCTCGCTCTCGGGATCGAACTTGAGCACCTTGACCTTGATCTCGTCGCCCACCCGGAACAACTCGCTCGGGTGGTTGACGCGACCCCACGACATGTCGGTCACGTGGAGCAGGCCATCGATGCCGCCGAGATCGATGAACGCACCGTAGTCGGTGATGTTCTTGATCACGCCGTCGATGATCTGACCCTCCTGGAGCGTCTCCAGGGTGGTCGCCCGCATCGTCTCACGCTCCTTCTCGAGGAGCGCACGACGCGAGAGCACGATGTTCCCACGACGCTGGTTGAACTTGATGATCTTGAACTCGAGGCGTTCCCCGAGCAGGTTCTCGAGGTTCCGGACGGGTCGCAGATCGACCTGGGAGCCCGGCAGGAAGGCCTTGACGCCGATGTCGACGGAGAGCCCTCCCTTGACCCGCGAGAGGATGCGGCCTTCGACCGCTCGATCCGCCTCGTAGGCCTCGCTGATCTGGTCCCAGATCTTGACCCGATCGGCCTTGTCCTTCGAGAGCACGATGCGGCCCTCGTCGTCCTCGGCCTCTTCGACCAGGACATCGACCACGTCGCCTACGGCGATGAGGACCTTGCCCTGCTCGTCCATGAACTCCCAGAGGTCCACGAACCCCTCGGACTTCCCTCCGACGTCGACCTGTACGTGGTCGTCGTCCATCGAGAGGATCCGTCCCTTGACGACCTCCCCTTCCTTGATCTTCTTCTCGGTCTGCGAGAAGAGCTCGGCGAAAGAACCGCCGGTTGCTACGTCTTGATTCATGTGAAGTGTCTTCACTCCTTGGTGGCCGCCACGGGGGCAGCCTGGATTTCCGGGTTATCGCCCCCGGATCGGGCGTCGTCGCTGCCTTGGAGCTGGTCCCCGGCAGCGTTGAGATAGGCGGAGACCGCGTCGGGGTCTCCGGTTTCGATGCAGCGGGCCAGCTCGGCGAGCCGCTCGCTCATTTCGTGAAGAGGCCCGGCCAGGGCCTTGCGGTTCGTGACCAGGATGTCGGCCCAGAGGTCGGGCTCGCTGCGAGCCACCCGCGTGAAGTCGCGGAAGCCGGTGCCGCGCAGGGCGACCGAGCCGCTCGGCGCGCGCTCGAGCGCCCGGGCGAAGGCGAAGGCCACGGCGTGAGGCAGGTGGCTGATCCAGGCCACCTCCTCGTCGTGCCGATCGGCGGCGCGCAGCTCGACCCGCATGCCGAGCGCCTTCCAGAACGCGACCAGCCGCTCGGTATCGCGGGGCTCGGAGCCGGGCGCGACCACGCAGGCCGCGCCTTCGAACAGATCGGCCCGCGCGTGCTCGAGCCCGCTGGCGTGGCTGCCGGCCATGGGGTGCGAGCCGACGAAGCGCACACCCGGCGGCAGCAGGCCGGGCAAGGTGTCGGCCAGAGCGCCCTTGACGCTCCCGACGTCGGTGACCAGGGCGTCCTCGCGCAGGTGCGGCACCGCAGCGCGCAGCACCTCCTCCATGGCGAACACCGGAGTCGCCAGCACGACCAGGTCGGCCCCGCGGACGCCGCGGGCCAGGTCGGTCGTCGCCTCGTCGACGATGTCGCGGGCCAGCGCCTGCTCGGCCGTGACGGCGCGGCGACTGACGCCGATCACGCGGTCGGCCAGGCCCCGCTCGCGTGCCGCGGCCACCAGCGAGCCGCCCAGCAGCCCGAGGCCGATCACGCTCAGCGTCTCGAAGTGCGGCTTCACCGCGACTCCCGCCATGTGCGCAGCGCCTTGATCAATCGCTCGTTCTCCTCCGGCGTCCCGATCGTGACGCGGATGTGCTCGGGGAGACCGAATCCCCCCATCGGCCGCACGATCACACCCTGCTGCTGCAGGGCCTCGAAGGCCCCGGCTCCGACCCGGGTCAGCAGGAAGTTCGTATCGGTGGGCCAGACCTCGCACCCGAGCGCCTCCAGCTGGCGGGTCAGCAGCTCGGCCCCTTCCGCGTTCAGTCGCTGCGAGCGCTCGACGAACTCGCCGTCCTCGAGCGCGGCCAGCGCGCCGGCCTCGGCCAGGAGGTTCAGGTTGAAGGGATGGCGCCCGCGCTCCAGGTAGCCGGCAAGCTCGGCGCCCGCGACGCCGTAGCCGACCCGCAGGCCGGCCAGGCCGTAGATCTTGGAGAAGGTCCGCATCACCAGGGTCGCCGGGCGGCGTTCCACCCAGGCCAGCGCATCCGGAAAGTCGGGCCGCCGCGCATACTCGACGTAGGCCTCGTCCACGACCAGCAGCAGATCCTCGGGCAGCGCCTCGACGAAGCGATCGAAGGCCTCGGCACCCACGCTGGTGCCGGTCGGATTGTTGGGATTGCAGACGATCACGACCTGGGTGCGATCCGTGATCGCCGCGGCCAGGGCCGGCAGGTCGTGCACCAATGCGTCGTCCAGCGGCACCGGCACCGGCGTCCCGCCCATGCCCTGGGTCACGATCGGATACATCGCGAACGAAGGCCACGCATACACGACCTCGTCGCCCGGTCCGACGAAGGCCTTGGCCACCAGCTCCAGCAGCTCGTCGGAGCCGCAGCCGAAGACCAGCTGTCCGGGAGCGACCTCGAGGCGCTCGGAGAGGGCTGCACGCAGAGCGAAGCTCGCGCCGTCGGGATAGCGGTGCACGCCTGCCGCGGCGCGCTCGACTGCGGCGACGGCGCGTGGAGACGGCCCGAGCGGGTTCTCGTTGGAGGCGAGCTTGATCGAGCCCTCGATGCCGAGCTCGCGCTCGAGCTCTTCGATCGGCTTTCCGGGCTGGTACGGCTCGAGCGCGGCCAGGTGGGGCTTCACGCGCTCGCGGAGGGTGCGTTGCTTCACGAGGAGGACCGCGGGGAGCCGACCGGCTGGCGAGAAGGATTGCGGGCCTCGGTGGCGCGCGGAAACGAGCCCAGCACGCGGTGCGAGTTCGCGAACACGGCAGCCGCCTCGAGGGCCGCCAGCACTTCGCCCTCCTTGGTGTGGCCCTCGACGTCGAGAAAGAAGACGTACTCCCACGGCGTGCCCTTCAGCGGACGCGCCTGGATGCTCGTCAGGTTCACGCCGTGGTCGGCGAAGGGCTTCAGGAGATCGTGCAGCGCACCGGACTTGCCCTTGCGCACGGTGTAGGCGACCGAAGTCAGGTCGTTGCCGCTCGGCGGCGGAGAGTCGCCCCCGATCACCAGGAAACGCGTGGTGTTGTCGCGCTGGTCCTCGATGGAGCCGGCGATGATCTGCAGCTGGCGCAGCTCGGCGACCAGCGAGCTGCCGATCGCGGCTACGTCGGCCTCCCGCACGGCGAGCTCCGCCGCGGCGGACGTGCTCGGCATCTCCTGGCGCTCGGCCTGCGGGATGTGACGATCCAGCCAGATGCGGCACTGGGCCAGCGGCTGGGGGTGGGAGGCGACCCGCCGCACGTCCTCCATCCGCCCCGAAGCCGACATCAGGTGGTGCGAGATGCGCAGCAGGCTCTCGCCCGAGATTGCGAGCTCGGAGGCGAGCAACGCGTCCAGGGTCGGCGTCACGACGCCCTCGGTGGTGTTCTCCACCGGGACCAGGCCGTGCTCGGCCTCGCCCCGCTCGACGATGGCGAAGACCTCGGACATCGTGGCGGCCGCGACGTACTCCGCATGGGCGCCGAAGGTCTCGCGCGCGGCCAGATGGGAGAAGGTGCCTTCCGGTCCGAGGTACGCGACCCGGAGACGGGCTTCGAGCGATCGAGTCGCCGAGACGATCTCGCGAAAGACGGGCCGCACACCGGCATCGGGAAACGGACCCGGGTTCGCAGCCGTCAGCCGGTCCGTCAGGTCCCGCTCACGCGCGGCGCTGTAGATGCCTGCGCCCCGGTCGAGCTTGAGCTCGCCGACGCGCAACACGAGCTCGGCGCGTCGGTTCAGCTCCGCAAGGATCCGCCGGTCGACCGCATCGATCTCCGCGCGCAGCTCCGCGAGCTCCGCCGAAAAAGGCAAATCGCTCGCGTCCCCATCGGACGCCGCCGCGGGTGTGCGGGAGCCGGGCTCGCTCATGTGACCTCGAAGAGGGTCGAGAGAGGCTGGGATGGACCGGCGCGAAGGCCGCTAACCCCTCGAAAAGACTGGCGCAATATATCCGAGGGCCACAGGGCGGTCAAACGCCCCGGTTCGAAATCCTTCGCGCTTACGGGGAGTTAGCCGCTTCTGCCCCGAAGCTCCAGCGGCGGCTCGCAGAATCGCTAAAAGCATAGGCTTCTCGCGGGGTTGGAACCTGGACCGCGGATCAAGCCGGTCCCCCGTCCGTCCGATACCGGGGCGCTCGATCATGTCCGAATCCACCCACGACGAGAGCTCGCCTGACGGCGAGGCCCGAGAACCGAGCCCCGCTGGGGGCGCCGGCGACGAGACCTTCGGCGGCGGCAGCCTCGGGGGTCGGCTGCGCCTGCTGCTGCTGGGCTCGGTCCTGCTCGGGGCGCTCTCGCTGCTGGCGCTCGGGGTCGTCGCCGCGCAGCGGCTGGTGTCGGCCACGATGGAACGTGCCGTACCGGCGAGCCTCGAGGGGGCGATGGCACGCGTCGTCCCCGATCTCGGGGCCAAAGCATCGCCCGCCCTCGAGCCGGGCCCGATGTTCGACGCGGTCGAGCCGCTGGCCGAAGGGCCCGGTACGCCCGGCCTGTACTGGCTGACCCGCGCGGGCCAGCCCTCGCCCGGGTGGGTGGATCCGGAGGGCGGTCGCGTTGCCTGGGTCTCGACCGCCTACCGCGAGCAGCTCCTGGCGCCGAGCCTGCTCCCCGCGGATGCCCGCATCCAGTGGGCGCCCGAGCCGACGGTCGCGGGCGCACCGAGCCCGCCGGCCGGCGGCTGGCCGGAGACGCCTACGATCTACCGCAATCCCGCAGGCGAGCTGGTCTTCGGCGGCAGCCGCGGGGTGCCCGGCATGCGCACCCGGCTCGTCCTGGAGGTTCCGTTCTCGAGTGTGTTCTCGCCGGTCCTCGGCCTTCTGACCAGCGCGCTGCTGCTGAGCCTGGTCCTGACCGGGCTGATGGCCCTCGTCTCGCGCCGCGTCACCAACGCCGTGGTCGGTCCCATCCACGCCCTCTCGGATGCAGCCCGCCAGGTCAGCGAAGGCCAGCTCGACGTCGAGGTGTCGCCGGTCCCCGCGGAGCGCGAGCTCGCTCTGCTGACGCGCACCTTCAACGCGATGATCGGCGACCTGCGCGATCAGCGTGGCGACCTCCAGCGGGCGAACGAGCGGCTGGTTCAGCAGAACGAGGCCCTGCAGGCCGCCAACGAGGTGCTCGGACAGCTGTCGATCACGGACGGACTGACCAAGCTGCACAACCACCGCTTCTTCCAGGATTTCCTCACCCGCGAGATCAAGCGGGTCGCCCGCACCCAGGAGCAGCTCTCGATCCTGGTGATCGACATCGACGACTTCAAGCGGCTCAACGACCAGCTCGGCCACGCGGCCGGGGACGAGCTGCTCACCGGCCTGGCCGAGATCCTGAACGACAACAGCCGCGATGCCGACCTGGTGGCGCGCTACGGCGGCGAGGAGTTCGTGGTGCTCGCGTCCAACACGAGTCTCGAAGGGGCCGTGCTTCTGGCGGAGAAGATTCGCTCGGCCGTCGCCGAGGCCTCCTTCATCCTCGACGACACGATGCGCCTCGTGAAGATGACCGTCTCGATCGGCGTGAACCGCTACCAGGGCAGCCGCAAGGCCTTCTTCCTGGGCGCCGACGAAGCCCTGTATCGCGCGAAGGCCGCCGGCAAGAACTGCGTCCGGGTCCACGAGCCGCCCGGCGAGGACGAGACCGGGCCACGCTGAGGGACCGACTCCGTTCGCTGGCGCTCGCGCGCTCCCGTGCCATGCTCGGCCGATGCCGAGAGTGGTGGGGCTGACGGGCGGAATCGGCACGGGCAAGAGCACCGTGGCGCAGCTCTTCGAGAAGCGCGGTGCGCGGATCGTCGATGCCGACGCGATCGTCCACGAACTGCAGGCGCCGGGCGCGCCGCTCCACGACGAGATCCTCGAGACCTTCGGCGAGCGCTTCCGCAGGCCGGACGGCAGCCTGGACCGCAAGGCCCTGGGCGCCCACGTGTTCGCCGACCCCGAGGCCCGCGCCACCCTCGCGCGCCTGACCGGCGGCCCGATCGTCGCCGAGCTCGCGCGCCGGGTCGCCGAAGCGCGCGGCTCCGACGCCCCCCTCGTCCTCGTCGACGTTCCTCTGCTCTTCGAGAGCGCGCGCAAGGCGCGGGACAGCGGTCGCCCCACGACGGCCGACGCAGTCGACGGCGTGATCCTGGTCTACGCCCCCGAGGCGCTCCAGATCGAGCGTCAGCAGGCTCGAGACGGCGCGAGTGCCGAGCACGCCACACAGCGCATGCGTGCCCAGATGCCGATCGACGAGAAGCGCGAGCTGGCGGACTGGGTGATCGAGAACGGCGGGGACCTGCGCGAGACCGAGCGGCAGGTCGACGAGCTGTTCCGCACCCTCACCGGCGAGGAGCCGTCCTCGCAGAACGCAGGCTAGGCCTCTTCGCCCGAACGCAGGCTAGGCCTCTTCGCCCGAACGCAGCCTAGGCCTCTTCGCCTTCCGGTTTCTCGGGCTTCTCGAGCTTCTCCGCCTGGCGCACGGCGGCGACGAAGGACGCGATCCGCGACGCGTCCTTGCGGACGGCTCCAGGCTGCTCGACGCCGGTCGCGACGTCCACGCCCCACGGCAGGTAGTCGCCGAGCTCTCCCAGCACGGCCTGCACGTTGTCGGGGGTGAGACCGCCCGCGAGCATCAGGTCGTAACCCTCAGCGATCAGCTCGGTCGCCTCGCTCCAGTTCCAGGCCTGGCCCTGGCCGCCGCCCTGCGTCGGGTGATCGAGCAGCAGCAAGGCTCCGGGGTAACGCACCGCCGCCTCGCGATCCGCGCCGCGCACGGCCTTGATCACGGGATAGTCGACGAGCTCGATCTCCTCCTCCGACTCGTCGCCGTGGAACTGGATGCGCTCGAGCTGGACCCGGCGCGTGACCCGCTCGATCTCGGACCAGGGGGCGTCGCGAAAGATCGCGACCCGCTCGACCTGGCCTTCGACGCGGTCCGCGATCTTCGCCGCGGCGTCGAGGGTGAGGCAGCGCGGTGAGCCCGGGACGAAATTGAGGCCGATCATGTCCGCGCCGGCATCGACGGCGGCCGCGGCGTCGTCCGGGTGCACGATTCCGCAGATCTTGATGCGTACGGTCAAAAGGTCCCCCGAAGTCGGCTGAGCGCCTGGGTCACGTCGGCTTGTCTCATCAAGGACTCCCCGACGAGGAAGCCGTGGGCCCCGGCACGCGAGAGGCGGCTCACGTCCTCGAAGGTCATGATACCGCTCTCGGTGACGACGACCGCCTCGGCCGGCGCCTTGGGCAGGAGACGCTCGGTCACCGCCAGATCGGTCGTGAATCGGGTCAGGTCCCGGTTGTTGATCCCGATCAGATCTGCCCCACACGCCGCCGCGCGATCCAGCTCCTCTTCATCGTGGACCTCGACCAGTACGTCGAGCCCGAGGCCGCGGGCGTGGGCATGGAGCGAGACGAGGTCCTCCTGGGACAGGGCCTTCACGATGAGCAGCACGGCATCGGCCCCCGCGACCCGGGCCTCGTCGATCTGGTAGGGACCGATCACGAAGTCCTTGCGCAGGATCGGCAGTCCGGTCGCCCCCCGGGCAGCTCGGAGGTCGTCGAGGGAGCCCCCGAAGTAGGGCTCGTCCGTGAGCACCGAGAGCGCCGCAGCGCCGCCCTCGGCATAGGCGCGGGCCAGCACGACCGGGTCGTAGTCGGCACGGATCTCGCCCTTGCTCGGCGAGCGGCGCTTCAGCTCCGCGATGATGCGAGGCGGCGGCGAATCCCGAAGCGCACGCCGAAACCCTGCCGGCGGGCGTGCGACCGCCACGGCCTCTCTGCGCAGCCGGTCGGCCGGCACCTGCGCTTGCGCAGCACCCACCAGGTCGCGTTTTCGCTCGAGGATCTCGTCGAGGATCGTCACGCCGCGCCCGACCGTCCCTTCGTCGCCTGGACCAGCTCGGCCAGCTTGGCGCGTGCGGCGCCCGAATCGAGGCTGCGGCGAGCGAGGCCCGCGCCCTCCGGCCAATCGCCGGCCGCGCCGGCCACCCAGAGCGCGGCCCCGGCATTGGCCACCACGATGTCGCGGCGCGGCCCGGGCTCGCCGTCCAGGATGCTGCGGGCGATCGCCGCGTTCTCCTGGGCGTCGCCTCCACGGAGCTCCGAGGCGGAGGCCGAATCGATCCCGATCTCTGCGGGATCGAGCTGCAGAGCCCGCAGCCTTCCCTCCTCGAGGAGCATCGCCGACGTCGGGCCGGTGATCGTGATCTCGTCGAGCCCGTCGCTGCCGTGCACCACCAGTGCGCGCTCGGCGCCGAGCTCGGCGAGGGCTCGGGCGAGCCGCTCCACCCACACCTCGGCGAAGACCCCGACGAGCTGGCGGCGGGCTCCCACCGGGTTCAGGAGCGGACCCATGCAGTTCATGATCGTCCGGACGCCGAGCTGCTGGCGCACCGGCGCCACGAAGCGCATGGCCGGATGGGCCCGCCGCGCGAAGAAGGGCCCGATTCCGACTTCGGCGAGAACCCGCGCCGCCTCCGCGATCGGCAGATCGGCCTCGACGCCCAGGGCCTCCAGGACGTCGAAGCTGCCGGTCCGGCTCGATGCGGCCCGGTTGCCGTGCTTGGCGACGGGCACCCCGGCCCCCGCGACCACGAACGCGGCCACGGTGGAGACGTTGAAGGTGTCCGCACCATCGCCGCCGGTCCCGCAGGTATCGACGGTCCGCGGATCCGCCAGCGGCACGGTCTCGGCCCGCGCCCGCAGCACGCGTGCGAGAGCCGCGATCTCCTGGGTGGTCTCCCCCTTGGCCCGCAGCGCAACGAGCAGCGCCGCGATCTGGGCGTCGCTGGCCTCTCCGTCCATGATCGTGCCGAACGCCGATTCGAGCAGCTCCGCCGCGACCTCCCGCCCGTCGAGGGCGCACTCGATGGCCTCGCGCAGGCTCACGACGTGCCCTGGCGTGGCGCACAGCGCGCCACGAAGTTTCCGAGCAGGCGCTTGCCCTCCCCGGTCAGGATCGACTCGGGATGGAACTGCACCCCCTCGATCGGCAGGCTGCGGTGCACGACGCCCATGATCTCGCGGTCCTCTGTCCGTGCGGTGATCCGCAGCGCGTCGGGAAGGCTCGACTCGTCGATCACCAGGCTGTGATAGCGGGTCGCTTCGAACGGGGATGGCAGCCCCGCGAAGACGCCCTCGCCCTCGTGGTGGATGGGCGACACCTTGCCGTGCATGAGGGTGCGCGCGCCGACGATGCGCCCGCCGAAGGCCGCGCCGATCGCCTGGTGCCCGAGACATACGCCGAGCACCGGGATGCCCGCCTCTCCGAACGCCCGGACGGCGGGCACCGAAAGCCCGGCGTCCTCGGGTCGCCCCGGACCGGGCGAGACGACCAGGCCGTCGGGCTTGCGGCCCAGCAGCGCTTCCAACGAGGCGGCATCGTTGCGCAGGACCTCGAGCTCGGCTCCGAGCTCGCCCAGGTACTGGAAGAGGTTGTACGAGAAGGAATCGTAGTTGTCGATCAGCAGGAGGCGCGGCATCGCTCAGTCGTCGCCTTCCCGGGCCATGTCGATGGCCTGGATCATGGCGCGCGCCTTGTTGTTGCACTCCTTGAACTCGAGCTCCGGCACCGAATCCGCCACGACGCCGGCCCCCGCCTGCAGCGAGACCTCGCCCTCGTGAACCAGCATGGTGCGGATCGTGATCGCCAGGTCCATGTTGCCCGAGTAGTCGAGATACCCCGCACAGCCACCGAAAGGCCCGCGCCGCACCGTCTCGAGCTCATCGATGATCTCCATCGCACGCACCTTCGGAGCGCCGGACAGGGTGCCGGCCGGGAAGGTCGCGCGGAGCAGATCGAGCCAGTCTTGCCCCTCGGCGAGCCGGCCCTGCACGTTGGACACGATGTGCATCACGTGGGAGTAGCGCTCGATCGAGGCGTACTCCGTGACCTCGACGCTCCCGACCCGGGCGACCCGCCCCACGTCGTTGCGCCCCAGGTCGACCAGCATCACGTGCTCGGCGATCTCCTTGGGATCGGTGCGAAGCTCCTCCTCCATCGCCCGGTCGTGCTCGGCGTCCCGCCCCCGCTGGCGCGTGCCCGCGATCGGCCGCACGTCGACCTGGTCGCCCTCGAGGCGCACCAGGATCTCGGGCGAGGACCCGATCAGCACGGGACCTTCCATCTGCATGTAGAAGAGGTACGGGCTCGGATTGATGTGCCGCAGCATGCGGTAGAGCAGGAAGGGATCGACCTGCAGCGGGACCGTGTGCCGGAAGCCCAGGACCACCTGGAAGACGTCGCCCGCAACCACGTACTCCTTGGCGCGCTTGACCGCGGCCTGGAAGGCCTCGCGGCTCATGCTCGAGCGCACCTCCATCGGAGCGCGCACGGCCTCGTGCCGGGGCTCCGCGGGCCCCGCTGCGCGCAACGTCTCCACCGTCGCGTTGATCGCCTTCACGG
Source organism: Deltaproteobacteria bacterium (assembly GCA_029261775.1). GTDB lineage: Bacteria > Myxococcota_A > UBA9160 > UBA9160 > UBA6930. Next base: position 13,197 of record JAJDAR010000344.1, on the reverse strand, counting down.
CTTCCGCGTACAGGGCCGCCGGGTCGTCCCCGGGCCGGATCTGGACGTGCCGGACCAGCAGCGCCGTGTGTCGCACGTTGTCGAAGACCACGACCGTCTCGGGAAAGTGGAACCACAGGTCGGGCAGCCCGAGCTCGTCGGGGTTGGCGTCGGGGATCTCCTCGACGAAGCGCACCCAGTCCCAGCCCACCATGCCGACCGCGCCCCCGGTGAAGCGCGGCAGCTCCTCGCCGGGCAGCGTGACGGGGTGGACCTCGGCCAGGTGGGCGCGCAGCACCTCGAGCGGGTCGCCCTCGCTCTGGAAGCGGCGCGTCTCGCCGCCCTCCTCCCACTCGATGTCGCGCCCGCGCGCCCGGAAGATCGCGCGCGCGCCGGTGCCGATGAAGCTGTAGCGGGCCCACTTCTCGCCGCCCTCGACGGACTCGAACAGGAAGGCCGTCCGGCCGTCGTCGAGCTTGCGGAAGACCGAGAGCGGCGTCTCCAGATCGACGAGGATCTCCCGCGCCACCGGGACCAGGTTGCCCTGGGTGGCGAGCCTCGCGAACTCGTCGGGCTGAGGGCGGAGCAAAGTGCTTCCTGCGGGAAGGGGCGCAGCCCGGGAGCCCGCCTCCCGCGGGCGGCGGGCGGCTCCGGGGCTCCGACGGGACGAACGGCCGGGAAAGACCGTAGCTAGCAAACCCCCGAGGGGCCGTGCAACACGCTGCCCGGCTGTGCCCCTAGAGCGGCTCTGCGTCCTCGACGAGCGGATCCCGCTCGCCGCGCTTGCGTCCCGAGAAGGGTCGGGTCGTGTCGTCGCCGAGACCGAGGATCCGGTAGCGGAAGCTGAACTCGAGGCCCCGGTTCCGGTTGTCCTGCAGCTCCGCGCGGATCGCCCAGCACTCGCACCGCGAGAGGTACTCCACGCCGACCTGGTTCGTGAGCGCGATGGTCTGCTCGAAGGAGTACCGGACGCGGTAGGTGAAGGCCCAGTTCTTGGTCACAGCCAGGCGCGCCAGGAAGTCGAGCTGATTGATCTCCACGAAGCCGTCGTTGAAGCTGTCGAAGCGCTCGTCGTCGAAAGAGAAGTTCTCGAAGAAGCGCGGGACGTCGCGCACCAGCCGATAGGCGATTCGCAGGTCGTGGCCTTCGGGTGCCCCGTAGCCGATCGAGAAGAGCGCCTCGCGCAGCTGCGGGTCGTCGAGATCGAAGCCCAGGTTGAAGCGCGTGCGGATGCCCTGCCAGGGCGTCGCCATGCCGTCGAGGTAGAGACTCGTCAGGTCGCTGTCGGCAAAGTCGTGATGGAGCGAGACGGCGAAGTCCGCGAAGAGTCGCGGGGGGCCGATCGTCTCCTCCAACGGTCGACCCGGCAGGTAGAACCGGTTGTTCAGGCCGAGCGTGATGGCCTGGACGTCCGAGATGCGGTCCGAGGGGTTCCGCGTGATGCTGGTCGGCTCGAGCTGCCGCAAGCGCTCCTGCTCGACGAAGGCCGCCGGGATGAAGAGCGGGTTCTTGCGCTGCGAGGTTCCCTCGACGCCCGTGTACGTGACGCTCGGCTCCATCACGTGGAGCGCGCGCTCGCCCTCCCGCACCCAGCCCGGCAGCTGGTACTCGCGCTGGAACCGGCTCCGGACGTCGATCATCGCCGTGAACAGGTTCCGGAAGTCGGTGCTCTGGTTGTCGGTGTTGTAGAAGGTGCCGTGCCAGCCGAGCTCGGGAAGGACCTCGATGGCGTCCGCCACCCGGAACGGGAAGGCGATGCGCGGATTCACGACGACCCGGTGCCCACGGTCCGCGAGGGGCTCGCCCTCCTGGAAGCGGCCGTCGCCCTCCTGGCCCAACGGAAAGTCGTCGAGGCTGCCGTCCGGCGAGGGGAGCAGCGTGAGCGGATCGATGTTCGGGTTCATGTTGGCGGCCAGGATGGCGGCCGACGTGGTGATGGTTCCGTCCCGCAGCTCGATGCTGCCGTCCGGCAGGATCTTGCGCCCCTGCCGGTCTCGCTCGTCCCCGTTCGGGATGGCGTCGATGCCGGTGTCGGCGAAGACACCGTTCACGATCGTGGCGAAGGGCAGCGCGTCGCGGACGTCATCCCGGGCCCAGAAGTGCGTGTAGCGGGAGTCGAAGCTGTAGACCGCCCGATCGAGCAGCCCGGGCAGCTGCGGACCCGGAAGCTCCGTGGGCAGGCCCGAGAGCCGGATGTCGGGCATGCGCTGGAGCAGGAACTTGTCCCGGTCCTGGTTGTCCGGGTTCTGCTGGTCCTCGGCGTAGTGGATGGCGCCTGTCAGGCCGTAGCGCCCCAGGCTGCCGAACCGCGTCTCGAGGAAGCTGACGGACTCGACGTAGCGATCGTCCCGGACCTCGGAGATGTCCCGGAAGTCGAAGGTGTAGTTGTTGTCGGAGAGGAAGCGCGCCTGGGTCTTCCAGCGCAGCCCGTAGGGCAGCTCGTGATCGTGCAGCCACTCGATCGCCCAGCGGTCCTGGCTGAAGGGCGTGGAGAGGTTGTTCGGGTTCGTGTCCTCGTCCCGGATCCAGGTGGCGTACAGCTCGCCCCACGAGCGGGGCCCGAAGACGTAGTCGATCTTGGCTTCGGGCTTGAAGCCGTTCTCGGTCAGGTAGTGCGGCGTGATCAGCACGTTGACGTTGTCGGCGGCGGCCCAGAAGAAGGGCAGCCCCACGTCGAAGCCGTTCCGCGAGGCGGCATTGAAGACCGGGAACAAGAAGCCCGTCTGGCGGTCGGTCTTCAGCGGGAACCACATCCGGGGCGACCACAGGACGGGGACGCCAAGGATGTTGAAGGTCGTGCTCTTGGTGACCGCGTAGCCGCCGAACTCGAGATCGGCCTCGTCGGCCTCGATGGTCCAGGGCTCGATCTCGCCCTCCGGGCAGCGGCAGGTGGTGAACACCGCCTGGTCGAAGATGTACTCCTGCTCCCCGGTGCGCTTGATCGTATCGCCGGTGGCGATGAAGTTGTTGCCGCCCATCTCGAGGCGCCCCTCGAAGACGATGCCCTGCAGGTCGTCGATCTCGAAGTGCAGGACGTCGGCGAGGAGCTGGTCGCTGCCCTCGGTGACCACGACGTTGCCGCTGGCCACGCCCTCGCGGGTCTTGTCGCTGAAGACCATCCAGTCCGAGGTCAGCACGCGCTTGGGCTGCTCGAGCCGCACGTTGCCGCGAGCGACGTAGACCTGGCGGGCGGTATCGAACTCCACGGTGTCGGCCGTGATGTCGAAGGGCTCCTTGTCGGCCGAGCCTTCCTCTCCCGCGCCGAACAGCCCCTGGGCCGAGGCCGGTGCGGCCGCGAGCGCCAGGAGGCCGATCATGGCCAGGAGCCACGCGAGGCTCTGCGACCGGGCACTGCGTCCCGCGCGCTGGGCTCGTTGCTCTGCCATCTGCTCGAAGCCCCGCAACGTTCCCCCCACACCGCACGCTGGGCACCACCGCCGTCGCGCACGGTAACGAAGCCCATGCGCCAGGGGCAACGCGCGTGATGAGTCTTCCGTGAAGGAAGGCGGGCGAAAACGCGCTCGAAATCGAGGGCTTCGCGTCGTAGGGCCTGCTGAGGGCCCCGCACGCGTCCACAGAGGCCACCGCTCGTGAGGCTTCGCGGTGGCCGAGCGGGATCAGCCCTCGTCCGGCTCCTCGACCGTGGCCGCCAGGGCCTCGAGATCTGCGACCTCGAGGCGATCCTTCACGAGCTTCACGACCCTGCGGTCCACCAGCTGTCCCAGCGCCCGATGCGTCTCGAGGAGCGTGAGACCCGCCTCCGACGCAAGCTCGCGCAGGCTGTTCGCCACGCCGCCGTCGTCGCTGCCCGGCCGTGCGCGCCGCAGGAGCACGCGCACCAGCGGTCGCAGGATGTCGTCCCCGCCGAGGGCCGCGAGGCGACGCTCGAGATCCTTGGCCCGCGCGGCCAGCTGCTGGATCACCCGGATGGCGATCTCGGGCTGCTCGGTGCACATCGTCTCGAAGGTGGCGCCATCGAGCTCGAGCACGGAGGCATCGGTGGCCGCCTTGGCGTAGACGCCGCGCTTGGCGCCGAGCAGGACGTCCATCTCCCCGATCAGCTCGCCCGGTCCCTTGCGGGAGATCAAGCGGGGCCCGTCCGGGCCCTCCCGGCTCAGCTCGAGGTGGCCGCTCTGGACGACGTAGACCAGGAGCCCCGGATCCCCTTCGGCGAACAGGAGGTCGCCTCGGGCCAGCTGGCGCTCGAAGACGCGCCGGACGGAGAACCCTGTGTCCTCATGGACGCCGCTGTTCGCCGAGTTCCCCACGGCCCGCGCTTCGACGTGCGGAGGCCCGGACTTGAGCCGGCCCCGCTCGGGCCGCCCCGCCCGGGCCGCTTCATTTCGGGCCAGCCCGCCCCAGGCCAAGCCCGCCTCAGGGCAAACCCGCCTCAGGCCAAACCCGGAACGAGGCCCCTCGGGGGGCCGAGCCGTGAGAGCCCTAGCCGCCCGCTCGCTCGAGCGCTTCCTCGAGCTGCGGCAGGGTCACGACCCCCACGTGCGCCTCCGAGATCCGGCCTTCGGCGTCCACGACGAAGAGGGTCGGGAACCCCCGCGCGCCATAGGCATGCGCGAGTCGCTCGTCGCCGAGCAGGACCGTGTAGTCGATCTGGTGCTCCTCGGCGAAGGGCCCCACGACCTCGGCTCCGCTCGCATCCACGGAGATGCCGACGACGGAGATTTCGTCCCCGCGGCTGTCGAGCAGGGCGTTCAGCACGGGGATCTGACGGATGCACGGCGCACACCAGGTCGCCCAGAAATCGATCACCACCGGCCGCCCGCGCAGGTCCTCGAGGCTCACCGTGCCGCCCTCGAGGGTCGAGAGCGAGAACGCAGGGGCAGGCTCGAGCTCGTCCCCCGCCAGGTCAGGATCGGGGCCGGCGCCGCAGCCGAGCGCCATCGCCAGCACGAGCCCGAACGCGATACGCCTCACAGCAACCACCCCTCGGCCGCTTCGACGAAGCGGTTCAGGAAACCGAAGTACTCGTTGAGCACGGTGAGCTGTCGGGTCGCGACCAGCACACCGAGCCCGACGAGCAGCACGCCCGAGGCGATCTCGATGCGGCGGAAGTGGTGCTTCATGCGCGCGAGGGTGCGGAAGAAGAACTCGATGCTCCAGCCCGCGAGAAAGAAAGGAACGCCGAGGCCCATCGAGTACACGGCCAGCAGGGCCATGCCCTGGCCGACGGTCTCGCGCGAGCCGGCCACGGTCAGGATCCCGCCGAGGATGGGGCCGACGCAGGGCGACCAGCCGAAGGCGAAGGCCGCGCCCACCAGATAGGTCCCGATCCAGCTCTTCGGACTCGCCTGGGTGTGGAAGCGCGTGTCGCGGTACAGGGCCTGGATCGGCAGCAAGCCCATCAGGTGGAGACCCATCAGGATGATCACCACGCCGGCGATCTGGACGGCGCTGATCTCCACCCCGAGGATGTCCACCCGCCAGGTCTGCAGCACGTGCCCGATCGCCGTCGCCGAGGCGCCGAGCAGGATGAAGACGGTCGAGAAGCCGCCGACGAAGCCGGTGCAGCCCAGGAGGACCCGCCTGCGCAGGCCCTCGTCGGGTTCCTCGCTCTGGAGCTGCTCGACGGAGACCCCGCCGATCAGCGAAAGGTAGGCAGGCATCAGCGGCATCACGCAGGGCGACAAGACGGAGATCAGCCCTGCGGCAAAGGCCGCCCCAAGGGACGCGAGGGTCAGTCCGTCTGCCATGCTGCTCCTTGGATGACGAGGGCCGGGCGCGGGTTCCCACCCGGTCCCCGCGGGAGCCAGGTGCCAGCCCCGCGGACCTTGCCGGCTCCGGGCCTCATCGTCCTCCCGATGCCCGGGCCCGAGCCGGCGCCCCGGTCAGAACCCGGGATCGTCCGGCGGCGGATCGTCGCTCGGGGCGCCCCACCCACCGTCGTCCTGCAGGCGGCGAAGGGCGGGGCGGCGCCCGATGAACTCGAGGTCCTCCTTGCCGCGCAGATGATTCGTCGTGACGAAGTAGTCGCCACGCAGCGATGCATCGACGATCGGCCGCGCCACCTCCTCGTCTCCGCCCGAGAACGCGTAGGCCATGCTTGCGACGAGGCCCCCGCAGAGGGCGTAGACGAGTTTGACGGGCCCGTAGACCAGGTTCGCCACGACTGTCGCGGCGCCCATTCCGAACTCCTTGGCCGGGCTCTCGGCGTGAGCCGCGAGCGGCGCCGCCGCCATCCACAGAGCGAGCAGGCCGACTCCCACGAGCCGGGTGGTTCCACGCACGTCTTTCCTCTCCTCCTCGCCTGGAGCGGCGAGACAATCCATCCGTGGCTCAGTCTCGAAAGTGGCCGGCGTGCGGTCAAGAGCGGGCCGAAAGACGCCGCCGCCTCCGGGCCCGGGGTTGCCGCCCCGGCGGAGCTCAGAAACGGCGCTCCGTGTCGATCAGCAGCGTGACCGGGCCCTCGTTGCACAGCGACACCTTCATGTGCGCCCGGAAGCGACCGGTCACGACCGCCACCCCCTCGGCCCGGGCCCGCTCGACCAGCAGCTCGATCAGCGGCTCGGCCCGCTCCGGCGGTGCGGCCTCCGTGAAGGCCGGTCTCCGACCCTTGCGCGCGTCCCCGAGCAACGTGAACTGGGAGACCACGCCCAGCGTCTCGCCGGTCTCGGCCAGCGAGCGGTTCATGCGCCCCCGCTCGTCGGCGAGGATCCGCAGGTGGACCAGCTTGCTGGCCAGGGCGCGGGCCTCGGCTTCCCCGTCCCCCTCCGCGACCCCGACCAGGGCCAGCAGGCCGCGACCCATCGAGCCCACCGTCTCCTCGCCTACGCTCACCTCGGCCGAGAGCACCCGCTGGACGACGGCCCTCAAGGCCTGCAGCCGGCAGCGGTCAGAGCGTGTCCTGCTCGGCGAAGCGCCCGCGGTACACGGCCTGGCCCTCGGCCCGCAGCACCACCAGCTGACAGATCCGCACGCCCGGATGGATCTCGAGCGGTCGCGCCGAGACGTTGCTGATCTCGAGGACCTGGCGGTTCGAGACGCCGGGCTGCACGAAGGCCGAGGTGACGTGGATCATCAGACCCAACCGCGCGAAGCGGCTGCGACCCTCCAGGAAGCCGCACAGATCCGGCGCCAGGGTGATGCGCTCGCGGGTGATGCCGTGAATCGTCACGCCGGGCACCAGCACGAACGGAGCGTCCAGCCGCTCGATCCGGGTGTGGTCCCGGTAGTCCACGTCGGCGCGCAGCGGGATCGGCCCGTTGCCCTCCACGATCACCCGGATCTCGTCGCCCAGGGTCAGGTCGATGGAGGCGGGGCCCACCTGGTCGGGCTCGAAGGGTTCGAGCTGGATCCGACCGGCTTCGATCTCGGCGAGGATCGGATCACGCGTCAGGACGGTCATGGGGCGTCGTAAGGTAACGTACGCCCGATGGCCCACCCGTTCTTCGGCAGCAAGCGCCCGCTCCTCTTCGGGCACCGCGGCGCCAGCGGCGAGTGTCCGGAGAACACCCTCGAGTCGTTCGAGCGCGCTGTCGCCCAGGGCGCGATGGCCATCGAGACCGACGTCCACCTGACGCGAGATGGTGAGGTCGTGGTCTTCCACGACGCGGACCTCGCCCGCACCACCGACGCGGTCGGCCCGCTCGCAGAGCGCAGCCTCACCGAGCTCCAGCAGCTCGACGCCGGCTACCGCTTCAGCCCGGACGGGGAGACCTTCCCGTTCCGTGGAAAGGGCATCCGCATCCCCACACTTCGCGAGGTGCTTCGGGCACTTCCGGACGTACCCTTCAACATCGAGATCAAGGCGGCGAGCGAACCGCTGATCGAGGCGGTGCTCGACCGGGTGGCGGCTTGCACCGACCGCATCCTGCTGGCGGCCGCCGAGGACCCGACCATGCGTGCGCTGCGCGACGCGGTCGTGCGCCGTTCGCTCGAGCCGGCCCTGGGGGCCTCGGTCGGAGACGTGCTGGGCTTCGTGCGCGCCGCCCTCGCGGGAGAGACCCCGCCTGCCGGGCCGATGGCGCTCCAGATCCCGCCGAGCTTCGGAGGCCAGCCGCTGGTCACGCCCGAGCTCATCGACTTCGCGCACCACCACGAGGTGCAGGTTCACGTCTGGACGGTCAATGACAGCGACGAGATGCTGCGCCTGCTGGCGCTGGGCGTGGACGGGCTGATGAGCGACTTCCCGGGTCGACTCGTCGGCGTGGCCGGCTCAGCGGCCGGAGCGTGACCCGCGCCGATCCTTCGCCCTGGCTGCTGGACCACGCCGTGGCGATCCGCGAGGCCGGCGAGCTGGGCCCGGTCCTCGACCTGGCCTCGGGACGAGGCCGACACGCACTCGCCGTGGCAACCCTCGGCGCGCGGGTGATCGCCCTCGATCGCCAGGCGCCGGCGCTGCGCGAGCTGGCCGGAGCGGCTCGCGCGGAGGGGCTGCCGGTGAGCTGCGTCCGAGCCGATCTCGAGACCGGTCACGCGATCCCCCTGGCGCCAGGCCGCTTCGGGGCGGTGCTGGTCTTCCGCTACCTGCACCGCCCGCTCGCCCGGGCGCTCGCGTCGTTGCTCGCGCCCGGTGGCCTGCTGCTCTACGAAACCTTCACCCTCTGCCAGAGGGAGCTTGGCTATGGGCCTGAGAACCCTGACTTTCTTCTGAAACCGAATGAGCTCCGCGAGCTCTTTCCGGAGCTCCGGACCGAGGCCTACCGCGAGGGCCGCTCCGAGGGCGAGCGACCCCTCGAGCTCGCGTCCCTGCGCGCCCGCAAGCCGCCGAGCCGCTAGGCCTCGCTGGGGCCCGGCGGCGGCGCGGCCTCCAGCCGCCCCAGGGCCCAGCGCGCATGCTCGGCGAGGAGCGCGTCCGGTCCCTCGGCATGTCGGCGCAGCGCCGGAAGCAGCGATCGGTCGCTGCTGTGCCCGGCCGCAACGAGGGCGTTGCGGATCAGGCCGCGGTAGCGGGCTCGCCGCAACGCCGAGCGCCGGGTCAGCCGCCGCCAGGTCTCCTCATCCAGATCGAGCAGCCAGGCGAGGGTCGGCGCCCGCCACGCGTCGCGTGGAGCGAGCCGAGCGCGAAGACCGAGCGGGTCGGGCAGCAGCGGCCGGCGGTCGGGCCGGTTCCAGGGACAGACCGTCTGGCAGACGTCGCAGCCGAACACCCAGTGGCCCTGCCCCTCTCGCAGCGTGTCGGGGATCTCGTCGCGCAGCTCGATCGTCGAGTAGGAGAGACAAAGCGTGGCATCGAGAACGTACGGCGCGGCGAAGGCCTGGGTCGGACAGGCGTCCAGACAGGCCCGACAGCTCCCACAGTGGTCCGGCTCCGGCGTGTCCGGAGGCAGCTCGAGGTCTGTCAGCACGACGCCGAGAAGCAAGAAGGAGCCGAGCTCCCGATCGATCAGGCAGGTGTTCTTGCCCTGCCAGCCGAGGCCGGCCGCCGCGGCCACGACCCGCTCGAGCACCGGGCCGGTATCGACGTAGGCGCGGGTCGCGAGCGGCCCGTCCACGAGGGCGGCGAGCCCCGCCTCGAAGGCGTGCAGCCGATCGAGGAGCACGTCGTGGTAGTCGTCGCCGAGCGCATAGCGGGCCACGCCGGCAGCGCCGGGCTCGTCGATCGGATCGCCGTGGGCGAAGGCCACCGCGATCGCCGTGCGCGCACCGGGCAGGACGCGTCGGGGATCCTCGCGCTCTTCCACACGGGACGTCAGCCAACCGAGCTCGCCGCCATAGCCCCGGGCGACCCACTCGCGGAAGAAGCGGCTGTGCTCGGTCGGCTCGGCCCGCGCAAAGCCCACCCGGTCGAAGCCGAGCGCCAGGCCGAGCGCGCGGACGCGCTCGCTGAGAGTCACCCGCGGGCTTCGCCGCGGCGCAGCAGGGCCGCGAGCCCGAGCATGCCGAGGCACGCGATCACGTACGTCGAGAGCCCGAGCAGATCGTGCAGCGGCCCCTCGGTCGCAAAGGTCACGGAGCGCGCATCGGCGATCAGCACCGTCGCGACGACCCGGGCGAGGTTCCCCGCCATCGCCAAGGGGATCACGCCCACCACGAGCAGCGCCCGGGCCCGGAAGCCGCGCAGCACGTACGCCGCCAGCACGACCGCGAGCGGCGTCAGGGTGATGACCGAGGTGACGCCGCTGCAGGCCTCGGCCACGAACAACGACTCGCCACTCGCGAGTGCCAGCACGTTCCCGTTGCGCGCGATCGTGACCCCGAGACCGTGGAGCACCGCGACGGCGGCGCTCGACACGAAGACCTGGAGTTTGACGATCAACGGGGTGATCCAGGCCGAGGGCGGGGGAACCATGAAGATCAGGAAGCCCACCGGGAAGGCGGCGGCGCGCAGCCAACGGGGGCCGCGCAGGAACCAGACCCCGCCGGCGATCGCCAGCACCAGGGCCAGGCCCTGCAGGCTCACGACCCGCGCGGCCAGCCCCGCCAGATACAGCAGCAGCGCGAGCCCGATCCACAGAGCGCCGAGTCGATCGGGGCGGATCGGCACCCCGGCCCGCAGCGGCTGCTCACGGAGGAAGGCCCAGAGCGAGACGACGGGCACCAGGTAGCCGTGGGAGAGGTAGTCGAAGGTGCTCCAGATGCTCGCCATCGATGCGATCGCCGGCGCAAAGACGGCCAGCAGCGCCGCGAGGAAGAGCCCTTCGCGGAGCGTCGGCCCGGTGCCGGGCAGATCGGAACGAGGCGCAACGGAGTCGGTCATCGAAACACGGACCGTACCATTCGGCGCGGCTGCCGGGCCGGTCGCCCCGGGGCAGGGGCGCGCTTGCGGCGCGGGCCGGCTCGGAGACACTCCGCCGATGGCTCGGATCCGTCTTCCCGAGGCCTTCCGGCTCGGTCTCCACTGTCCCGGTCGGCTGCCCTCCGAACCGTGGACCGACGCGCCGCGCCTGGCCGAGCTGGCGGAGCCGAGCGTGCGTTTCCGGATCGATTGGGGCGCCGTCCAACCGCGCGGCCGCGGGGCCGCCGACGCTCCGGCCCTCGACGCCCTGCGGCGCCAGGTCGAGACCTGGCTCGAGACCGGCGTACGGCCGTTGCCGATTCTCCACGGAGGCGCCCTGCCGTCCGCGTTGGGCTTCCGCGGCTGGCCCGACCGCGACCTGGTCGGTCGCTTTGCCGACTACGCCGCGCGAGTCGCGCGCCGCCTCGGGGACCTGTGCTGCGACTGGGTGCTGTTCGAGGACGTGCTCGGTGCCGTCGCCGACGACACCCGGGCCGGACCTCCTGCGCTGCCGGAGCGCCGGGGGCCCGAGGCGTTCCTGCGCGGCATGCACGTGGCCAATCTCGCGCAGGCCGAGGCGGGCCGCGCGCTGCGCGCGGAGCGGAGCGGACTTGGGATCGGTCTCTCGCTGCGCATGGGTCCCATCGACCCCGTCGACGATACGCAGACGGACGCGGACGCCGCGGCCCGGTGGAGCGACTTCGCCCACCGGATGACGCTCGACCCCGTGCGTCGCGGCCGCTACCCGGACCCGTTCATGGAAGGACCTGCCGCCCGCCGGCTCGGCCTGCTCGACGACGACCTCGAGCGCGTGCAACTCCCCGTGGACTTCCTGGACCTGGAGCTCCGACCGCTGCGCAGGGTCCGCGCCGTCTCCGACGACGCGCTGGGCCTGGACGCCTTCCCCGAGCCCGTGGACGTCGAGGTCCGCGGCGACCCCGAGCGCCGGGCGGCGGGGCTCGCAGCGGTCCTGGACGAGCTGGCCAAGAACGACGGGGACCTCCCGGTCGAGCTCTCGGTCTCCGGCCTGGGCCCGGGCGAGCCGACCCGAGGGCCCGGCGACTGGATCAGCTTCCACCGCATCCATCTGGCCGAGGTCGCCGCGGCCGTCGAGGCCGGGCGGCCGTTGCGGGCCTACCATGCGGATCCCCCGCCCACCCCGGCCGATGACGAGCCGCTTCCGCCGCCGGGCGCGCCGGACCCGTGGCGCTGGTGGGCGGAGGTCGGAGCGGAGCGCGGCTTCCCGAGCTAGACGGAAACCCGGCCCCCGCTCAGTCCAGGGCGACGAGCCACCGAAAGAGGACTCCATGCAAGACCGGCTCGTGTTCCTGATCAGCGCGCCGCGCTCCGGCTCCACGCTGACCGCCCGGATGCTGGGCGCCCACTCCCAGATCTTCGCGCCGGTCGAGCCGCACCTGATGCCGCCCCTGGCGCACCTCGGCCTGCACGATCGGGTGGATGCGGCGCCCTACGACCCCGTGATCACCCAGCTCGGTCTGCGCGAGTTCGTCGGGCTGCTCCCGAAGGGCGAGCAGGACTACCTCGATGCCCTGCGGGCCGCAACGGACCATCTCTATGAGTGCGCGCTCGCGCCTTCGGGCCGCAGCCACTTCCTGGACAAGACGCCCGCCTACGCGCTGGTGCTGCCCTTCCTGGCCAAGCTGTATCCCGACGCGCGGTACATCGTGCTGACCCGGCACCCCGTCGCCGTCTGGTCGAGCGTGATCGACTCCTTCTTCGACGGCGACCACCGGGCCGCCCATGCCCACAACCCGATTCTCGAGCGCTACGTCCCCGCCATCGCCCGGTTCCTGCGGGAGAAACCCGTGAACCTGCACCCGCTGCGCTACGAGCGCCTGGTCGAGGAGCCGGAGCGGGAGATGTCCGCCGTCTGCGAGTTCCTCGGTCTGCCCTTCGAGCCGGGCATGGTCGACTACGGCGAGCAGCAGGAGGCACCGGTGCAGACCTCGCGCGGGCTCGGCGACCCGGTCACCGTGGGCCGGGAGACCCGGCCCACGACGGCCTCGGTCGACAAATGGGCGGCCGCGCTCGCCCGCGACGAGGGTCGCCTCGTCCAGTGTCGCGAGATCGTGGCCCGGCTGACCGACCCCGACCTCGAGAGCTGGGGCACGCCGGGGCCGGAGCTGCGCGCGGCGCTCGCGGCCATCGAGCCCCGGAAGGCCGGCCCCTCCAAGCTGCGGCTGACCCGGCATGCGCTGGAGCGGAGGGCGCTCGTTGCCGCCCGGCGCAACATCCAGCACAACGCCCTGGGTCGCCTGGTGCGGCTGGTGCGGACCGGCTGCGACGTGCTGCTCCGCTGACCCTTCGGCCGGCCGGCTTGCGCCTCCGTGAACCGTTCCCAGGCTTCCGCTTGTCCCGTCCCGGAACCCTTTTGCTAGGATCCTGACCATGGATTTCGACCCCACCGAGCGCCGCGAGCAGGCTGCCTACGAGCCGCCGAGCTTCGAGGTCATCTCGCTCTCCTGCGAGATCACCGCGTACGCTCCCGACGACGAGCCGCTCTTCTAGCTCTCCCGGCCCACCCC
>JAJDAR010000343.1 GCA_029261775.1 Deltaproteobacteria bacterium | reverse complement strand
TTCAACTGGAAGGTGCTGGTCGACAACTTCATGGAGGCCTACCACCACATCGCCATCCACGACGACACCCTCCAGCCCCTGTTTCCCGCCGACCAGTCCCATTCTCTCGACAGCGAGGGACCCTACTCGGTGCTGATGATGCCGGGACGACCCCCGGACCCCGGAGCGGGCGACCCGCCCGACGCCCTTCCCCTGGTCGGCCCGCTCGACGCCGGACAGGCGCGTTCCCTCGTCGCGGCTGTCGCCTACCCCTTCCACCTGTTCGCTCCGGGTGCCCACTCGATGGCCTGGTATCAGCTGCTGCCGACGGGCTGCGACCACTTCACCCTGCGCATCTTCACCTGCTTCCCGCGAGAGACCCTGGAGGATCCGCAGCCCGGGACGCGATCGAGGGTCTGCACGCCATCACCCGGCTCATCCACCAACAGGACATCGAAGCCTGCGAGGCGGTCTGGAGCGGGCTTCGCTCCGGCTCCTTCTCCTCGGGTCCCCTGAGTCCCTACGAGAAGTCGATCTGGCAGTTCAACCAGTGGTGGATCGGGCAGATGGCCGGGGCCGGGCCCCGCCCATGACGTCTCGCCTCCCCCGCCTCGCCGCCACCTGGCGATGTCTCGTGGTGTGGCTCGTGCTCCTGGCGCCGGGGGCGGATGCGACATCGCCCTGCAAGGGCTGCAACCTGATCGTCATCTCCGTCGACACCGTGCGCGGGGACCACCTCGGCTGCATGGGACACGTGCGCGACACGAGCCCCGAGATCTGCCGATTCTTCGCGAACGGCATCGTGTTCGAGAATGCGATCAGCCAGTCGCCCTGGACGGGGCCGGCGCATGCCTCGATGTTCACCTCCCTCTACCCGCACGAACATGGCCTGAATCACGGGCCGAAGGCGCCACCGGTCGGCGACCATCCCGACCTCTTCTCGATCCTGAAGCGCGAGGGCTACTTCACCGCAGCCATCCACGGGGGGGCCTACGTCAAGCAGGCGCTTCCCACGAAGGGCCTGGACTCGATCGTGGCCGGCAAGTCGATCACCTTCCGTCGCGACACCGTCGGCCTGCTGAAGCGCGCGCTCGCCGACAAGCCGGACGGCAAACCCTTCGCGCTCTTCCTCCACGGCTACGACCCGCATCTCGACTACAAGCCGAAGCGGAACTGGTTCACGGCGCCGCAACCGGACCTCGACGCGATCGCGAACGAGAGCCGATTCTGTCGCTACGAGACCCTGCCGGATGGCTCGAAGCGCATCGACCCTTCGACCGTCCCGGACGACGCGCGTGCCCGCAACCACTTCGAGGTGCTGTACGACAGCGAGATTCGCGACGTCGATCGCGCCCTCGGCCGCCTCTTCGAACACCTCGAGCGGACGGGCCTCGCGGCGCGGACCGTGGTGGTCTTCACCTCCGACCACGGAGAGGAGTTCTTCGAGCACGGCAGCTGTGAGCACGTGAAGACCGTCTACCAGGAGCTGTTGCACGTTCCCCTGATGCTGCGGGTGCCTGGCATCGCTCCCCAGCGACGCCGCGAGTTCGTTCCGGCCTCCATCGGACTGGCGCCTACCGCACTCGAAGCGCTCGGCGTGGAAGCCGCGGGCCACGGGTTCTCGGGCTGGAACCTCCTCGGCCCCCAGCCCGCGACGAGGCTCTTCTTCGCCGAGACCTCCTTCCACTACGATCGGGCGCGATTGCGCCGTTTCGCCGCGTTCCGCGGCTCCCGCAAGCTCGTGCTCGACCACGGGCCGGGGACCCTCGAACTCTTCGACCTCGGCAGCGATCCGCTCGAGCAGCGCAACCTCGCCCAGCCGACACCTTCGGCCGCGGACCGCCAGCTGGAGAAGGCGCTGCGCGCCTACGCGGAGCGTTCGGTGCAGGCTTCGAAGAGCGGCGACGTGGAGCTCGACTGCGAGACGGTCCGGGCGCTGCGCAGCCTCGGGTACCTGGACGACTCGGACGCGCTGGAGCGGTGTCCCTGAGCCCCAGCTTGACGGTGCCCCCGAGCTGCCGCAGCGGAAAAGCGCTACGTCCGGAGTGCGCTCGGATCACATCCGGACCGCGTCCGCTGCACCTCCGTCGATCGGGATGTTGGCCGCGTTCAGGTAGCCGGCCTTCGGGCTGCACAAGAAGGCCACCAGCGCACCCACCTCTTCGGGAGTGCCCACGTGGCCGGTCGGGTTCGGCATGAACTCCTCCAGCATGAGGCGCTCGACGGCGGGCCAGTCGGTGGGCAGGCCGCGCTCCCTGGCCCGGGCGGTGAAGCGCTCGACGATCTCGTGGGTCGCGACGATGCCGGGGCTCACGCAGTTGACCGTGATGCCGGTGCCCGCGAGCTCCTTGGCGAGGCTCGCGGTCAGGTTCGGAAGTGTCGCCTTCGATGCGTAGTAGTGCGGCATCCGCGCGGCGGGCCGCACCGTTCCGACCGTCGAGACGAAGATCACGCGGCCGAACCCCCGCTCGCGCATGCCGGGAACGAGGTGCTGCACCATGCGGACGGCCGAGAGCACGTTCTTCTGGTAGAGGTCGACCCAGTCGGCGGTCGCACTCTGCCACGTCCCCCGCTCCGCGACGCCGTAGTTGTTGACCAGCAGATCGACCGGGCCTGCCTCCCGGGCCACGTCCATGGCCCCTTCGTCCGTCCGGATGTCGCCGGCCACGGCGCGAGCCTGGAGCCCGTCGGCGCGCAGCTCGGACGCCATCGCCTCGGCCGGATCGCGCTCGAACCCGTGCACCAGCAACTCCGCACCCTCGCGCGCCAGCACGCGGGCGATGCCGGCGCCGGTTCCCCGGTAGCTGCCGGTCACGAGCGCCCGCCGCCCCTCGAGCTCGAGATCCATGGGGCTAGGGGGTGAGGACGACCTTCATGACGTCCTCCTCCCGGGCGGCGAAGACCTCGTAGCCTGCGACGCCGTCGGCCAGGGGCATCCGGTGGGTGATGATCTCGGTCGGATCCAGACGACCCTGCTCGATCAACGGCATCAGGCTCTGCACGTGGTTCTGCGGCATCACCAGACCGGCGCGGAAGGTCAGGTTCTTCGCCATCAGACCGCTCATGATCGGCAGCGGCACTTCGTCGGCGGTGATCACGCCGATCACCGAGACCCGGCCACCCGTGCGCACGACGTCGATGGCGTCGCGCACCAGCGAGGGGACGCCGATCGCCTCGATCGCCGCGTCCGCCCCCTCGCCGTGGGTCAGCTCCAGGACCCGCTCCCGCAGATCCTCCTTCGCCGGATTCAGCGGGATGCAGCCGCGCTCCTTCGCGCGCTCCAGGCGGCCCTCGTGCAGATCGACGGCGATCACCATAGCCGCCCCGCGGATCTGCGAGGCGCGTTGCGCGAAGGTGCCGACGGGACCGCAACCGAACACGACCACCGTGTCGCCGAAGCCGACCTCGGCCAGCTCCGCACCCATCGTTCCGGTGGGCAGGATGTCCGTCAGGAAGAGCGCCTGCTCGAGACCCAGGCTCTCCGGCACGCGGAACAGGTTCGTGTCGGCGAAGGGCACGCGCGCTCCCTCGGCCTGGCCGCCCGGCAGCAGCGGGTTGCCGAACACGTTGGTGAAGGCCCCGGCCGCCGCCACCTTCTGGCAGCCGCTGTACAAGTGGCGATGGCAGAAGCTGCACTGACCGCAGCCGGCGGTGCAGGAGACGACGACCCGGTCGCCCTTCTGGAAGCGGCCGACGGCGCTTCCGACCTCCTCGACCACGCCCCCGAACTCGTGGCCGAGGGTGAAGCCGGTGATCGGCAGCGGATCGCCGTGCCAGAGGTGCAGGTCGGAGCCGCAGATCGCGGTCTTCTCGATCCGGACCACGGCATCGTGCTCGTCCTGGATCTTCGGATCGGCGACGTCCTCGACCCGGAAGTCCTCCTGGCCGTGGTAGACGATCCCCTTCATGCTGCTCCTCCTCCGCCGCGGACGGCCGAGGGTACCCCGGATCCGGGGGTCCGGCGCACGGATCGAAGGACGTGCGCAGTCGCGATACTCTCCGGCCCCATGTCCGAACCCCTTCCTCCGCGCACCCCCGTCCTGGTCGGCATCGCTCAGGTCGAGCAACGCATCGACGACCCCCAGGAGGCGCGAGAGCCCCTGGAATTGATGATCGACGCCGTCGAACGCGCGGCCGAGGATGCCGGCAGCCGTGAGTTGCTGAGCCGGGCCGACGTCGTGCGGGTGATCCGCGGCATCTGGCGCTACGGGGATCCGGGCCGCGCCATCGCCGAGCGGATCGGCTGCAGCGGGGCGCGCACGGGGATCACGCCTTTCGGCGGCAACTTCGTCCAGACCACCATCAACCAGACTGCGCGCGAGATCCTGGCCGGCGACCTCGACGTCGCCATCCTGACCGGCGCGGAGTGTGGGCGCACCTGGGCCCGAGGTCGGCGACTGGACAAGCGCCCCACCTGGAGCGAGATCGGCGGCACCCCGGACGAGGTCATCGGTCACGATCTGCCGATGGTCCACGACGCGGAGATCGCCCGCGACATCAAGCGGCCCATCCAGATGTACCCGATCTTCGAGAACGCCCTGCGCCATTCCCGGGGCGAGAGCATCGAAGAGCATCAGCTGCGCATCTCCGAGCTGTGGGCTGGCTTCAACGCGGTGGCCTGCAAGAACCCCCACGCCTGGATCCGCGATCCGCTCAGCGCCGAGCAGATCCGCACGCCGTCACCCTCCAACCGGATGGTGAGCTTCCCTTATCCCAAGCTCATGAACTCGAACAGCAACGTGGACCAGGGCGCCGCACTGATCCTGTGCTCGCTCGAGCGGGCGCGCGCGCTGGGCGTCCCCGAGGAGCGCTTCGTCTACCCCCACGTGGGAACGGACGCCCACGACACGCCGGCCGTGTCCCACCGCGACCGCCTGGATCGTTCTCCGGCCATCCGACTCGCGGGAGGACGAGCGCTCGAGCGGGCGGGCCTCTCGCCCGCCGATCTCGACCACGTGGACGTCTACAGCTGCTTCCCGTCCGCGGTGCAGGTGGCCGCACAGGAGATCGGCCTCGACACCACGCGACCTCTCACCGTGACGGGCGGACTGACCTTCGGCGGCGGCCCGATGAACAACTACGTGATGCACGGCGTGGCGCGCATGGCTGAGGTGCTGCGGGAGAACCCGGGCGCCAAGGGCCTGTGCACCGCAAACGGCGGCTACCTCACGAAGCACGCCTTCGGCGTCTACTCGACCGCGCCGCCGGAGCAGCCCTACCAGTACGAGGACGTGCAGGCCGAGGTCGAGCCCCTGGGGCGGCGCGAGGCCGTCGTCGACTGGGACGGCGACGCCACGATCGAGAGTTACACGGTCATGTACGAGGGCGACGCCCCGGCGATCGGCCACGCGGCCTGCTTGCTGCCCGACGGGCGGCGCACCTGGGCCAACGTGACGGACCCCGAGGTGGCGGCAGCGATGACCCACGAGGAGTTCTGCGGCCGGCCCGGCCGCATCGATGGAGCGGGTGGGCTCACCGTCCTCTCCTGACCGGACCGGACCGGACCCGAACGACCTTCCCGACCGCCGCCAGCGTGCCTGACGCACGTTGGTCATGAGAGGACGAGCATGGACCTTGGACCGCTGGGAGTCTGGTACTTCACGGAGACGATGCCGGTGGCGCAGGCCGGCGAGTTCGCGAGCCGGCTCGAAGGGCTGGGCTACGCGGCCCTCTGGCTGCCCGAGACGATGGGTCGCAATCCCTTCGCCCACGCCGCCTACCTGTTCACGCAGACCGAGCGGCTCGTGATCGCGACGGGCATCGCCAACATCTACCACCGCCACCCGGGCATGACGAAGCAGGGCCAGTACACCCTCGCCGAGCAGAGCGACGACCGCTTCCTGCTCGGCCTCGGTGTGTCCCACGCACCCCTGGTGTCCGGCGCCCGGGGCCTCGAGTACGGCAAGCCCGTCTCGACCATGCGGGCCTACCTGGAGGGCATGGAGGCGTCCCCGTACGCCGCGATCCCCCCGAAGGCGACGCCGAAGACCGTGATCGCGGCGCTGGGCCCGAAGATGCTCGCGCTCGCCGGCGAGAAGACGGACGGAGCTCATCCCTACTGGACGACTCCGGAGCACACGGCCCAGGCCCGCGAGATCCTCGGTCCGGACAAGATGCTCTGCGTCGAGCAGAAGGTGATCCTGGAGACCGATCGCACGAAGGCCCGCCAGGCCTTCCAGGCGGCCTTCGCGATCTACTCATCGCTGCCGAACTACGCGAACAACTGGAAGCGGTTGGGATACACGGACGACGACATCGCCAACGGCGGAAGCGACCGGCTGATGGACGCGCTCTGCGGCTGGGGCGACGAGAAGGCCATCGCCGAGCGCATCCAGGCGCACCGCGACGCGGGTGCCTCCCACGTCTGCATCCAGCCGCTCAAGCCGGGCGGAGCCCCGGGTGAGGTCGACTGGGCGGTCCTCGAAGCGATGGCGCCGAACGCCTAGAATCCTCGCCCATCGTGATCGTCATCGGCCTGACGGGCGGGATCGCCTCCGGAAAGTCCACGGTCGCCCGCCTGCTCGGCGAGCGCGGGGCCCGGGTCCTCGACGCCGACCTGCTCGGCCATCGCGCCTACGAGCCCGGCACGGAGGCCCACGCCGCGGTGGCCGCGGCCTTCGGAGCGGACGTGGTCGATGCCGAGGGCCGGATCGACCGACGCGCCCTGGGCGCAAAGGTCTTCGGGCGACCCGACGAGCTCGACCGGCTCACCGGGATCGTCTGGCCCGAGATCCGCCGGCTCGCCCGGGCGGAGATCGAGCGCATCTCTGCCGCCGATCCCGCGGCGGTGATCGTGCTCGAGGCCGCCGTCCTGCTCGAAGCGGGCTGGGAGGACCTCGTCGACGAGGTCTGGGTCGTGGGGGTCGAGCCCGAGGTCGCGGTCAGCCGCGCCGTCGCGCGCGGCGGCCTGGATGCCGATGCGGTGCGGGCGCGCATCGCGGCCCAGCTCGGCAATGCCGAGCGCAAGGCCCGGGCTGATCGGGTGCTCGACAATGGCGGCGACGAGGCCGCGCTGGCGCGGGAGGTCGACGCGGCGTGGGCCGCCGTCGTCGAGCGGGCTGACCCGTGATCCTCGATCTCCACACCCACTCCGTGAAGTCGGACGACGGCCGCGCCAAGGTCGCCAACTACGGTCAGTGGATCCGCAAGAAGGAGATCCCGATCGACGGCTTCGTGCTCACCGAGCACCGCCAGTTCGACGCGGAGTCCGACTACTCCGACCTCGCCCGCAAGCACGGTCTCATCATCCTGAAGGGCAGCGAGGTCGAAACCGAGTACGGCCACGTGCTCGTCTTCGGAGTGACCCCGGCCCTCCAGCAGGCCTTCGACTTCTCGGACATCCGCCTGCCCCTCGCCCGGGTACTCGAGGCTTGCGAGGAGCATGGGGCCGTCGCCGCCCCCTGCCATCCCGGTCGCACCCGCGTCGGGATGTGCGCTCATGTCGACGAGCTGGGCGTCCCGCCGGGCGTCCGCATGGTCGAGACGCTGAACGGCGGCAGCCGGGGCAGCGAGGACCAGGCGGCCCAGGCCCTGGCCGAGCAGCAAGGCTACAAGGGCTTCGGCGGCAGTGACTCGCACATCGTGAGCCACGTGGGACGCTGTGCTACCCGGTTCCCAGGCCCGATTGCCAGCGAGTCGGAGCTGGTCGAGGCCTTGCGGGCGCTCGACTTCGAAGCGCTCTCCTGGAAGGCACCGAGCTGACATGATGGATCTCGAAGAGCTGAAGGGCGACTGGCTGAACCTCGACTTCGACGAACGGGAGTTCGAGGTGAAGCCGGACGAGGCGGTGGACTTCGCCCGGGCGGCCGGCGAGACGGCACCGCGCTTCCTCGACCCGTCCGATCCCGACTTCCAGGCGCCGGCCACGTTCACGGCCCGCTTCCACGGCCGGAGGCTCCTCCCCGAGGAGTTCCCGAAGATCGGCCTGCCGCTCGACGCGGGCAAGGCGGTCATGCCGAAACGGCCACTGCGCGCGGGCGCCAAGCTGATCGGCAAGAGCCACCTCCACGAGATCTACGAGAAGACGGGGCGCTCGGGTCGCATGATCTTCCTGGTCAGCCGGATGGAGCTCTTCGAGGGCCAGGAGCTGGTCTCGATCGTCGACTCGCGCATGGTGATCCGCGAGAAGCCGGGCTCGTGACCCGGGGCTTCGACGACGTCGAGTTCGGCGAGGACCTCCCCGAGCTCCGCCCGGACACGAGCGTGGCCAACGTGACCCTCTTCACGAAGGCCGCCGGAATGTTCACGGGCCGCTTCACCGACCACGAGGCCGCGCGCAAGCAGGGGCTGCCCGGCGCGATCGTCCCGGGCATCATGAGCCAGGCCATCTTCGCTGCGATGATCCATCGGTGGGCTCCCGAGGCCGAGCTCCAGACGATCGACACGGTCTTCCGCGCACCGGTCATCGTCGATCAACCCCACCGCGTGACCGGTGTGGTCACCGACATGGACGACGAGACCCGCAGCGTGGAGATCGACCTGACCCTGCAGAACGAGGCCGGCGAAACGCGCGTCCTCGGAACGGCGACGGTCCGGTTGCCGTAGGCGGGTTGGGGCGCCTCGGGGATCGGCGCCGGGGCGGGCTGGGGAGCGGGTCGCTGCGCTCGTCTCCTCTGCAGCCGGGCGGCGCGGGGCGTGGGCCCTCTTCTCCCGCTTGAGGCTCGGAGCCCTTCGCGCTTCGGGCCTTCGCGGAGAACAACCCGCTGATCGGGTTCCACGCGTTGCCGCCGAGCGTCGCTCGCTCCGGGACCCGCCCCCCAGCCAGCGGCCGCGAGGTCCGCGCTCGAAGAGAGGCGCGGCGGGAAAAGGGACGCCGGAAAGGGGACGTTCGTTTCCTTGCACCGGCACGCGGCGCGCTCGACCGAACCAGCACGCCGGTGCAATGAAACGAACGTCCCCCTCTTGTCCCGGGGAGACGGTGGCACGACTGGTGCGGGCCCGCTCGCTGCGTGGAGGCTCAGCCCGGAATCGCGCCCTGGACGATCTCTTCGACCAGGGCAGCCGCGATCCACGAGAGGGGCGGAAGCACCAGGTAGAGGATCCAGCGACCCCAGAGAGCCGCATCGAGTGGCCAGGTCGCCGCGTCCATCACCTCTCGCCGGTACGAAAGAAGCTCGACGAGGTTGAGCCCGCGCAGTCGGGAGGCCAGGGGCGAAGCGTCGAGGGCCGCCGCATCGCCAGCGAGGGCACCGTGGACCCGGAGCAGCTCCGACCGCTTGAGGGCCCTCATCGAACGGACATAGGGAACCGTGCATAGTGCGAGGAGGAGTGCACTGGCGAGGATGTTGGTCAGCGCGCCCCCCAGCCCAGGCCAGAAGGCCCACATGCCCATGAGGGACATCAGGCCCATGCCCACACCGAAGATCGCCTGCATGGAGGCCAAGCGGACCGCGAACCGCGCCATCGGCTCGCCGCGACTCCGGTCGAACAGATCGAGCGACACCTCCGCGCCCAGGCTACCCAGGCGGCGCGCGAGGAGCAGCATCCCGAAGCTCGCCTGGAAGCTCACGATCAACCCCAGGGCGACGACGACCACGACCCAGATGTCGAAGAGGTTCC
Organism: Deltaproteobacteria bacterium; assembly: GCA_029261775.1. Taxonomy (GTDB): domain Bacteria; phylum Myxococcota_A; class UBA9160; order UBA9160; family UBA6930. Next base: position 13,657 of record JAJDAR010000343.1, on the reverse strand, counting down.
AGTCCCCCGTCAGGATGCGCGACCAGCGCGACGTGTTGAGCTCGTGGGTGGGAACAAGAACCGCGACCGCCACCAGCCCGCCGCCCCAGCTCGCCACGGGTGGATGCCGGGACGGCTCGAGCTCGACACCGGGACCGAGGTAGGGGCGAAGCAGGCTCCGTGCCGCTCCCGCCCAACGCTCACCGAGCCCCAGAAGGACGACGAAGAGCACGAGGCTCGTCGCCATCCAGTACGGAACGAACGGCTCGAAGCCCTTCCGGACGTAGTCGATCGGCCCAGCGAAACGCTCGACGAGTGGCGTGAGCGCGACCATGAGCGATCCCACCACGATCGCGAGCACCATGGGCGGGAGCCGTAGACGTTCCGCCGCGCTGACGAACCACATCTTGCGGTACCGAGAGCTGTCGAGAGCCAAGTCCCCTCTCCCATGATCAGCGTTCGAAGGGTAGGCCAGGCTGGCTCCGACCTGCGGTAGCGAACTGTGAACGCTGTTCACATACCGCCAGCAGCCTGCGCACCTCGCGACCCCCGAGCCTGGGGGGCGGGTCCCGGAGCGAGCGACGCTCGGCGGCAACACGTCCGACCCGAGAAACGGGTTGATCTCTGCGAGGGCCCGGAGCGCATTGGAACTCCGCACCGCAAGTGAGAGGAGAGGGCCAGCGCCCCGCGCCGCCGGGCCGCAGAGGAGCCGAGCGCAGCGACCCGCTCCCCAGGCCCGCCCCGATGCCCGCGCCGAGACGTCGCGATCGCCCCGGTTCGAACCCGAGCTCAGGCCGGGCGGAACAGCGGGATTGCCAGCTCCTCGTGGTCCTCCCACTCGACCACCAGCCGCTGGCCGATCGAGAGATCCGTCGCGGGGTCGTCGACGCCGACGAGGTTCGTCAGGATGCGCGGCCCCTCGTCGAGATCGACCCAGGCCACGGCATAGGGTGCGCGGCTCCGGAAGAACGGGTGGTAGCTCTGCCGGACCACACTCCACGTGTAGAGCGTTCCCTCCCCCGACGACGTGTGCCACGTGAGCGAGCGACCCAGGCAGCGGGTGCAGTGCCGACGCGGGTAGAAGACGACCTCGTTGCAGTCGTCGCATTGCTGGAAGCGCAGCTCGTGGCCCTTCGTGGCCTGCCAGAAGGGTCCGGTGTCGGGCTCCTTCGCGTTCGGCAGCGGTCGTCGCGGCTCGCTCTTGGGATCGGCCACCTCAGTCCCTCCCCAGGATCACGGTGCCGGCGCAGTGCCGACTGCCGAGCATGCCGCCGTTGCCGTGTGCCACGGCGAGCTTCGCATCGTCGACCTGCGAGCACGACTCTCCGCGCAGCTGCCGTGCCGCCTCGATCAGGAGGAAGATGCCGCGCATGCCCGGGTGGTTGGACGAGAGCCCTCCCCCGTCGGTGTTGAGCGCCGGCCCGTCCTTCGGTCGATCGAAGCGCAGGCGCCCTCCTTCGACCCAGGAGCCGCCCTCGCCCTTCTTGCAGAAGCCCAGGTCCTCGAGCAGGGTGAGCACCGTGATGCTGAACGAGTCGTAGATCATCGCGACGTCCATCTCGGCCGGGGTCACGCCGGCCTCGCCGAAGGCCACCGGACCCGACTGGGCCGCAGCGCTGGTCGTGATGTCGCCGCCGTTCTCGGGGTACTTGGTCGCCTCGCCGCCGCCCAGGACCCAGACCGGGGCCTTGGCGCAGTCACGCGCCACGTCCGGCGAGGCGATCACGACGGCCCCCCCGCCGTCGCTGATCATGCAGCACTCGAGCAGGTGGAGGGGGTCGGCGATCATCCGCGAGCCGACGACGTCGGCAAGGGTCGTCTCGCGGATGTCCAGGAACTCGAGGTCGGTCATCGCCTGCACTGCCTCGGGGTTGCGCATGGCGTGGGCGCGGGTGGCGACCGAGATCTCGGCCAGCTGCTCGCTCGTCGTCCCGTACTCGTGCATGTGGCGGCGTGCGACCATCGCGTAGTTCGAGACCAGGGTCATGCCGCAGAAGCGTTCCATGTTCTCGGCCGGCCCGGGCATGCCGCTGCCGCCGCGGCCTCCCACGCCGATCGCGAAGGCATTGCTGTGGGCCGTGGAGCCGTAGGTCAGCAGCGCGACGCGGGCCTTGCCCGCCGCGATCGCTCGCTTGGCGTGTGCCGCGTGGAACTCGAAGGAGCTGCCCCCGACCATCGTCGTGTCGATCACGTCGGGGCGGAGGCCCAGGTACTCGGAGATCCCGAGCCCCGACATCATGCCGCCATCCCCGGCGTCGTAGATCGCGTCGACGTCCTTCGAGGCCAGGCCCGCGTCGGCGAGGGCGCGTTCCGCGCACTCGGCCTTGATCTGGAGCGGGCTCAGGGTCCCCTCGACGTCTCGCGACGGATGCTCGTGGATGCCCACGATCGCCGCGTCTCGCTCAGCCACGCAGGCCTCCTTCTCCGTTGGGTCGATCCGGATGCCCCAACTCGGTGCGGAAGAAGCTCCGCGCCGCCGGGGCGCTCCAGTTGTCGTGATCTTCGCCGTAGCCGCGGGCGCCGTCGAACTGCCAGTCCGTCAGGCAGTTCCAGGTGAAGAGGTTCGGGTTCAGGTGCACTCCGAGGCGGTTCAGGCAGCGCCCCGTGGCCACCAGCTGGCGGCCCTGCTCGTCGGTCGCCTCCAGCCGGACCTCGCTCGGGCAGCCGAGCCCGGCTTCGCGGGCCAGGACCGTGCGCCGCCCCGAGGCGAGCTTGGCGTAGACGCCATCGCGCAGCAGGTAGCCGTGGATCACGATGCACGCTCCACCGTACTCCATGGTGATGGCATGGAAGGCGTTGCCCTCGTCCTGGGTGCCGTAGCTGTAGCCGCCACGCGGCGCCCCGGAGTGGCTGAGATCGGTTCCGAACTGGTCGCGCGAGCCCCACGAGCGATCGCGAAAGCCGAAGGAGTCGACGGGAATCACCTCGTCGCGCAGGCGGATCGTGCCGGTGTAGCGCCCCGGCTGGTCGAGGTGGCTCTCGCCCAGGTAGTTGGGCGGGCAGATCGCGCGAAAGACGAGATCGATCTCCAGCTCCTGGGCGTCGGGGTCGAGGTAGTGCAGCTCGTAGGTCGAGAGGGGCTCGAGGCACTTCAGCCGCCAGCCGTTGGGCAGCGAGAGGTCGGTCAGGTCCTGACCTTCCGGCAGCGGCAGGTGCCAGAAGTTCTTCCCGTACAGCACGTTCCAGGGCTGCGAGCCGTGCTCGTCCCAGACGAAGCAGGCGCCGGCCGCCACGCCCTGGTTCGGACGGAAGAAGGGGTAGAGCTGGCCCGACAAGCGGCGCTCGGGCACCGCGAAGGTGAACCAGCAGGTCTCGGTCCAGTAGGGATCGTCACTGGTGGGCGGGTGGAAGCCGTCGTCGGGGTGGGCCTCGCCCACGCTCACCACTCGCCGATGTTCGGCATCGAGGCCCACGGCTCCTGGGGCGGCAGCGGCTTGCCCTCCTGGAGGAGCTCCACGGAGATGCCGTCCGGCGAGCGCACGAAGGCCATGTGACCGTCGCGCGGCGGCCGGTGGATCGTGACGCCCCCGTCCTGGAGACGCTGGCAGGTCGCGTAGATGTCCTTCACGCCGTAGGCCAGGTGGCCGAAGTTGCGGCCGCCCTTGTACTCCTCGGGATCCCAGTTGTGGGTCAGCTCGACCTGCGCGTCGGGCTGACCGGGCGGGTGCAGAAAGACGAGCGTGAAGCGGCCGGCCTCGACGTCGACGCGGCGAGCCTGCTCCAGGCCCAGCTGGTTGCAGTAGAAGTCGAGCGAGGCGTCCAGGTCCTTGACCCGGACCATCGTGTGCAGGTAGCGCATGGCCCTTCCTTGTTCAGAGGTCGGCGAGCTCGGCCATCGCGGCGAGCAGGTTGCCGGTGTCCGTCGCGGAACCGTCGGAGAACTCCCGGTAGAGCGTGTCGACGTTGACCGCGATGCGCTCGGGGTCGCTCCAGGCGGAGAAGTCGCCGAGCTCGATGTCCTTGGCGGCGTCGAGCGCCGAGAGCCCGGCGTCGTAGCGCTTGCGAGCCTCGTCGTGGACGTACTCGAGATAGGCCTTCACCGCCTCGACCCCTCGCAGGTCGGTGATCGGACCGTGACCGGGGACGACCGTCTCGACGCCGAGGGAGAGGATGCGGTCGCAGGCGGCGATCCAGTTGCCGACGGGGCCGGCCCAGATGATCGGCGTTCCCTCCACGAAGAGGATGTCGCCCGTGAAGATCGTGCGATCGGCGGGAACGTGGACGAGCACGTCACCGCGCGTGTGGGCGGGGCCGACCTCGAGAAGCTCGACCCGCTTGTCGCCGACCTCGAGGGACAGCTCCTTCTCGAAGGTGCGGTTGGGCGGCGTGTGCTGGATCCCTTCGAACTGGAAGGGTCCAAAGGCCTTCTGGATGAAGCGCGCCATCCGCGAGTCGTCGTTGCGGGTGTTGGCTACGATTGCGGCAAGTACTGCGGGCGGGAGCTCTTCCATCTCCTCGGCGGCCGCCTTGCTGGCGATGATCTCCGCGTCCGCGACCAGCTCGTTGCCGTGGCAGTGATCGCCGTTGGCGTGGGTGTTCACGACGCGGTCGATGTGCGCGGTGGCGCGCGGCTCCGCGTCGCGCATTGCGTCGAGCATCTGCTGGGTGAGCGGTACGTCGAAGAGCGTGTCGACGAGCAGGGACTGGTCGCCGTCCACCACCAGGCCGGCGTTGCTCCAGCCCCAGGAGCCGTCGGGCTGCAAGTAGGCGTAGGCGCCGTTGCCGAGGTCCGTCAGGCCCTTGCGGAAGGCCCACTTCGGTACACCGAGGTTGGTCCACGCCATGCTCTGCTCCTCCGGACGCGCCGAGCCGTCGTCAGCCGACGGACTCGCCGTCCTCCACCCAGGCGCGCAGCAGCTGGTGGGCGATCGCCATCGCGGGCGGCACGCCGAGCTGCTCGCTCTGACCCGCGAAGGCCGCCTTCACCTGCTCCTTGCTGAACCACTGCGCCTCGGCCAGCTCGACTCCGTCGACCTGGATCGCCTCACTGGTGCCTTCCGCCAGGCAGCCCATCATGAGCGAAGCGGGAAAGGGCCAGGGCTGGGAGGCCAGGTAGCGCACGGCCCCGACGTCGATGCCGGCCTCCTCCTTCACCTCGCGGCGCACCGCCTCCTCGAGGGTCTCGCCCGGCTCGACGAAGCCGGCCAGGGCCGAGAAGAAGGGATGGGGCCAGCTCGCCTGGCGACCGAGCAGGCAGCAGCCGTCGCGGACGACGAGCATGATCACCACCGGATCCGTGCGTGGGAAGTGCTCCGCGGAGCAGCTCGTGCACTCTCGGGCATAGCCGGCGTCGCGTGGCCGGGTCACCGAACCGCAGCCCGGGCAGTGGCCGTGGCGCGCGTGCCAGTCGATCAGGTGCCTGGCGTGGGCGGCGATCGCGGCATCGCCGGCGGGAAGCTGGCTCGCGATGGCGCGCAGATCCGGAAAGCTCGCGACCCCGCCGAGCCCGAGCTCGTCGATCGGATCCTCGAGGTTGGAGAGGTCGGCCGCGAAGTGCGCGACCTCCTCGCGAACGCCGAGAAAGACCGGCTCGACACCGGAGGACATCGACTCCCGCAACTCCGGCGTGGCCCAGGCCAGACGCGGCTCGTCCTCCCGCACCAGCACTGACAGGCGCCACACCGGCAGGATGCGTGTCTCGTCCTCGGACAGGCGCTCGGTGATCCAGGCCTCGTCGCGGCGACGGAAGTCGAGCCGGTCGAGCGGGCTCCCGGAAAAGACGATCTCGGTAGGCACGGGGGAACACGCTAGCCCGCATTTCCCCCGAGGTCGCGCTCGGCACCCTCGGAGAACGCGTCACCCGTTGGCCAGCCCCGGATGTTGACCGAGCGACCCGACCCCTTTGTCAACGGCCCCGATCTCGAGGGGCTTGGGAGGGGCGTGGTAGAGTGGGTGGTTTCGAGGGGAGGATTGGCGATGGCGTGGGACTTCGAGACCGAGCCGGAATTCCAACGGGAGTTGGAGTGGATCGATCGCTTCGTGCGCGACGAGGTCGAGCCGCTCGACTTCGTGCTGGGCGACGCCTACGACAAGAGCGACAAGCAGGCGCTCGCGATCGTCCGACCCCTGCAGGAGCAGGTCAAGGAACGGGGTCTGTGGGCCTGCCACCTGGGGGCCGACCTCGGCGGGCCGGGCTTCGGCCAGCTGAAGCTCGCGCTGATGAACGAGCTGCTGGGGCGCTCCCGCTGGGCTCCGACGGTGTTTGGCTGCCAGGCACCCGACTCGGGCAACGCGGAGATCCTCGCGCACTACGGGAGCCCCTCGCAGAAGGAGAAGTACCTGCAGCCCCTGCTCGAGGGCCAGATCTCCTCCTGCTACTCGATGACCGAGCCCCATGCGGGCGCCGACCCCACGCTGTTCACGACCCGCGCGGTGAAGGACGGCGACGACTGGGTGATCAACGGCGAGAAGTGGTTCTCCTCCAACGCCCGCTATGCATCGTTCCTGATCGTGATGGCGGTGACCGACCCCGACGTCAGCCCCTATGAGGGCATGTCGATGCTGATCGTCCCTGCGGATGCGCCGGGCGTGAACATCGTGCGCAACGTGGGCGTCGGTACCGAGAGCGACGAGCACGCGAGCCACGCGTACATCCGCTACGAGGACGTGCGCGTGCCGGCGGACCACATGCTCGGCAAACCGGGCTCCGCCTTCGTGATCGCGCAGACGCGGCTCGGTGGCGGCCGCATCCATCACGCCATGCGCACCATGGCCCAGCTGCGCCGGGCCTTCGACATGATGTGCGAGCGGGCCCTGTCCCGGGAGACCCGCCAGGGCCGGCTGGCCGAGTTCCAGATGGTCCAGGAGAAGATCGCCGACAGCTACATCGAGATCGAGCAGTTCCGGCTGCTGGTGCTGCGCACGGCCTGGCTCATCGACAAGTACAACGACTACAAGCGCACGCGGAAGGACATCGCGGCGATCAAGGTCGCCATGCCGAAGGTCTATCACGACGTCGCCCAGCGGGCGATGCAGATCCACGGCGCCCTCGGCGTCTCGAACGAGATGCCCTTCAGCGCGATGATGGTCGGCGCCCAGGTGATGGGCATCGCCGACGGCCCGACCGAGGTGCACAAGCTGACGATCGCGAAGCAGGTCCTGCGGGAGTACAAGGCCGTGGACGGGCTGTGGCCGTCCGGGCACCTGCCCACCCGACGCGCCGCGGCGCGGGAGCGCTTCGCCGATCTGCTGGAGCGCGAGGTCGAGAACCTCTAGGCGTCGAGGCCGGCGCCTGGAACCGCCAAGCCTCTGGGCCGCTCAATCCGCGGCGGGCACCACCCGCACCCGGCCCTGGCGACTGGCCCGCTCCTTCAGGTGGAAGGCGTGCTCGCCGGGCTCGGTGAAGGTGTGGTGCCAGCCCTTGCCCGGTGCCAGAACGGGCGCCTCGAGGGTCTGGGACACGAGCGTGCAGTCCCCGCCCCCGAGGTTCGTGTTGTGGAAGTGCACGGTGTCGCCGACCCGGATCGTGAGCCGTGCGGGCACGACCTGGCCGTAGGAGAGCTTGATCGTCGGACCATGCGCCGAGGCCGAGCCGACCAGTCCGAACACGGTGACGGTCGCGGCGAGCAGGAACCGAATCAGCATGCGCAGACGGTACCCGCGGAGAGCGTCCGCGAAAGGGCGGCTCAGGCGGCGGCCAGCAGGTCGGCGAACACGAAGCCCTCGCGCTCGACCACCTCGCCCGGCGCGACCGGGATCGGCTCCCGGAACATCGGGCCGTCCCACGCGAAGCTGTGGAACTCGCCGTTCTCGCCACACGGATCCACGCCTGCGGGCAACTCGTCCAGGAAGGAAGCGTCGAAGGCTCGGCCGGCGAGCTGGCGTGGCAGGACCTTCGGGTCGAGGCAGGTGATGTAGGCCTGGAGCCCTCCTGCCTGCATCGCCCGGGCGAGCTCCGCGGTCTCGCGACCCCAGAGCGGGAACAGCGGCTCCATGCCCGTGCCCGCGAGGAGCCCCTCGCGATACGCGCGGATGTCCTCGAGGAACAGGTCGCCGAAGGCCATCTGCTCCACCTTCCGTTCGCGCGCGCGCTCGATCAGCGCGGCCGACGCCGCCTCGTACTCGGCGTTGCTGCACGGATGGGGGATCTCGACGATCTCGAGGGGCAGCTCGGCCGCCCGGGCCTGCGCCTCGAGCAGGGTCCGACGGACGCCGTGCATCGCCACCCGCTCGTGGCGCACGTTCACCGTCGTCACCAGACCGCTGACGGGCGCGCCCTCTTCTCGGAGCCGGTGCAGCGCCCACGCGCTGTCCTTGCCGCTGCTCCACCAGAGCCAGACGCTCATCGCCGGGCCAGGATCTCCGCAGCCCGGTCCACCTCGGCGAGATCGGCGGTCGCGGGCACCAGCAGGCACTCCTCCGCGCCGGCCTCCTCCATGTCGTCGAGCGCGGCCCGTACCGCATCGGGCGTGCTGCGCGTCATCGTCTTGGCGACGGCCCTCGCGGGCTCCTCGCCGAAGACCTTCAGGTACTCGAACACGTACTGGGACAGGCGCGCGGCCCCATCGTCCGCCAGGGAGAGCCAGAAGCCGACCAACCGCCGCGGCGGTTCGGCTCGGCCCGCATCCTCCCAGGCTGCCCGCGCCGCCGCCAGCTGGCCCTCGATCTCGCGACGCTCGCCATTGCCGGACCAGCTGTAGAGGCCGTCGGCCCAGCGGGCCGCCCGGCGCACGGCCTTGGGCCCCATCGAGCCCGCGAAGATCGGCGGACCTCCCGGCTGCACGGGAGTCGGGCCCAGCTCGTCCGCCCCGGGGAAGGGCGGCTCGCCGGACCAGTAGCGCCGCAGCTCCGCCACCTGCTCGTCCATCCGGGCGTGGCGGCGCTCGAAGGGTGCACCGATCGCGCGGTAGTCCACCTCGCGCCCTCCGACGCCGACCGTCAGGGCGGTGCGCCCGCCGGAGAGCACGTCGAGGGTCGCCATCTCCTTGGCCACCCGCGCGGCCGAGTGCATCGGCAGCACGTAGAGCGTCGGCATCAGCTTCACCCGCTCGGTCACTGCGGCCGCCGCGGAGAGCAGCACCCGCATGTCGAAGGTGTGGCCGGTGACCCTCTCGCCGCAGGCCACGGTGGAGAAGCCCCCCTCGTCGATCCCTCGGCACCACGCGAGGATGTCTTCGCGCGGAAACTTCCGCTCCATGTAGGGAAGGCACATCCCGATCTTCATCCTGGCTCCTGTCCAGCGCTCGTGTGGGAGAACCCGCACGCTAGCGCACGGCCGTTCGTGTCGAAGGTCACGGACACGAACGTGACGGCGGGTACACTCCCGGCTCGCTCGGGTGCGGACTGCGTCCGTCATCCCCGCGAGCGCCGACCCGGCGCGGCCGCGAGCCACCTCCCGGGAATCAAAGGACGAGCCCATGGCGCTCTTCGATCGATCGGACAAGGATCGGCCGCAGGCCTCCCCGCCCGAGCGGACCCCCGAACCCCGCGAGGAAGCCCCGCGCAAGGCGCAGGCCCCGGAGCCGGAGCAGCCCCGCTACCCGTCCAGCGGCGCACCGCGCAAACAGGACTCGGCGCTGATCGGCCCGGGCCTGCACGTGGACGGCGAGGTCCGTGGCGAAGAGGACCTGATCCTCGACGGCCGGGTGAAGGGCGCCCTCCATCTCGGCCGCCACCAGCTCTTGATCGGCGAGGCCGGCAAGGCGGAGGCGGACGTCAAGGCGCGCAAGGTGGTGGTCTTCGGTGAGCTGATCGGCAACATCGAGGCCGACGAGTGCATCGAGCTCGGCCACACGGCCAGGGTGACGGGCAACCTGCGCGCCCCGAAGCTGCGCATCGACGAGGGCGCACAGCTGAACGGCCGCGTGCAGATGAAGGGCGGTGCCGGCCGCTCCGACGCTCCCTCCAAGGGCAGCGGAAAGCCCGACCACGGCGCGGCTGCGCCGAAGGCCGGACCGGCCAAGCAGCACGGCGCTTCGGCCTGAACGGCCCTCAGGCCCCGGTTGCCCCTCCAGCGCGCGCCGCGGCCAGCTCGAGACCCGAGAGCAGCGCGTTGCGGAGCTCGCGCGGGTCGATGATGTCGTCGTAGCCCATGCCCGCCGCCATCCGCCACGGGCCGTCGGCCTGTGCATCCTCGACCCGCTGCTGGGTCTGCTCATCGAGGTTCGCCGACCGGCCCCCCGGCGCCGCGGGCATCGAGCTCATGGTCACGGCCGGGAAGGAGAGCATCAGGGTCTGATGGTCGAAGGGGTTCGCCGCCATGGTCGACGAGCCGAAGCCGAAGGCCTTGCGGAAGGTCACCGAGATCTTCGGCACGCGCAGGCGATGCTGGGCCTGGAACATCTTGCCCGCCCACTTGAGGATGCCCTCGCGCTCGGCCTTCGTCCCGGCCATCACCCCCGGGTTGTCGGCGAGGAAGACGACCGGCAGTCCGAAGGCGTCAGCGGTCCCGAAGAAGTCCATCGCCTTGATCGCCGCCGCGCTGTCCACCGAGCCGGATCGCACCCAGGGATCGTTCGCCACCAGACAGACGGAGCGCCCGCCCAGGAAGGCGAAGCCGGTGATCAGGGAGGCCCCGTAGCCGGGCTGGATCTCGAAGAAGCTGCCCTCGTCCACGAGCCGCTCGATCACCTTGCGCATCTTGTACGGCTTGCGATCGCTCGGCGGGATCACGTCGAGGAGATCCTCGAGCAGGCGCGGGCCGGTGTCGGGCCCCTCGCGACGGGGCAGCGCGCCGCCGCGATGGGAGGGCAGATAGGAGAGGTAGTGCCGGGCCAGGGCGATCGCGCCGGCATCGTCTTCGGTCACGTTGTGGGCCGTCCCCGCAGCTTCGCAGACCGCCGGCCCTCCGAGCTCCTCCTTGGTCACGTCCTCGCCGAGCGCCGACTTCACGAGCGGAGGGCCGCCGGTGAACATCGCCCCCGCCCGGCTCATCACCGTGAAGTCGCTGAGCGGTGAGGTCAGCGCCCCGTGTCCCGCGGAGGCACCCAGCACCAGGCAGACCATCGGCACCTGGCCCGACAGGTCGGCCAGCGAGAGCAGGTCGTTCGGGGCCCGCCCCGGGGACTGCTGGGTCTCGGTCAAGCGGTGGCCAGCGCCGTCGAGCATGAATACGAGGGGCACCCGCTCCTGACCGGCCAGCTCACAGACCCGGTAGCGCTTGGCCATCGAGCCGGAACCGATCGAGCCTCCGAGCACGGTGAAGTCTTCTGCGGCGGCCATGACCGGCCGACCATCGACCCGTCCGAAGCCCGCGACCAGGGCGTCGGCTGGAGCCTGCGTCCCTCCGACCAGCGGCCCGATCTCGACGAAGCTGCCGCGATCGAAGAGCAGATCGAGACGGGTGCGTGCATCGAGCTTGCCGCGCGCCGTCATCAGGCGCTCGACCCGCTCCTCGCCGCCGAGGCCCCGGGCGATCCCGCGTCGCCGCGCCAGCTCGTCGAGGATCGGCTTCCAGTCTTCTCGCGACGTCATCGGGGCCCCTGCAACGGCGCCCATGGTCGGGCAGGGCCGCGCAGAAATCCAGAGCCCCGTCCTGCGTCAGCCGAGCTTGGCGAGCGCGGAGAGACCGCCTTCCATCTCGACGAGCAGGCGGTTGCAATCAGAGAGCCCGAGACCCAGGGGCGCCAGCAACGCCGTGACCTGCCCATCCAGTGCATCGGAGGTGCCGGGCTTCCAGTGGCGCGCGGCCAGGTGGGCCAGCGTGTCGGCGCAGTAGAGCGCAGCGGTCAGCTCGATGCCCGGCTCCAACGCGAGATCGGGTTCGTGATGAAGCCGGAGCGCTTGAACGAAGGCGTCCGGAAAGCGCCACGAGGTCGCGGTCACGGCCCCCACCTCGGCGTGGAGCCCCTCCGCGAAGGCGGCGCGCGCCTCGGGCGCGAGGCGCCGGATCTTCACGGAACGGCGCCCCGCCTCCTCCAGGAAGCCGAGCAGCACGATGCGACCCACGTCGTGGACCAGACCCAGGAGGAAGCCAGAGCTCTGCCAGGGCGGGATCTCCTGGAGCAGGCTCTGGCAGCAGAGCGCCGTCGCCACCGAGTGCTCCCAGAGTGCCTGGGCCTCGCTCTGGGCGCCCGGAAGCTCGAAGACCCCGGAGCGCATCGCGACGGCGACCACGAGGTTGCGTGCCTCGCCGAGGCCCATCCGCATCAGCGCATCCCGCACGTTCAGGACCGGATCCGATCCGCGCAGCGCCGCGCTGTTCGCGAGACCGACGATCTTGGCGGCGAGCGGCGGATCCATCTCGACGGCGTAGGTCAGCTCGCCGAGCTCGACCTCCTCCGAGTTCATCAGGCCCATCACCCGGTTGAGCGTTCCCGCCACGACGGGCAGTCGGAGGCGACCGGTCTCGACCCCCGGCAGCAGCTTCTCGAGGGCCACGAGCTCGGGGGGCCGCTCCGCGATGCGGGCCCGGATGCGATCCGCGAGGGCGACCGCCTGAGCCGGATCCAGCGATACGGCGTCACCCCCACCTGCGGTCTCTCGCTTCGGGTCCATGCCCTTGCAACGACCACCCGTGCGAGGCGCTTGATCGGGCCTCTCCACCAGGGCTTGGGGGTTTTCCCGGTGCCGACGTCCGGCTCGGGCGGCCTCTCAAGGCGATAGGCCGTCGAGGGCCCGGATCAGGTCCTCGATCAGGTCTGCCGGCTCCTCGATGCCGATCGAGAGACGAAGCAGGTCGTCGGGGACGGGGCTGCCCTCCCCTTCGACGACCGCGCGGTGCTCGACCAGGCTCTCGACGCCACCGAGTGAGCTGGCGTCATGAAAGAGCCGCAGCGAAGAGGCCAGGGCTCGGGCGCGCTCCGGACTGCCCAGGCGAAACGACACGACCGGGCCGAAGCCCCCGGTCATCTGCCGGGCGGCGATCGCGTGGCCGGGGTGATCCGGGAGCCCCGGGTAGTCGACCCCGACGACCGCGGGATGGCGGACGAGCGCCTCCGCGATGTCCATCGCGCCTCGGGCGGATGCGCGCACGCGAAGGTAGAGGGTGCGCATGCCCCGCAGCAGGAGCCAGGCTTCGAACGGGCCGAGGATGCCCCCGCGCATGCCGCGCTCATGGCGCACCCGGCCCCAGAAGGCGTCCCGTTCGGCGGCGACCAGAGCCCCGGCGACCACGTCGGCGTGCCCGTTCAGCTGCTTCGTGGCGGAGTGCAGGACGAGATCGCAGCCCAGCTCGAGGGGGCGGGTCAGGACGGGCGTCGCGAGGGTCCCGTCCGCGCAGATCCGCGCTCCGGCGGCGTGGGCCATCTCGGCGGCCGCGCACAGATCGGTGATCTCGCCTCGGGGGTTGGCGGGAGACTCGACCCAGACGAGCTCCGTCCGGTTCGGGCGCAGCGCCCCACCGAGCGCATCGAGATCACCCGTCGGAATGAAGCTCACGTCGAGGCGGCCCGCGGCCCCGAGCTCCTCGAGGAAGCGCCGGATCGTCCAGTACATGGCGCTCGGCACGACGACGTGCGCACCGGGTGACAGGGCCTCGAGCACCGCGCTCGCAGCGGCCATGCCGGAGGCGAAGAGCAGCGCGTCGGCCCCGCCCTCGAGCTCGGTCAGCAACCTCTCGGCGGGATCGAAGGTCGGGTTCTGGTCCCGGCTGTAGCTGTGGCCACCGAGATACCGCCCGGTGGCGTCCCGACGATAGGGCGCACTGGGAAAGATCGGCGGCACCACGGAGCCGAACTGCTCGTCGACGGCGCCGCCCGCCCGGGCGACGAGGGTCTCGGGATGGACGGAGGGCTTGCCC